>CALCSG010000020.1 GCA_937894085.1 uncultured Gammaproteobacteria bacterium | reverse complement strand
CTTCTAATACTTGTTCAATACGACGCGTATCAGTTAGTTGACTGCCAACTACAACTACCTTGGTATCGTCTATAAGGTTCTGTATTTCTTCTAATTTCATTATGCAGACCTTAAATTATTAATGAGTTAACTGATCAACAACAGGATATTTATCATTCAGCTTTTTATTTTCCTGCCACAATTCAGCATTAATAGTTTGTTTGTAACCATGCCAGGTAGCATAACCAAGCAAAGGCATCAACACCGCCATGGCGAGAAAAGCGGTAAGAAAACAGACAACCACACAGGCAACAATAATGCTTACCCAGATCAGCATCGGCATTTTATTCTGTAAAACGGCATTAACACTGGTGATAACAGCCGTAATCGCATCCGCTCTGCGATCCATCATCATGGGCAATGCAAAAGCGCTGGCCAGAAATACGATACCCGCAAATACCGCGCCAATCAGACTTCCAATGGTATAAAAAGTAATGTAATCGGACAGTTGAGTATCAGACTCCATCGGGAAAAAGATATGAATTCCAGTGCCAGCCTTGGTCCACAATAGAAACACTACCAACAGGATCACGGAAAATATCAGTTCATTACCCAGGTGCCTTTTTCCTTCGCGAATACAAAAAGCCAGTTTGGGTTTATAACCTGCTTCAATCTGACAGCTCACTGAATACAGCCCAAGAGCTAAAACTGGAGCAATAAACACCAGTCCCGATAGCAGGCTGAATAACAGTACCGCTCCGCCCAGATACCAGCTTGCAATTGCCAGCAAATAACTTATGAGCACCAGCACCAGGCCATAAACCAGGCTGACTAGGGGCGCAGCTTTAAAATCCTTCCAGCTTAATGACATCCATTGTAAAGCAGCGAATAAAGGTAATTTATTACTTGGTGCTACAAATGGTAATTGATCCGGATCCAACGCTTTCTGGTTTATCTCTTCCATGGCTTAAGCCCCCTCTAGTTAATTAAACTTTGCAGTTTTTTTGATCAATTTGATTTAATTCATCAGTTTTTCAGGTATTTTTTATAGTTTTTTACTATTCCTGAGACATTTTTAAACAGATTAACTGATAAATTAAATGAATTACTCCTATTTATATGGAGTTTATAGTTATATTTTATAATTCTATGTTTTCAAAGTGATAAATCAACAGAAAAGGTTTATTTTTTGCTTAAAAGTATATTTATTTTGCTGATTACCCCTGAAATATAGCCATTGTCAAAAAACAACAGAAAAATGGTTTCTCGCCGGGACCAAAGAACGCAAAGGAAAACCAATCCTACTTTGTAAGCCTAATCAACTTGAAGCAGTTAATCTTTGCGTTTTAGCGAGAGTAAAGCTTTTCTTTGTATTCAAAATGATTAATAGCTGAATCTCAGGGGTAATCGGGAGGTTTATTTTTGCAGGCTCAGTGGATTATCAATATCGATATGATCCATAAAAGGTTTATTCCTGTCTATATGAGTTAACTGATATATCAAACCTATCCAGTTACCCACCACAGCATCGGCCGTATCGCACCAGCTGTTATTCAAATACGGTATAATTTTTTGTTCCGGAAACTCCGGCAAATCATCGCCTGATTTAATAGCACTCAATAAATAATAGCGATACTCATTCAAAACCGCCTGTTCGAAAGCCCCGAAATAATTTTGCGGAAATGGCGGGTATGCTGGCAGATCACCCGCAATAAAAAGATATACTTCGCGCTTAAATTCTTTTAATAGAGAAATCGTGTCATATTCCGGATGACCCTGAAAAAACACGGTACGAATACCATCTTCACTGGTTGCCAGATGCACACAGCTATCATCCTCTTCTGTTACTAACACCCGCAATCCAGCCTCAGCAAACTGTTCAGGATATACCGCATTCCAACGTGAATGAGGCACATCGAAATGAGTATTGATATCGACTGTCAGTGGATGATGTTGTGCCGTTACCCGATGATTAAAAACACCCCATTTTTTTACCTCCTGAGGATGCCGTTTCTGAGCATAACGAAACTCCATCAGAGCATGCGTCGCAAGACAGGAACACAGCGTAGAGGTCACATTTTGATAAGCCCAGTCAGCTACTTCTATCAGCGGCTCCCAGAAAAGCTGACTGGATAACTCGGGTCCTTTCACATTACTGCCAGTAATAATTAACCCATCCAGCCCCTGCTCTCGAATTTGATCGAATGATTCGTAATATGCATCAATATGAGCCTGTGCCTTCTCTCCACGCGGCAGAGTATCCAGCGTAAAGGGGTGCACGAAAAATTGTGCAATCGGGTTACTGTCACCAATCAGGCGGAAAAACTGTAACTCCGTGGCTTTCAACGCAGCATCTGGCATCATATTCAACAAACCGATATGAAGTTCGCGAATATGCTGACTCATAGCACGCTTTTCATCCAGAATAAGGATGCCTTCTTTCCTCAATTTATCGAAAGCGGGTAAATTATTGTGTGCAACAATAGGCATTAGCTTTGTCTCTTTATGACTGTTTCCAGCAACGCCAGAAAATCCCGTTCATTTTTAACCTGTGACACTTCTTCAGAGGTTACCGTGTAACCCTGTTTTGCTATTTTTTCATAACGTGGAATACGCGAACGAAATAAACGCGGAAAAACCCAGCGGGCAAATTCATCCGGATCCATTTCTGCCGCATAATCCAGATTATTTTCGGCCAGGTACAGAGCCAGGTGTTCTGTTAGAAATTCAGGCCGGTAATATAGCGGCTTCGGCGCACTGACCGCCCGTTGAATCAGTTTATTTTCTTCCTCCTGATTGGTTACCTGAATGTAAAGTATTAATGTATGCTCAGCCAGAGCCTCGATCACACCCGGTTCTTCCAGTTCGCACAGGCTACCTCCTACATCATTCACAAAATGGGGATAGCCATAAATATTCTGCGCTTTTTTGATGAATTCTGGCACATCGCGCATAGTAGCAATTTCAGCATCCCGGTATAGAGCCTGCCGATTTATGAAATCTTCCAGTTCAACGCCTCCCAGTTCGGGATTACCGAGTTTGCCTACAAAACTCAATACCGGCCCAAGATCATGCACCTTGATATTGTTACGCATATAAATCCAGTCGTTACGAAATAACTCTTTTAAAAAAGGAACCTGCATCGCCTGCTGCTTCACCATATCCAGAATATGCTCATCGAGGTAACGCGTTCCTATGCGGTAATCGCCCGAATAATGAAACCAGTTTGAACCATCTCTCAACATGGTCGACAGGTAGGATTTACCGACACCGGACATACCCAGTAACGTGACTTTCTTATGTTCCCATGCGCGGAACTGTTCGACATTGAACTTCAATTTTTTCTCCGCTGGGTGCGTAAAGCACTCCAATATAAAATTTAATACTTATGGTGCGCACGGCGCACCCTACAGCAACTGATCGGCAAGCTGTTTAACCATTGGTTTGTTTTCTGCAATTTCCTGTTCGGTCAAACCATTTAGTTCATACGGTAACACCAGCCATTGTTCTGTTTCATACAGAAAATAATCAGGAACCCGGTTCGTTTTATTTCTTACGGGTTTGACCCAGGGCACAGCAACTCTGACATCCGATGGCATATTTTTTCGGCATTTTTTCTGCAGTCGCTGAATAACCGCCTGTACATTTAAACCTGAACTGTACACATCATCAATAATCAGCAGGGAGTTTTCAACATTCATATTCTCTATCAGATACTGAGTTCCATGTACTCGAATTGAACCCGAGTTCTCTATCATAGACTGATAAGACTCCATCCCTCGGTACGAGGTACGGATCGAAATATGATCTGTGCTGATGCCCAGATAATCCAGGCAATCCTGTACCGCAATACCTACCGGGCTGCCACCCCGCCATAAACCAACAATAAAGTCAGGACGAAACCCACTTTCATAAATTTGCATCGAAAGGCGATATGAGTCCAGTAACAATTGTTCGGATGTGATAAACAGTTTCTGCATTAAAATATCGTCACTTGAAATAACTTTCGAGTATATAATCTCAGGTCAATTCAACCAACTATTCCCGTCTTTTTTTCGCATGCCTGAAAAAATATTTTTATCGTCAGAGGATTTACATAACGATGCCTTAAAACTGGCATTACAAATTCTAAACAGTGGATTCAGGCCAAAAGCCATCATCGCTTTATGGCGTGGCGGCACACCTATCGGTATAGCCGTACAGGAATTCCTCGACCATTACGGCAACACTCAATCGGACCATATTGCCATTCGCACGTCATCTTATAGTGGTATCGGCAATCAGTCCCGGCAGGTTAAAATCCATGGTCTCGGCTATCTGGTTAAAAATCTTAACCGTAATGACCCGCTATTGATTGTCGACGATGTATTTGATACCGGTCGCACCATTGAAGCATTGATCGATGAATTGAAGCTTAAATGTAGAAACAACACTCCCGAGGACATCCGAATTGCCGTACCCTGGTATAAACCCGCCAAAAATGAAACAAAACGAATACCAGACTATTACATTCACACCACCACTCAATGGATCAAATTCCCGTTTTCACTGGAAGGTTTGACAGTTGAAGAAATAAAGCAGCATCGCCCACAAATATACAAAATCATTAAACCGGCCCTGGACAAACTGTAATCACCGGTACAAATTGCTAAATTAAACTATATTAATTTAGCACTCACAATACTTTCATTTGAAGAAAGCTGTGATATGCACCACAACGCGACGAAAACTTATCTGTGCTTTCATTGTATTTACTATAATTTCAACTACAAATAACGGATACAGAAAATATTAAATAAACCGGTCTTTCATTTCAGTGTGGTAAATCTATGCATTTCAAGATTACAGCAATATCACTTTGTCCACTATTGGAGGAACAACAGCCTATTAATTTGATTTCAATTAATTCTCCCCTGTCACAAATGCATTTAAACCTGACGACAGGAGTTAGTTATGTTAAAAAATGAAAAACCGGGTTATATCATGATACTGGCATCTCTTGCGGTTATAGCTGTTACCGTATTCATGCTATTTGACAACCAGCGGGATAATAGAGAAAAGCAGGCTTACGAGCAGGGACTGGGCCTTGCCCGCCTGTTATCCGGCATGCCATGGCATCAGGTCATCAATATGCCTGGAGAAAAAGGCCTGTTACAGGCGTTTCAAAAAGGCCAGAATAATCCGGACTTCGCTTATGGTGTCATCGTCGATATTAATGGCCAGGTCAAATCGGAAGTAACCTCACCCGGCATTATTGTCCCTAATGTACCGGTTCCACTTGAGCCTTCATCCTGGTTAAGCCAGAGAGTTGTCAGCGGCGTCAATGAACGTACTCAGTTCATTGAATCCCATGCTCCGTTATTCCTGCAGGGAGAACACCGTGGATTTGTTCGTCTCGGTTATATCAAACCTGAGCTGCAACTGGGTTATGAGCAAATGCCTTTTATCGCCACGATATCTTTACCGATCTTTCTGCTTACCCCGTTATTTTATTTCTTCCTCAGGCAGGAAATAAAACCATTGCGTAAAATCAGCCAAAGTATCGAAAAGTTTACCGAAGGACACCTGCATCAATCAATGGAATTACAACCGAGTGCAGAACTTGGCAATTTCATGGACCACTTTAATCAGTTTATCAATATCACTCAGGCGCGCATCAATGAACTCAGTAATGGACAGAGTGACCTGGAGACTTCCGGTAAATTACTTTCTTATAACAACAATAAGGTCGAATCAATCCTGCAAACTATGCCTGAGGCTATTCTGGTCATAGATAAAGCAGGTGTGGTGAGTTATGCCAACCAGAAAATAGACAGCCTGCTGGGTATCAAACCATCAGATATTATTAATAAAAAACCGCGCGACTGGTGTAAAACGCCGGAAATAATTAATCTTCTGTCGGGTAATCATAATAAAGGTGCAGTAGCCACTATTAATGGCTCATCATTAACCAATACCGATATTGATAAAAACAGGAAATTTGAAATTAGAACCTACCCCCTGTTCTCACCCAAAGATGACAGCAAACTTCTTGGACGACTGGTCGTGATCCGCGATATTACTGAACAATTTTTTGAACAGAAACGCCAGGGTGAATTTATATCCCAGATTTCACATGAATTAAAAACCCCGTTAAACGTGTTAGCCATGTACAGCGAAAGTCTGCTGGATGAAGGTTTATCATCAGACGAACATCGAATCGAAGCGGCAAATGTAATACATGATGAAGTAGAGCGATTATCCAACCTGATCCAGAACCTGTTATCGATTTCACAGTGTGAACTGGGTGGTCTGGTGATTGAACGTCAACGGGTTCGAATGAAAGACTTTCTAACCGACATTTTCGACAACATGAAGAAAAGTGATCGAGTCAAACAGTTAAAGTTTAAAATTAACTTACCGCATGAAATGAGCTCCATTCAGCTGGATAAGGCATTGATGCGTATTGCAATCAATAACCTGTTAACGAATGCTATTAAATACAATAAGCAGGATGGCACTGTCACCCTCGAAGCAAAAGAGACCGATCAGTTCATCGAAATTAGCGTCATCGATGACGGCTTTGGTATATCCGAAGAGGACCAGTTACATATTTTTGATAAATTTTTCCGCTCAGAAGATGATAATATCCGTCAACAGACAGGGCATGGACTGGGATTATCACTCACCCACCAAATTATACAAATTCACCAGGGTCAATTATCAGTTCACAGTAATATCGGTCAGGGCAGTGTTTTTCAAATTAAACTGGATAAGGAGACAACTTAGCAATGGATTTTAATCATGAAATTCAAAGCGCAGAATTGACAGACTCTGGTAAATCACCTACACGCTATTCAACATTCACTTGGACCCGGTATCATAAAATTTTCGATATTAGTCATTTACTGACCCAATTTTTATCGTACTCAACAACCTTAACCCGGTTAGATTCAATAACAGGATTACACCAGTCATGAAAAAAATAATGCTGGTAGATGATGAAATGCATGTTTTACGCATTTTAAAGCTATCACTGGAAAAGCAGGGGTATGAGATTGCAACCTATAATAATGGTGAAGATGCTTTAAATGCTCTGAAACAGGGCTGGCCGGACGTACTGGTTACAGATATACAGATGCCCTGTATGACCGGTGAAGAACTCTGTAAACAGATTCGCCTTGAATACCCTGACAGAGATTTTCTTATTTTCGTGCTTACCTCTCGTACGGAAATAGAACACAGAGAATGGTCGGCCAGTTTTGATAACCTGCAATTTCTCGAGAAGCCGGTCAGTATGCGTAATTTAATATCTCAATTAGACAATTACTTTAAACATCAGAAACTATAAATATGTCTGTTAAAACTATCACTACTGTTCGATTTCATAACTACTGGAAATTAATGAAGTTGGCCGCTCCGTGGGTGGAAATTGCCATAATTTTTTCTACTGATGGTAATTTCATCTGGCAAAGCAATAGACGCCTGCATCAGCAAATGGATCGGATTACGATTCTCACTAAAAGATTTCAGGCGTCGATAGAAGAGAATGAATTGAAGGAAATAGAACATGCCCTGGGAGACGGCGAAGAACTCATATTAATGCAACTACAGGATGCAGATATAAAGACCTCGTTAACTATGGCCCTGATCACCCATGAAATAAGAAAAAAGCATAATACCTCCAGCGAAAACAGTGAAACCATCAAGTTATTAAATCAAACTCTGTTAACTGAATACAGCCTGATCAAGAAAAACCTGGAAAAAGAGCAGGAACTGAATGCCATAGCCGATGAACTGACTCATCGTTATGAAGAACTCAACCTGATTTACTCCTCCGATGATAACGTGAAGAATATCAGTCATGGCAGAGAGTTACTGCAACAAATTGTCATTAACGCCTCAAATTTTCTGGAGGTCGACCTGGTCGCTATACTGCTGCCCGAAAAAAATGTTACGCTGCATTATTCCAAACAAAGTCACTCATCTAATAATTTTCAACACATACTGAACACCCTGCGCAAGGAAGTTTTTATGCAATTAAAAGTTCATAAAAACTCCATGGTCATCAATCGCTTTGAAGATGCCATGAGTACCAATATTTTTATAGAAATGCCTTATAAAGTCGTTATATCACCGATGTTGAACTCTGAAAATAAAGTTATCGGTTTAATGGCTATAGTCAACGAAAATAATCGTATCGACTTTACCAACAGTGACAGAAACCTGCTGGAAGTACTCGCTAATAAAGCATCGACCATAGTGGTTCATAACTTTGACCCTTTAACCGGACTGGAAAATAGCCATAGTTTTGAACTGATCGTAATGGACACCCTAAAACAATCCTGGCAAAACGGTAGCCACCATGCCATAGCCAATATTGATATAGATCGGATGGCAGTAATCAATGCTATTAGTGGTCTTGAGGCAGGTGATGGTTTAATTAAAAAAGTTGCCAGCACCTTAAGTCACATGGTCAGATCCTACGATACGGTGTCGCGCCTGGGAGCTGATAAATTTGCCGTTTTACTGAAAAACTGTGATCTGGAAAAAGCACACAAATTGATGCAAAAAATAGCTGATTCCGTAGCACAAATTGTATTTGAGTGGGAAAATGAAGTACATGAAGTCAGTATCAGCATCGGTATAGCCCCTATTACCGCCGATATACAAAGTATCTCGAGCGTGTTAGGTAATGTTGAATCGGCACGTATCGCAGCTAAAGAGCGTGGGCGTAATCAAATACAGGTTTTCAAACTCGATGATAGTGACCTGCTACGCCGAAAAAAACTCATTACATGGGTTAGCAAAACACAGTCGGCACTGCGTGATGACCGTTTCGAATTACATGCACAGTTGATACACCCGATACTACCGGATCAGCATTTGCCTCATTTTGAAATACTGGTGCGAATGCTGGATGAAAATGGAAGTCTGGTGCCTCCCGGAGACTTTTTACCCGCTGCCGAAAATTTCTTCCTGATGCCAAAACTCGATCGCTGGGTGATTACTAACACTTTTAAACTGTTACAGAAACAGTTTGAATTAGTTGGCAAAAATATTTGCCAGGTTTCCATAAACCTGTCGGGACAATCATTAACCAACAACGGACTGCAGGAATTCATTGAAACCGAGATGCAAAAATATGGTATAGACTCTGATTTAATTTGCTTCGAAGTGACCGAAACATCGGCCATGTCTAACCTCGATGATGCACAATTATTTATCAGTAAAATTCGTCAGCTGGGTTGTAAATTTTCGCTGGATGATTTTGGTACAGGTTTAAGTTCATTTGCATACCTGCAAAACCTGGAAGTAGATTTCCTAAAAATAGATGGTTCCTTTGTAAAAAACATAGTGGAAGATGCTGTTTCCTTAAGCATGGTATCCGCCATCAATCAGGTAGGTCATGCAATGAACCTGAAAACTATCGCGGAATATGTGGAAAATGATTCTATACTTAAAAGCCTGAAAGAAATCGGTGTGGACTATGCTCAGGGATATGGCATTAATAAACCACAGCCTTTTATTGAACAAATGGATAATCTTGGCAAACACAATACATAAAATTACAGGTATCAAAACATCCAGTGTCTAACAGCAGTGTCATTAATATAGAAGATGAACCCGTTCCAAAAGCTGTGGGCAAAAACCAGTTGGGTACACTCACCCACCTGGTACCCAAAGGCAGCCTGCTGACCGAACAACAACAACAGCCACTGATTGATGCTTTAGAAGAATGCCTGGCAAAATGGGATACCCAGATCGTTATCGACTTTGCCGGTATCAACCTGCTCAACAGCAGAAACATTGAAACCTTGCTGCTGTATCAAAATAAATTAGCGAAAGCCGGGGGCTGGTTAAAACTGGCCAATGTAAAGCCGTTAATCAGGACCATCTTAAACATCACTGCAGCAGACGAACAGATACTGATTGTCGAAAATTCATTACAGCAGGATACAATCGAAATTGTCCCATCTGACGGCTCAAGTGGCTCAGTGAGAATCGGTGATCTGTTGATAGAAAAAGGTTTATTGACTGAAGCTAAGGTAGAAGAAGCCATCCAGTTGCAGAGAAAACAGGGCAAACGTCTGGGACAGATCGTGGTCGATAAAGGCTGGGTCAGTGAACATGATTTCCTGAATACTTTAAGCATGCAACTGTCCCTGCCCTATATCACGCTTCGACCCGGTTTGTATGATGCCGAAATATTTACTATTTTAAACAATGAAATCACCCTTCGTTTAAAAATTGTACCTCTGTTCCTGGTCAATAACACGCTGTCGATAGCGACTGCAGACCCTCAGGATATTGCCAGCTTCAGTGAAATTGAAGACCGACTCAACTGCCGAGTACGCCCCATTCTGGCACGTAAAGAAGATATTCTTAAAACCCTCAATGAAGCCGGTAACAACAATGATTTTGGCGCAGAAATAATAGAAGCCATCGATGAAGATTTCGAAGTCGTCGACTATCATCAAGCCGATGATCATACCGGTATCGATGATATGGCCGCAGGCAGTCCGGTCATTAACATGGTTAATTCCATCATTCAGCGGGCGGTTCATGACAAAGTCAGTGATATCCACATCGAGCCTTCACAAAAAAAATGCCGCGTCCGGTTTCGTATCGATGGCCTGCTGTACGAAGTAATGTCTCCACGTATAGAACTTCACCCTGCTCTCATTTCACGCCTGAAAGTCATGGCTAACCTGGATATTGCAGAAAGAAGGTTACCACAGGATGGTAGAATTCAGGTTCATACCCAGGGTCGGTCTGTCGATTTGCGCTTCAGTTCGCTGCCCGGCCTGTATGGTGAAAAAGTCGTACTCAGGGTACTCGACAAACAGGCATCCATCATGGATATAGCCAGTCTCGGAATGCAGCAACATAATTTAGATGCATTTAAACGGCTGCTTGGTCGTAGTTATGGACTTATCCTGGTCACCGGACCAACCGGCAGTGGTAAAACAACCAGTCTTTACAGCGCCATAAACCATATCAACAGCATCGAAAAAAACATCGTTACCATCGAAGACCCGGTCGAATATCAACTCGATATCGTCAACCAGAATCCTGTTAAAGAAAAAATAGGGTTAACTTTTGCCAAGATGCTCAAACACATACTACGACAGGACCCCGATGTGGTCATGGTAGGTGAAATACGCGAACGGGAGACTGCAGAAATTGCGGTTCAGGCGGCGCTCACCGGGCACCTGGTTTTATCCACCTTGCACACCAATGATTCGGTCGGTGCGGTGACTCGAATGCTCGATATGGGCATAGAACCCTATCTATTATCTTCTGCGTTGATTGGCGTTGTCGCACAAAGACTGGTGAGATCTATCTGCCCCAACTGTAAAACAGAATATATCGCGCCACCTGAACTCACAAAGCGATTTAACTGGCAGGACCTGGGAAATATTAAATTATCCCGCGGTAGAGGCTGTAATGAATGCTATGACTCCGGCTATCGCGGACGACTGGGTATTCATGAAATTATCGAGACAGACAGTGCCATGCAAAAATTAATCATTTCCAACCCGTCACGTGATGATTTAACCAGCTACATGAAAAAACGACAAATCAAATTACTGTTCGATGACGGTCTGGATCGAGCGCTGCAAGGTAAAACAACCGTAGAAGAAATTGCCCGTGTTATTAATAGTTAAAGCAGTAACTTTGGTGCGCATGGCGCACCCTACAACTCGCTCAAATCGTAGGGTGCGCCATGCGCACCAAACCTGCCGGCACAGAAAATAAAAATGGCCATTCAAACTCGTAAAAAAACTGTTCAGACAAACAGAGATAACACGCTTAAAAATCTATCCAAAAAGTGGTTTAGCCATAATTCAATAAGCCATAAAGACCGCAAGTTTTTCACCCAGCAAATGGCTTTATTACTGGAAACCGGTAGTAACCTGCAAGCCAGCCTGCAGGCCATGCAAAATCAACTCAGCAACCCTGCCATGGTTGAAATAGTCACACAACTGAGGGAGGATATTGAACAGGGCAGGCAATTTTCAACAGCCCTGGCTAAACACCCGGAGTTATTTTCCAGTACCTACGTTAATCTCATTGCAGCCAGTGAAGACGGCGGTTTTATGCATGAGGTACTGGAACAATTAGACGACATGGAAGAAAAGCGCGAACAACTTCGCCAAACAATCATGTCAGCTCTTTCCTACCCGATATTTCTGATGGTATTCGCATTTGCCGTTGTGGTCTTTGTCCTGGTTGTAGTATTTCCAAAATTTGCCGACCTGTTTTCACAAATTGCCGATCAACTGCCTGCCACAACCGTTTTTTTAATGGCCACCAGTAACCTGATTCAACATCACTGGGGGTATCTGGTTGGTGGCTTAATCCTTTCCATTGCCAGCTTTAAATTGTGGTCAGCCAGCGAACAGGGAAAACAAAAACTGGATTGGGCAAAGCTGCACTTTCCACTCGTCAAAGGTGTTTTCTCACAACTTTACCTGGTGCAATCTTTACGAGTACTCAGTTTATCACTGGGAAATGGTGTCAATATCATGGATTCACTGCATGCAAGTCGCGATGTGGTCAATAACCGTATATTCCAGCAGTTTATTCATCAGGCTGAAGAACAGGTAGAATCCGGTAAAGGTATAGCGATTGGTTTTCAAAATACAAGCTTTATTCCACCGATAGTCGCTCAAATGATTCAAACCGGAGAAGACAGTGGCAACCTGGCAAAGGTATTACGTCGCCTGGCCAGTTATTACGAAACAGAGCTCAGCAATAAACTAAAGACTTTATCGCGACTGGCTGAACCTTTTATGCTACTAGTCATGGGGGGCGTGGTCGGACTCATTGTCAGCTCATTAATACTGCCTATTTTCAAGCTATCCCGTGCGGTCGGTTGATAATTCTGGTGCGCATGACACACCCTGCTCTCAACGAAAAAACCACCATCCGTAGTGTGCGCCACGCGCACCAACTAGAGATTGTGACGCAGGTACCAAAAACTTGTAAACAACATTGAAAATTTTCAGCAAAATAAAAAAGCCTATCTATAATTAATCAAAGTAAACATAATTCAACAAGGTATTTTTTATGAAACGGACAATGAGTCAAATTGAACGCGGTTTCACACTGGTCGAACTGCTTATCGTGGTAATCATTCTGGCCCTGTTAGCGGCTATCGTGGTTCCACAGTTCGCTTCATCTACCGAAGATGCCAAGGCGGCTTCACTGGATACCACACTGTCCAATGTAAGATCAGCTATTGATCTGTATTACCAGCAGCATGGTGAATACCCAGGTGCTATAGCAGCAACCGGCGGAGCAGCCTGTGCGGCTGGACTTGTTGGTGATGGAGCTATAAATACTGAAGCCGCCTTTCTACAACAGCTATCCTACTATACCGATGCAAATGGGGCTGCCTGCTCTCAACAAAATGCAGGGGCTTTCCCGTTCGGTCCCTACCTGAAGAAAACAGAATTGCCGAGCAATCCTATTACCAATGTGGCTACTTTATTAGTTGTCAGTACTGGTGATCTGAATTTAACAGGTTCAGGTGCAGCGCTGGGCTGGAGATTCGATAATGCAAGTGGGAAGTTTATTGCCAACGACACCAATAACGATCCGGCAGGTAATTCCTGGGATTCACACTAATAGTTAATCAACAAGTGTGCTTTTCAAATTTAGTAATCAAATACAACATTTGAAATATCAGGCAGCTTATACGCTGCTTGAAATGACCGTCGTAGTACTCATTCTGGGGATCACAGCAGCCGTTGTGATCCCCGATTTTTCTTCTACCAATCCGGCCAAACTCAATCTCGCGGTCAGCGAAGTGATGCAGGCTATCCGCATGGCGCGTAGTGAATCGATACGTACTGGCGAAATGCACGGACTGACCATCAGCCAGGACACACAAAGCATTGAAGTTAAAAAATACGACCTGACCACCGATCCGGTGAGTACCGACTTTATCCTCAGACACCCGATTGAAAAACAGTTTTTTGACTTTAATATGGAAGCAGAGTCCTTAACTGCCGGGGTTAAAATCAGCAATACACAGGATGCTTTTCTGTTTAGCGATGGCGAGCGTCGAAAGTCGGTATTATTCGATCCACAGGGTGGCCCTGTTTGGTTCTTTGGTGCCACCGATAGTATCTTCCGCTTAACCGATAGCAGCATTGAACTGAGCTATGCTGGCATGACTCGTATCATCAAGGTAGCGCCGCTGACCGGTCGGGTGAGCGAACAATGAGTATCAATAATCATCTGGTGCACCCCAGGAGTACTTGCTTCGCAGCGCGCACGGCGCACCCTACCCGTATACACACCACCCGCACTCAAATATCCACCTCACGTAGGGTGCGCCGCGCGCACCAAAAATCCAGCGGCCTGACGTACATCGAAGTTTTAATATCCACCGTACTCATATTAATCGTACTGGTGCCGGCCCTCGAGTCCATCTACAGCGGTATTCAGGGCAGCGACATACATGCTGCACAGGTACAGAACCATAACCGTCTGCTGGCAAAAATGGAACAAACCCTGGCCAACCCTTTTGCCGATTTACTCACTGCAGCCGATGCGGTTGCCAGTTCGACAATCTTGATACCCGAACCCTATTCCGATGCTGCTAGTACGGCATCGCGTCGACTGGTTTACCTGGCACGTTACGATGGTGATAATGCCGATACTGACAATGACCCGTTTACTGGAACTGACGAAGGGTTACTGTGGTTGAAAGTAACTATTGAAAACAGTTATCAATCCCTTGAGACACTGATTCATGAATGAGATATCGGTGTATTCAGAGTGCGTGGTGCGAGCGGCGCACCCTACATCACTGGCCTCTAACCGTAGGGTGCACCGTGCGCGCTGCGAAGCAAGTACTCCTGGGGTGCAACATCGACTCTCCGCCGGTTTCAGTTACATCGAACTGATGATCGCGATGGCCATGGCCTCCGCCATCATACTCGGCCTGAGCGGCGTAGTCGGCCAGACCCTGCATAGCCAGAGCGTGGTACACGCCAAAAACACCATTACCCATGATGCAAATTTTGCCATGCAAAGAATGACCCGGGCTACCCTGCACTCTACCCATTTACTGCTACCTCTCAACGATAACCCGAATACCAACTGGCCGGAACATATCCGCGAACAGACCATCCCAGCCACCCCGCCCATTGGCTCAAGTACGCTGGCCACAGCGGTGCTGGCCATCACCCTGGCGCATGATGTCGACCGCGATTATAACGGCATACCGGACGCCGATAACGATGGTGATGGATTATTCGATGAAGACCTGCCAGGTGACAATACAAATGATATTGCCCAGGGAATTTTAAATATTGATGACGATGGTGATGGACTCGTCGATGAGGGACCACCGGACCCAGATGGAGATTATGAAAACAATGATGAAAGTGGTGCCGATGGAGATGATGGCTTTGATGGAATAGATAACGACCTTGATGGTAATGTCGATGAAGATATTAAAGCGGATATGAATGCGGATTTCCAACCAGGAATAGCAGGCGTCGATGATGATATGGATGGCTCTGTTGATGAAGGTAACAGAGTTGATGATGATGAAGATGGAACCAATAACGAAGACTGGTACGATGCCGTGGTTTATTACCTGTCCGGCAACCAGTTAATGGAACGAAACCCGGTACCCTGGGATACCAATGCCAGCGGGACAGTCACCGGTGCTGATTTCATTACTTCGGTCATAGCCGATAATGTGAGCCGTTTTCGGGTTGAACGAATCGCTTCAGGTAGTCACCGTTATCAACAGATAGACCTGACTCTCGAATTAACCAGCCCGGAAACGGGTGAAACCTTCAGTGTGCAAACCCGAATCCGGGTTAGTGGGGCTTTGTGATGGCTCCGATAATAACTGGTGCACCCCAGGAGTACTTGCTTCGCAGTGCGCACCACCGCGGGTAACAAAGCATGAAAAACCAAAAAGGTTACCTGCTGATCAGCGTTGTTGTGACCCTGTTCATCATCTCCGCGGTCACACTGATGATGAGTCAGGAATCGCTGATGGAATCTAACCAGGTCAACAGGGAACTGCAGAACCATGAACTGCGTTATGTTACCGAAGCCGCAATACAACATGCCGAATGGACTTTGCAACAACAGGGCTGTGGTCCCTTCGCCGATCTTTCCAGTACCTCATTCGGAAATCACAGTTACTCTGCCATCATTACCCCGAATGAGGTCGATAGTGTGATAACTACTTACAACGTCCCCGTTACTGACGATGCCTGGATCAAGAGTGACACCTCCACTCTAAACTATGGAAACGATGCTCAGTTATCGACTTTTTTTAATATCATCCCCTTTACCACTCAGCGTGCCCTGTATCGTTTTGATATCGAAAATACAGGCATCCCCGTTGGCACCCCCATAGCTTCTGCCGTCGCGAAGATATTTATTATCGATCCCAATGACACAGCACCGGTATCCGCTCATCAGGTTACAGCAGACTGGACCGAGTCCACCGTTAACTGGGACAACATCAATACCAGTCATGATTTGACCGCTATAACTTCCATCCCGACTGGTTCCGCCGCCGGTGAATATGTGTCCGTTAATATCACACCGTTAGTTCAGGGCTGGATCAACGGCAGCACGGGCAACCAGGGCATCATGCTGAAAACAGCCTCTATTGGTGACCTGGCCCAGTTCAGCAGTAAGGAATACGGTAATGCCAGTCAGCGACCATTTCTGGAAATTAAAACGCTTGCTGGAACGATATCAAAACGTGCAGACATCAGTGCAACAGGCAGCTTAAATAACGGTGTAAGCAAATCACTGAATCGTAGTGAAATCGTTCTTTATCAGGCAACACCCAACAGCCTGACATTACAACCGGATGCCACAGCAGGCAAGGATACCTGGTTATATGAATGGAAGAGTACCTGGAACTATGGCGCTGACAGTAAAATCTGGGTTGACGAGGGATTTGCGGACTCTTCAGCTACCAGCCTGTTGCAATTTCAGCTGGATAGCATCCCGATTGGTGCAAAAATTGTGAGCGCCTCACTGGCGCTTCACCAAAATACACCCAACCTTGATGGTGGTCCTGTCGGCGTACATCGTATAAACACCTCCTGGGATGAAGGCAGCTCTGGCGGTGGTGCGGGCATATCCAACTGGACAGAAAAAGAAAGTGGTATCGACTGGACAACTGTCGGCGGGGATTATGATACAAAGGCTATCACTACTTCGACAGTAACAGGCTCGACGATTGACTGGTCTGAATGGGATATTGCCATGCTCGTGCAGGACTGGGTCGATGGTAAATATGAAAACTACGGACTGGCGCTGGTAGCTGAGTCTTCCGGCACAGCTGCTCATTTCGATAGCAGCGACCATACTGATCCGACATTACGTCCCAAACTCACCATCACCTATACCTGCGAATGCGGCATCAGCTGCCAGGCACCGAGTGGCAGTGGCAATATATTGATGGTCGTGGGTGATGATAGTATATTAACACCCAATGAAGTGCTCAAAAAATCCCTGTTTGAATCCTGGGGTTATGGCGTTAACCTGATTAACGAAAATACCGTGCAATTAGCTTTCGATACGGCTGCCAGCAATAATGATGTGGTTTACCTTTCTGAATCGGCAGCGGACAATACTGTGGCTTCAAAACTGACGGAACTCTCCATCGGCGTAGTCAGCGAACAGGGTTTGAGTAACGATGAGCTCGGCCTGGCTACCTCTGCCAGCTGGCAGGTCGGTTCAACCTTCAATATCACGGATACCACTCATTACATCACCTCAACTTTCTCTGCCGGTTTACTGGAACTGTATACGGCCGGTATGGAAGGGCTAGCCGTATCCGGTACCGAAGCACCTGGTCTGCAGGTGCTGGGTGACTGGCAGGGATCGAATAGTCTGGTCGTTCTTGAAGCCGGTGCGGCTGAAGAAATTTCGGGAACAGACTACATGGGTGATGGCACAGCCTCGGGTCGGCGTGTGCTGTTGCCCATTGGCCGCGAGGCCGGCTTCAACTGGAAATATTTTAACAATAATGGCCGTCTACTCATACAACGCGCGATTCAGTGGGGTACGGGGATTGGTACTACACCCATCAAAAACCTGCTAATGGTCGTGGTCGATCCGCTCAATTTAACCGTGAGTGAAGCTGACAAAAAGACCCAGGTCGAATCCTGGGGTTATACCGTCAACCTGATCGACGAAGCTGAAAGCCAGACCAATTTCGATGCGGCGCTGGCGTCCAACGCGGTCGTGTATATCCCGGAAACGATCAACCCGGCGAATGTAGGCAGCAAACTGACTGCGGCGACCATCGGCATCGTCAACGAGGAAAAAATGCTGCTGGTTGAACTGGGTTTCTCTGGAGACTTCGACAGCAATAGCAGAAGCGAAATAGTTATACTGGATAATTCGCACTCGATCACGAGCGGACTTGCACTCGGCACAACGACGATCTTAACGTCGAATCAGCCGTTGACGTTTACCAACAGTGGGGCTGCGCCCGGCGCTCAAACTCTTGCAGAAACCAATCAGGTCGCAAGCTTCTTCGAGCCTTCACTACTGACTCTGGAAACGAATGCCGCGCTGTGGGGCGGTGGTTTCTCGGCCGGAAGACGCGTTGCGCTCCCCTGGGGCGATACCGGCTTCAACATCAGTGCACTTAATGCAGACGGGTTAATGATCATGCAGCGCGCCATCGAGTGGGCGGCGGGTGCTGTTAGTGTTACTCCGACAAAGCTTTTATTTGTGGTCGCCAATGTCGGCGGTCCGGGCATGAGCGCCGAGGAAATCGCGCATCAAGCCCTGCTCGAATCCTGGGGATATGAGGTACAAACAATCGACGACGGTGACGGCCAGGCGGCCTACGATGCGGCGTTGGCGCTAAACGACGTGGTTTACCTGAGCGAAGAAGTGAATGCAACCAATGTCGGCACCAAGCTGGTCAATGCCAGCATAGGCGTGGTCACCTCCGAGGCAAATCTGTCGGCTGAATTCGGCCTGTCCGGCGGAGTCGCCTGGGACTCCGGCACCGACATCGTGATCAACGACAATGGCCACTATATAACCCAGACCTTCGCCACGGGTTCGCTGACGATATTTACCGCCTCGGAATCGCTGGCCTACCTGACCGGCAGCCTTGCCCCCGATCTCAGCAAACTGGCGAGCTCTACCTCGGGATTTGGCGTTGTCTCGCTGGATGCGGGGGCGACTATGTCGAGCGGAGGTAGCGCCGCCGGTCGTCGCGTACAACTCCCCTGGGGCGGTGGCGCATTCAGCCTGTCCAGTTTCAACGACGATGGCAGGACATTACTAAGACGCTCCCTCGAATGGGGGGCAGGTGCCGGTGTAGTCGCTGTACCCACCGGTCCCATCGCGCACTGGAAACTGGATGAAACCAACGGCTTAACAGCAGTAGACTCGATAGGCGGACATGATGCTATGCTCACCAATGGCCCCAACTGGGTGACGGGTCAGATTGATGGCGCACTGGATTTTGATGGCAGCAATGATTTTGCCATTACCAACAATAACTTCACACCGCCAGCGATTGGCACCGTCACGTTCTGGATGCAGGTGCCCGGTTCGCCTGCTGCGCATGGCCGTATTCTCTGGCTGGACGATAGCTGGGAAATCCGTCACGTCACCACCGGTACGCCAGACGGTATCCCCTATGGACTGGTGTTTGACCTGGGGGTTAGTGGAGTCAATACTGAATTTGTTACTAGCGTGCCGATCAACACACCCGGTCAGTGGTATCACATCGCAGCTGCCTATAACACGACCAGTAATGCCTATGCTGTTTATATTGATGGCGCTCTACATAAAAGCGGGACTTACTCAAGCTCGCTGGCGGTGCCTGTTGCGAACCGACTGTCACTGGGTACGCGAACCGGCACAACGGATTATTTTGACGGCATATTAGACGATGTGCGCATCTATGACACCATGCTGTCAGCCACAGACGTCACTGATTTATATAGCGCTAGCAGTGGTGGTGGCGGCCCGGAACCCACAACCTGTAGTGGCACCTACCGTGATGAATTCAATACAAAAGACGTAAACGGCAGTAATGGCACACTTGACTGGAGCACAAGCCCGTGGGTTGAAGTAGGTGAAACCGATGGTATCACCAGTGGAGATATCCAGATCATGGAAGATGACAGCAACGATGGGCACCTCTATCGATTACGCATTCGTGATAACAATAATGGCGGTGAAGGCGTGGAGCGAGAAGTCAATTTGAACGGAGCTGTCAAGGCAATGCTCAGCTTAAACTATCGTCGGCAAGGATTGGGTACTACCAGTGACTATGTGGCTGTTTATGCCTCATCAACCGGCACAACCGGATCCTGGACTGAACTTATTGCACCCCGAATTGAAGGTGGAGGTAGCGATACTCTTTACCAGACATTTAGTCGTGATATCAGTGATTATATATCCAGTAGTACGGCAATTCGTCTGCGCAGTTCTCCAACCATGGGTAATAATGATACGATTTATTTCGACAATATAGAAATAAGCTGCACTCCGTAGGGTGCGCCATGCGCACCATTGTTTGGTGACATTTACGCTTTAAAAGGTTTTGTTTATGCTGGCTGGGGTGTGAGTTTGATGACATTGACGCTTTAAAACTCTTTGTTTATGCTGGCCGGGATTGAATTGGTGCGCGCGGCGCACCCTACGATTGGTTTGATTGCAATTTTTATTGGTGCGCACGGCGCACCCTACATTTTGGTTTGTACGCATGGTGCAGCCAACGGTTGTTTTAGATATGAGGAAGCATGGATGCCTGAATACCGACGCTCTTTTGTCCCGGGTGGGACTTATTTTTTTACCCTGGTCAGCTATCAACGTCAGAAAATTCTTTGTGATAATGTGGTACGTCATGCTTAGCGTGAAGCCATAGTCACGACTCGACAACGATTTCCTTTTACCATCGATGCCTGGGTATTACTGCCCGATCATCTGCATTGTATTTTGACTTTGCCTGAGGGGGATGACGATTATTCGAAACGATGGTCGATGATTAAGCGATTGGTGACACAACGCGTGGGTGGACATTATGCTGGTGCGCGGGGCGCACCCTACGATGGTCAAAATGTAGGGTGCGCCGCGCGCACCAATTCTAACGTCCACCCCAACATCTCGGCATCACGTTTAAAACGCCGTGAAGGCACACTCTGGCAACGCCGCTTCTGGGAACATCAAATTCGCGATGAACACGATCTAAACCGTTGCCGGGATTACCTGCACTGGAACCCCATCAGACATGGTCTGGTTACCCAGGTTTGTGACTGGCCTTATTCGACTTTTCATCGATTTGTTAACGAAGGTTATTATGAAAAATATTGGGGTGGATCAACTGTTGTCGATGATTGCGGGTTTGGTGAATGATTGAGATGGTGCGCATGGCGCACCCTACCCCAGAAATAAAATGACTGTAGGGTGTGCCATGCGCACCAGCACCTCTCACAGTTAAAAAAACCATGGCAAGTTATTACACAGGGACTATGCTTATTAAAAATATCAAACTTCATTAATAAAACATGCAAACAAACTGGGAAAAGGTCTTATCCGACAGTCGCTTGATCTCACTGCCTGAAGTTTATTTAAAACTCCAGCAGTTACTGGCTGATGATGATTATTCGTTAAATGACATTGCCCAGGTGATTGGCTTTGACCCGGCCATCACTGCGCGATTACTACGCATGGTGAACAGTTCATTTTTCGGACTGGCTGCCAGCATAGAAACGGTTAGCAGGGCAATTAATTACCTCGGTGCGCAACAGGTGCATGACCTGGTATTGAGCACATCGATAGCACAGACTTTTAGCGACATGAATAATCCGGCGTTTAATCTTCACCGGTTCTGGCAAAAAAGTATTTATTGCGCCATCGCTGCACGTGAACTGGCCGTGTTATGTAATGTGCTGGACAGTGAACGCCTGTTTGTCATCGGACTGCTGCACGATATTGGACATTTAATGATGCGCCAGTCGATCCCTGAATTAACCCAACAGTCTGAAGAACTGGCAGTACAGAAAAAATTACCGTTACACCTTTGTGAACGACAACACATAGGTTTTGATTTTAGTGCCATAGGTGCCGAACTTTTAAAAAACTGGAATCTCCCGGAAACCCTGACAGAAACAATAAAGTACCAGTTAGAACCGGAGCGTTCTGAAAATTTGCTGTTAGAAACGTCAATATTACATATTGCCGCTGAACTGGCTCGTACATTCAATGAAGAATTACTTGTTGATGAAGCCCTGACCCAGATAAATAGTCATGCAATAAGCGTCACCGATATTAATATTGACCAGCTTATGGCGGCAGATCGCAAGGCTCAGAATAATCTTAATACAGTGACCAGACTGTTGTTTCCACAGCTAAAAGTTGCCAATTTCTAAGTGATTCTTAATTCGCTTTGTTAGTATTTGTAGTCTATATATTAAACACTACTGATAGTTATCATGGAATAGTCATTAAGCTTATATAAATACTATTTCAGAGTTAATTTATTAGCATGATTACACTATATTAGTACTGGAAAAAAATAATTAATGACTAAGTTGTTCAGACGATCCATGAATTCACTTTCTGATATGTGGTCACTCACCGACTTCACACGGATTGAAGTTTCTGACTACGCTGAAAAATTGATGTTTGTCGATACACGCAAAGGCATAGTTACTCTGTGCTGGGTTCTATTTTTTATACTGGCTTTTTCTGCCGCTTTATATCACCACCTGGGTTATGCCTATATCTATGTTTATTCAACGTCAATTTTAGCCGTGTTATCTCTGCACATGTCCATTTCGGTGCGCTTCATAACTGAAACCAGGGTTCTTTACCTGCTCGCGACCACTTTACTGGTAATCAATGGTGTTGCCATGGTTTTATTAGCCCACCAAAGTGGCGGATTTGATTCTGCTTTGTTTGCCAGCATCGTTCTATTGTTTCTGGTGATGCCATTGGTGCCCTGGGGATTACGCGAAGCTTTGCTTATTGTATTTCTGGTTTACGCTGTGTTCACCGCATCAACACTCAGTGTCGAAGGAAAATTTAATACCGATACCCTGTGGATTTTACAGTTTGTTATGCTGGGAGCCAGCCTTACGACGCTGGTTGTTATTTCGCGTAATATCATGATGCGGAGAAACGATATTGAAACCCGCTATGAGCTGGAACAGGCACACGATCATATGCAAATGCTGTCTCTTAAAGACCCGCTGACCGGAGCCTGGAACCGTCGTTTTCTGGAACAGAAATTTCATGAAATTATTAATAAATTCTGCACTCAAAATTGCCCGGTCTATTTTGCAACCGTTGATATAAATGATTTTAAAAAATTGAATGATCGCTTCGGTCATGATTATGGTGATCTGGTTTTAAAGCAACTGGTAAAACATTTTTTACACTCGTTTTCTGCAAATGAGCATTTGATTAGAATGGGAGGTGATGAATTTGCAATTTTGATGACATCCACCAATCCTCGCCAGATATTAACTCAGGCAGCAGATGAATTGCGTACAGATCCACTGTTGTTCTCCGCCAGTTCTGAAACCCAGGTCAGCTTAAGTATCGGCATCATGCAAATTAACTGTCAGCAGAATATTTCATTAGAACAGACCTATAAGAAGGCCGATAAAGTTTTATATAAAGCAAAGGAAAAAAAGCTGAGTACCTCCGAAGCATCCATTGAAATTAAATTGGAGAGGTAACAGCGTGTCCATTTTTGACAGGCTGAGGCGTAAAAAAACTACTCAGCCAAAAACCCGCAGCAAGCCTGGTCTCATCGGCCTCGACCTGTCCAGTCACCATTTACATCTGTGTCAATTGAAACCTGAAAGCAGTAATCGATTCATTATTACCGCCAAGTCAACCGTTGCACTGCCGGGCAGCCGGCAGCAAATATTGAAATCCCCCCAGGAATTTAAACGTCTTCTGGCCAAAGCCACCAAAGGTAAAAACTTCAAAGGGAACAAAGTTACAGCCATCATGCCGCCTGATGATGTAAAAATTTTATTACTGACTTATAAAGCCAGTGTGAATGATATCGATGCGGAAATCATCAGGATGTTGAAACAGCGAATCGATGGAAACATTGATGACTATGTCATAGATTATCTTCCGGTTCGCAATAACAGCACCGATGAAGAACATATTGTGATGGCTTCAGTTGCGAAAAGAAAAAAAGTTGAGCAATTTTTAGAATTGCTCAGTTTCGCAGGGCTTCAGGTAGATTCGCTTGATATAGGCCCATCCGCCCTGCGTCGCCTGATAAGCGTACTGTACACGGATGACAAGACCAGCAATGTTTTGTTGATTAATACCGGTGAAAAGACCAGTTACCTGACAATAGTTTCCGGTCGACGCCTGTTGTTTGATCAACCCATCAAGTTTGGCTGTAAACAGATATTGCAGGAAATATCTGCCTCTTTAGATCTACCCATCGACAAGGTTCAACAACTTGTTTTCCAACATGGATTCAGTAACTCATCCAGTAGCGGGCACAATGTTGGCATGATCACCCAATCGGAAATATCTGCCACCTTACTTGAAATCGTTAAGCCTGCTTTCCTCAACCTGGTGGAAGAAATTAACAGGGTATTGATATTTACCGCTTCAGAAACGCACGGCATACCACTCAGCAGGGTTTACCTGTTAGGTTGCATGGCGCGTTTACCCGGCGCTCATGAATTGATGCTTTCGTTGCTGGATATTGCCATACCCGAATTTCAGACAGATTTCTTTGACATTTTTATAGATGAAAATGATGAAACCGATTCCTGGTCAAATCAGTTACCCGAACTGGCGATAGCGACGGGTCTGGCATTACGAGGCTTACAGCCAGATGCATGATATTGATTTAATACCACTGGAATACCACCGCAAAAAACTGTTCAGCGGCTGGTTAAAAAAAGCACTACTGTCCCTGCTGATTATGAGCGGCCTGATTATCAGCCTGTTTATGCTGATTCGTCATGAAACTGCTGGCATACAACAGAAAATTCAACAGTTACAATCTAAAAAAGATATAACTAACTCACACCGGGTAAAACTGGAACAACTCAATATACAGAAAAAAAATTTACAGCAACAATTGAAACTACTCGCGGGTCTACGCAGTGGCACCACAGCAGAACAAATTTTTTTAACTATAGATGCCGCACTGCCCAGACAGAGTATCTGGATTACCGGGTGGAAATTTCGTCGTGCCGGTACACCAGTCGAGAATATAGATAAAAGCGTCAATACCGGCTATTTTATTGTGATACCACAGGGTCAGAATAGCTCTAAAACAAAGGAAGAAACCTGGAAAATAGAAACCCAGATGACATTGCAGGGCAGTGCCATGGATCACTCGGCACTGTCCGAATTTGTGTTAAACCTGACCCGCCAGGCGGATATAGAAGATGTTCGAGTGGTTAATACTCAACTGGCTGAAATAAATAATATTAAACTGGTTAAATTCAGTCTGGAAATTGTCGTATCTGCTTTACAGGAAAAGTCTGATGGATGATTTTCTGGAAAATGCTGAACCCAGAGTGATTGGCATGATGATGATTGCTATAGTTTTTCTGATCGTAATCATTCAGGTTTTATATCTGCTCTGGCCCCAGATAAAAAGCTACCGACAATTGCAACCCAGTTATGCCGTGCTGCAACAGGCAGCCGGTAATTCGATGGATCTTCAACAACAACTTAAATCGACAACCGGAGAAATTAAAAAACTATCTCATCAGCTACATGGCGACATGGCCGGCCTTCCTGAAAAGCAGATGGAATCCTATATTATCGGTCGATTACAAACTGTCTCCTGGAAAACAGGAGTAGAATTAGCCAGTGTCATTCCAGGTCGAGGGCGTATGGTTCAGGAAACCATGTTTGATATCAAAATCAATGCCACTTATTTTAATTTCTTTAACTGGTTACAAACTATCAATAATGAACTTGGGTATATCGTGGTTAAAAAATTCGAAATACGCCCACTGACAGGTAAAATTACTGACGATCCTGTATTGAATATTTCTATTACTCTAGTGTCCTACCGATTGCAGCGTGATGACTAAACCCGTTAAATTTCTGATTTGTGCAGTCCTGTTAACTCTACTTAACACGCCTTCTGTTGCTCAGGAGGAATTACAGAAAAACCCTTTCAGTCAACCCGATTTTCTAAACTATAGCCCGCCAGTAAAAAATCAGGTAGAAAAACAGAATGCGCCTGAAATCATTCCCGAATTTATTCTCTCTGCGACCTTTATCTCTGTTAACGGCCCAATGGCCATTGTCAATGATAATCTGCTGTCGATCGGTGAAGAAATTGATGGTATACGGCTTTTACAGGTCGATGAAGACAGTGCCAGCATTCGCTATAAAGGTAAAACATACGATATACAGATCGTTAATACTCAGTCTACACAAACTCAGCAAATAAGACGTAATGTGGTGAAATGAAATATTCAAAATTAATTAAGTTACTGGTCCTGCTTAGCCTGATGTGTTTATCGTCACAGGTCCGCTCTGACACCTTATCACTGTCCTTACAGGATATTGATATAAGAGTTGCCATGCTGATGTTATCCAAGCACGAAAAATTAAATATTTTTGTAGCCGAGGGAGTTGACGGCAATGTTTCGGTGAATATCTACAACATGGAAACCATGGATGCCATTCATTCAATCGCCGAGTCAGCCGGTTTCGCAGTTGAACATCGCGATAACAGTATCTATATCATCAATAGAGACGATGCAGGAAAATACCGCAGCAGTAATTTGACTGAGGTGCGCACATTCAAAGTTCAATACACATCTACCAGCGCAATAGAACCCGTTATAAAAGAACAACTGTCCAGTTATGGCTCTATAAAATCCCTGCCTGAAAATAATCTTATAATCGTTGAAGATACACCCGCGTTTTTAAACAAGATTGAAAAATTATTGTATGAAATAGACCGCCAGCCCAAGCAGATTTTAATAGAAGCAAAAATTCTTGAAATCATCCTCACCGATAATCAGTCGTTCGGGTTTGACTGGTCCAAACTGTTTAGCAGCTCTACTGCCAGTGGCAGCTTCGGTACCCAGGGTCTGGCAAATGCCACATCACCCGGATTATTTGCCCAGTACACTAATACCAATATCGATCTGGTTTTGAACGCACTCAAAGAACGCAATCGTTTACGCACTCTATCGACACCCAAATTACTGGCGATGGAAGGACTTGAAGCAGAAACGGTGGTTGGTACCCGACTGGGATTCAAGGTCACAACGACAGTCAACCAGGTGACCTCTGAATCTATCGAGTTTCTTGAGACAGGTATTATTTTAAAAGTCACCCCTTCGGTAGATCGCAGTGGACAAATCCTGTTAGATATACATCCTGAAGTTAGTGCAGGCTCAGTATCTGATGATGGCATCCCGTCTAAAACAACGACCCAGGTTTCGACTCGCATGCTGGTTCCCGATGGCAAAACAGTTTTCATGGGTGGACTCATTCGCCGCACCAGTAACAATAGCCGTGAAAGCGTGCCAGGTCTGGGTGATATCCCTGTCATAGGAAATTTATTTAGCAATGATTCAAAAAATATAACCACTACAGAAATTGTCGTGCTACTCACTCCAACCATAGTCAATTTTGATAATACTGATATTCATGCCGAAGCAACGATTAAAGTCGAAGATCTAGAGCGTTTATTGCAGGACGAACAATTTCAGATTGAATCTAAAATGAACAAAGTAATGGATGAAGAAGATGAAGTAGATCCGCTAATGGGTGAAATGTATTAACCCGTATTTGGTGCGCATGGCGCACCCTACCACTAAAATACTGTGTACTGCACAGCTGCTAAAACAAACCTTCAATATTACCTTCATCATTGACATAAATATTCTCTGCCGCCGGCACTTTGGGCAAACCAGGCATAGTCATTACATCACCACAGATAACCACCAGAAACCCTGCCCCGCTGGATAATCGTAACTCACGTATTGGCACAACATGATTACTCGGAGCTCCTTTCAAATCCGGATCGGTGGAGAAAGACAGCGGTGTTTTCGCAATACACACCGGTAAATGACCGTAATTTTTTTGCAAACT
>CALCSG010000019.1 GCA_937894085.1 uncultured Gammaproteobacteria bacterium | reverse complement strand
CAAGCTGGATTTTTTAACACATAGTTATGTTGAGGCGGCAAACAATAATGACTATCTTTATTTGAATGCGACTGCACTGGAACTGGATAGAACCGCTAAAATTCTGGTTACAACACTGGGAAGTATAAACTATGACTACCTGGTGCTCGCTCCGGGAATTGATTATGACTATAGCCGTATCGGTGTTGATAATCCTGAGGATGAATATGCGCTACGTATGAAATATCCTGCAGGTTTCGGAGCTTCCTCTGAAATCATAGCGATTAAACACAAATTGCAAAATTTCAAAGGTGGTACTCTGGCGCTCACAGTACCCAGTGGAAATTATCGTTGTATCGCTGCTCCCTACGAAAGAGCCTGTATGGCTGCCGCAATTTTCAAAAAACATAATATTAAAGGGAAAATTCTGTTACTTGATATGAATCCGGAAATTCGCATAAAAGCCGCAGGTTTTAAAAAAGCTTTTAATGAATATTATGCCGATATTATTCAATATGTACCCAGCACAGAGATTAATGGAGTTAATGTGGCAGATCGGGAGATTGTAACTGATTTCGATGCATACGCATTCGATGATGCTGTTATTTACCCACCTATTAGAGCATCTTCAATTATTGAGAAATTTGGCTTAATCGATGCAGAAAGCTCACAGAAAGAAGCAGCAATCGATCCATTTAAATATCATCTGATTGACGATGAGTTTGTTTACATAACTGGAGATTCACGCTCACAGCCTTTTTCTAAAAGTGGTAACACGGCTCATTCAGAAGCACGTTATGTTGCTGAAGTGATTAATGCCCACGCAAATGGTAAAGAGATAGAATGGAGAAGCCCCCAAACGATGTGCTTTTCAGGCGTGAAAATTGATCCTCTTGAATCTATGAGTATTATTGCTTTTTATAAATTTGATGAAGTAGAAAAAAGTTTTGCATTTGACCGTTCGCATTTAATGGAAAAATGGAATGAGCGAGCAGGGCAGGCAGGCCTGGCCTGGGCAGAGGGTATGTACCGGGATATGTTTTATAGTTAAACCTGATTACTTCCCGGGTTCAGGACATCTCAGGCTAAAAAAATGGACTCTCGCGAAGGAGCAAAGAGCGCAAAGGAAAAAAGGCTAAATGGTTAGTCTTAATACACATAAAGATGTCTTAATCTTTGCGTACCCGGCGCCTTTGCGAGAGTAAAGTTTTTTAATGGAAAATTCCTTTTAATTAAAAAATAATAGCTGGCTGAATCTCGAGGGTAGTCAGGTAATAAAATAAATTTCAGGGCCATACAAAAAAAGCCGACAACATGTTGTCGGCTTTTAATTCAAGTGCTAAGTCTTAAACTTTAGGCATAGCGTCTATGATAGCTATTTATCAGAACCCTCATCCTCATCAGAAGGCTCATCCTTTTTCACTACAGCTTTCTTTTTTACAGCTTTTTTAGTTACACTTTTCTTTTTAATTACCGATTTCTTCTTGACGGTAGCTTTCTTTTTGACGACAGCTTTAACTTCAGGTTCGACTTTATCCGGTTTAGTTTCACTGTCAGTTTCATCAGCAGTCGCTTCAGGAGTCTTGACTTCCGGTTTTTCTTCCACAGTCATCGGACTGCTGACATCAAAATCTACTGCAGTGGTTGATTCAATCATTTCAGTTGAAGCTCTGACAACTACAGCGGTAGATTTAGCATTGCCATTTTCACCATTAGCTACTCTATCATCATAATCCTGACAGACATTTGGACTCTTGCTGCCGGCACACACGAATATTCGTTCACCGAGTGAAATACAGCCTAGAGGAATAACCAGTAGTGTCAGTATGGTTGATACAAAAACACCAAACAGTAATGAGATGGCCATGCCCTGGAAGGTAGGATCGGTCAATATAACCATTGATCCTAAAACGAGTGCCAGAGCGGTAATCATAATAGGCCTGGTACGTGCTTTAGTCGCGTTAATAACCGCTTCACGTAACGGTATACCTTTGCCTACCAGTGCTATAGTTGCATCGATTAGCAATATCGAGTTTCGAACAATAATACCTGCCAGTGCTATCCAGCCTATCATTGATGTTGCAGTAAACTCAGCGCCTAATAACCAGTGGCCAGGTAGTATGCCTAGCATGGTCAGAGGAATAGGAGCCATGATTACAGCAGGAATTGAAAAGTTACCAAACTGCCAGACAACCAGCATATATATGGCAACCAGTGCGACACCGAATGCCATTCCCATGTCACGAAATGTTTCGTAAGTTACCGTCCATTCACCAGTCCACTCAAAACCGGAAACATCATCAAATTCAGGTGCATCCATCATGGTTCCTGACATGATGATGCCGTCAGGAGTAGGGTGGTTTTTGAGTTTGGCATCGATATCATTCATCGCATAAATAGGGGCAGGTAATGCTCCGACAGAGTCACCAACCACAAACTCAATGGCTCGAAGATCTTTATGGAAAATCATAGGGTTTCTGAAGTCTTTCACAAATTCACCGACTTCCCCTAAAGGAACAATACGACCATCAGTTGTCATGATCGGCATATCTACAAGTTGTTCTAACTTCGAGCGGGCCGCTAGTGGAATCTGTAACAGAATATAAGTCGGCTCATATACCAGCTTTTGTTTGACATCGCCTACCTTAAACATACCCATCGACATGGCTAAATGCTGGTTAATAGTTTCTACAGTTACCCCCTGATTCGCAGCTTTGTCCAGGTCGACCTTAAAGCGCCAGATTTCCTGCTCTTCACGCATATAATTATCGACATCATCGATTAGATCAGACTCATGAAATAGTTCTGTTAACATAGTAGCAACTTCAGAACGTGTTTTTGCATCAGGACCGTGTACTTCGGCAACCACGGTTTGTAAAACCGGTGGACCAGGTGGCATTTCTACAATAGTGATAATAGATTTTGATGCAGCCCCTATCGGTTTAAGCAGTTGTCGAACTTCCTGTGCTATATCATGACTTGTTCTATCACGTACACCTTTGCCGGTTAATTGAATCTGTACTTCAGCCTGCCAGGGAAACATTCTGAGGTAATAGTGTCTAACCAGACCATTAAAATCAAAAGGTTTGGCTGTGCCCACATAAGTCTGGACTGCGGTGACTTCCGGAATTGTACGCAGGATATCAACGATTTCAGTAGTTGTATTTATGGTATCGGGCAGGGCAGTTCCATCTGGCATATCAATCACCAGTGCAAATTCATCCTTATTATCGAACGGTAGCATTTTAACCTTTACCATATAGTTGGTCAGAGGTGTAAACATGGCAATGACGAGGAAAAAAGCGATGAACAGGCCAATTAAAAATCCGAAGCCAATAACTTTTTTATCGATCAATGCACCCAGGACTTTGTGATAAAAATTACCCAGCCAGTGATCGATTTTCTCATCACGCTCTTCCATTTTTCTGAGGGTTTTCATTGGTGGAATGATGCGCATGGCAATCCACGGAGCAAAAACAACGGCAGCGATCAGTGAAAAAATCATGGCGACTGACCCCAGAGCGGGAATTGGTTCCATATAGGGACCCATCATGCCTCTTACGAATCCCATTGGTAGCAGGGCGGCTATTACGGTATAAGTTGCAAGCACGGTAGGATTACCTACTTCACGTACCGCATCTACCGCAATTTCTGTCGTGGTTTCTCCTTCGTGTAGCCATCTGGCATAAATGTTTTCGACAATAACGATGGCGTTATCAACCAGAAATCCGATCGAAAATATCAATGCAAACAGGCTCACCCGGTCAATGGTATAGCCCATTAACATGGCCATAAAAACGGTGATGACTAGAACCACCGGAATAGTTAATAAAACAACTATAGCGGGCCTTAAACCGAGAGAAATCCACACCAGGAATGTTACGGCAGCAGTAGCAACTGTTAACTTGAATAATAATGAGTTAACTTTTGCATTAGCGGTTTCACCATAATTACGGGTTATCTCTATATTCACATTATCTGGAATTAAATGGCCTTTCAGGTGCTCAACTTTTTTCAGAATATTGTTGACCACAGAAACACCATTAGCGCCATGCTGTTTTGCAATTGCAATTGTAACAGCCTGGGCACCATCTACAGCTTCACCTTGATGTGCCGGCCCGGTGTAATAAGCAACCTGGTGTCGAGCTTCTTCAGGACCAGCAATGATTTCTGCAACATCTCTTAAATAAACCGGTTTACCTTCATTATTTCCAACTACAAGACGTTCAAAGTCAGCCGCAGATTTCAAAAATGCACCGGTCTTAACCCACAGGAACTTTCCTCCCTGTTCAATAGAGCCGACCGTTTGCTCAGTATTAAAGCTTTGTATCGTTTTAGCTATATGGCCCATGGTTACGCCATAACCTTTTAGCTGTTCAGGTAGTACATTAACCCTGACCTGTTCAGATCGTCCGCCAGAAACAAACGCGTTACCAGTTAAAGGAACCTGTTTCATATTGTGCATCAGGCTAACTGCGAGTGTTCGCAAATTAGCGTCATCCATTTCATTTGACCACAGGGTTAAAGTGAGAACTGGTACGTCATCAACTTCTTTGGGTTTAATTAATGGCGCTTCAACACCAGGCGGCATCATGTCCAGATTAGCCTGAACCTTGTTGTGTGTCAGTACAATGGCGCGTTCAATTTCTTCTCCTACTTCAAATTCAAGAGTGATAATTCCCATGCCCTCATCACTGACAGAATAAACATGTTTAACACCGTGAATTTCACTGACCAGACGCTCCAGAGGGCTAACGACTAATCGGGATACTTCTTCAGAGGAGGCGCCTTTCATCTGTAGCATGATATCGATCATGGGTACAGAAATCTGTGGGTCCTCCTGCCTTGGAGTTGCGTATAATCCATAAAAGCCCACAAGCATCATGGCTATAAAGAGCAAGGGAGAAAGAGGAGAATGGATAAAGGAGTCGGCTAGTCGGCCGGCAAATCCAAGTTCTTCTTTTGTTAGGACGTCTGTTTTATTAGCAACTGTCATATCAGCTGACCTCAAGTTTTTGTTAATCCATGAAGGCGTATGCCATCATGGATTGTTTGTTATAAATATACAGTTTTGTGCAAGACCAGATAGATTACCCGGTTAATTCGCAGGAAACTGTAAATACAAAGAGATAAGTAATAAACCTGGCAACTTAATGAACAGGTGGCATATAGGGTCCAGAGCGAGTGGAAGCTAATGGTTGTTTAAAAATTTTATCGCCAATTGAAACCCCGGAAAGTACGGTAACCATATCTGTACCAGATGATGAACCTAATCGTAAAGCACGCATTTTTAAATATGTTTTATCTTCCGAGATTGCAAATACTGCAGGTAAACTGCCACGCCAGCTGATGGCTGATTTAGGTATTACGGCGAGAGGTTTTGAGGCTGTTCCATTAGTAGGGATCAGAATTTCAGCATACATACCTGCTTTTGCGCTAGTGCCAATCGGTAATTCAAACTTTACGGTTATGGTATGGCCTCCCTGATTGGCCATTGGGAATATTCTGGAAACTTTTACCGGGATTAAAGTGTTGCCACCATCCAGTTTGGCAGAGACAACGGAGTTTTCATGCAGGTTTGATATCAGGCTGGCTGGAACTTCGACCTGAATTTGCATGATACTGGTGTCAGCGAATACCAGTAATGGCATACCGGGTTGAACGATATCGCCAACTTCTATCATTTTCTTAACGATAACACCTTTAAATGGGGCTATGCTCAACAGGTTTTGTAGATTAGCATCTAACTCTGCGATACCAGCGCGGGCCTGATCAATTTGATCTTTAGCGGTCTGGATCTGTATGCCCTGACCATACATACTTGAATAACGCTCATAATCCGGGTCACCCTGGCCACTGAACTCACGCATGGGATCTGAAAACATGCTAAACATGGAAGGTGCTCCACCTAACATGGTGTTACCCATGGCGTTGGGACTTTCTGCTTCACGAGTATATTGAACCTGGGCATTTGACAAACCCGCCTGAGCGCTACGTAATCCGGCAACAGCGGCTTTACGTTTTTCAAGTAATGTGGATCTGTCAAGACCGGCCAGTGTGCTACCCATGTCAAACAAGTCACCCTCCTGACCTGCTATAAACTCAACTTCTCCAGGCATTTGAGCAATAAGATTGACCATTTTTATGGGTAATACCGTGCCACCCAGAACGGCTGTATTTGAAGTCGTATTAGCACTAACAGTAAAAATTTCATTATCAGGAACAAGGTTAGCTGCAAAAGTTTCAGCAGTATCAGTTTCTGCGGAAAACGTTGTTATTGAAAACAGGGTGGTAACTACGCCAACAAGCGAGCTTATGGTCAACTTTTTGATCATAAAACGACTCCAAAATACGGTTGTGAAAAAATAAACCTGAAAATTATATTAATGTTACAGGAAAACGGTATATACCCGCTGGTTTAACGGCGCTATTGTAATGGATAAAGCCTTTCGTGATGTTAACACATATCAAGTTAAAGTGAACCTTGTAACATTTATATTTTACTAAAAAGTCTCTTCATTTTGGTTACTTATAGCCATTTAGTGATATTTTTTTTAAACTCGAAGTTTGTTATATGTTGAATGCTCGTGTCGTGATAGGAAGCGGCCTGGTTAATATTTAAGGTGATTAGTGAAAACTTTAATCATCACGTTAACTTCGCAATTAAACGTCCTGTTACTGAGTTTTGTGCATGCTATTATATTTTTTACCTGGTTAAAAAGTCATAAATAGAAGTTCTTATTCCTTTTTTCATAGATTTATATATTTAACTGATTTTACTATGGTAAGTTTTAATCATTATTTATTTTCGATATGAAGAATCAGGTGAGTACTGCGGACAGTACAAAAAATTAACCTGTTCTTTTAATACACCGTTTAACATAACTGTTCAGCAGAGTAATTTGTGATGATTTTCAACAAACTTCAAATATATATATGCAAAACTCTGGTTTTATCTGGCCTTTTAGTATTAGTTGCCTGTTCATCATCAAATAATAAAGATGAACACAATTTTCAGTATAAATCTCAATTAGAATCATTTGGCAGCTGTGATGAACTTTCTACTTATCTACTGGAGACAGCTCAACAGCAAACGGAGCTTTATAAATATTTTGATAATGAAGTTGTTGCCCTGAGTACTTTTCCTGCAGCTGTAACTGATATTCAGAATGATAATGTAACAGCTGGTTCGGAAGCAGCACCAACTGCAGCAGTATCCACCGACTCTATCGTTGACTACACAACCACTAATAACCAGGTTAGCGGTGTAGATGAAGCTGATTTCGTTAAAACGGATGGTGACTACACTTATATTGTGACCGGTGGTTATTTTGTTATTATTGATAACTGGCCAGCAGCGCAAAGTAAAGAACTTGTTCGACTTAAACTGGCAGGTTCGACTGCTGATTTATTTGTTTATCAGAATATCGTATGGATAGTCAGTCATGTGACAGATTACGATAGCTTTACAAGCATTAGTCAGCCGGGTTTTGCCCCTCGTGTAACTCAGTCAACGCAGGTAAATATTTATGATATTACTGATCGTAGTCAACCTAAGTTATTAAGAGAAACCATTATTGAAGGCTATTATGTGGATGCTCGAAGAATTGATAACCGGGTACATATGGTGACTTCGGCCTATTTTGACCTCTACCCACTTTTAGAGTTGCAGGAGAAAACGACTATCGATGACCTGTTACCGATGTTTACTGATACTTTAATTATAAATAATGAGTCTGTCAGCTTGACGGATCAGATCAGCCCCTGTAAAAATATTTATCACCCCGGTACCGCTAATGGAACAGCAACTTTATCCCTGTTAAGTTTTGACCTGGATGAACCTCTCAGTGAAATGAAACGAAACACTATCATCAGTAATTCAGGCACTGTGTATGCCAATGAAGAACATCTCTATATAGCAACGACTGAAGATAATTACTGGGCCTGGTTACCAGTCATCGAAGGTGATTCAACCCCAGTTCCCGGTACCACATTTCATAAGTTTGATTTAACGGGTGATTTGACTGGCGAACCTGTTTACCTTGCCAGTGGCAGGGTAGATGGATACCTCATTAATCAGTTTGCGATGGATGAACATAGTTACACTGACCCCGATAATCCAGGGCTTAAACATGATCTGTTGCGTGCGGTAACCACGGTTGATGCATGGTGGTCAGACGGTGTACCGGAGAATAGCCTTTTTATTCTTGAACAATCGGGAAATCATCTCATTCAACGCAGTGAATTGAAGGGATTAGGAAAACAAGGTGAAAGAATTTATGCCGCCAGGTTTATCGGTGAAAAAGGTTTTCTGGTTACTTTTCGACAAATTGATCCACTGTATACACTGGATCTGTCAGACCCTGATTTACCACGAGTGGCTGGTGAGCTGGAAGTTCCCGGGTTTTCGACTTATCTGCATCCGCTTGGGGATGACCTGTTACTTGCTTTAGGTCGCAATATCACTAATGATTCTATCGATTTAAGCCTGTTTGATATTAGTGATTTCGATAACCCCAGTCTACTGTTTCGAGAGTCTGTGGGAGACGGTAGTTATACGGACGCGCAATACAATCATAAAGCCTTTACCTGGTTTGCCCAGCAAAAATTACTGGCATTACCGGTGACACGTTGGCAGGGAGATGCTATCAATGATGGATTTTACAACTACGATGTTTTCAATGGTTTATTGCTGTATAAAGTGGATGAACAAACCGGCTTTGAATTTCTTGGCGAAATTGATCACAGTGATCTTTACAAAAATGAAAGTGAATTGCGCTGGTATTATCCGGATAATATTCGTCGAAGCTTTTTTACTATTGATGAAAGTCAAAATAGTTATCTATACTCCATCAGTAGCCGGGGGTTTAAAGTAAATGCTTTACCTGACCTCGATTCACTCGTTACCTTGCCTTTACCTGTTTACGAATGGCAGGATAATGTACTTTATTGGTAATAGTTGAAATGCTTATGCTCCGTATGATTTGTCTTTTAGGGCTGGTGATAAATCTTTTTGCCTGTACAAATAACAGCACGAATATTACCGGAACAGTCAGTGAAGCCATCAACTTCGAAGATGTGGAAGTGTTTTATAATAATTCTCCAGATTGCGAATTTGAAGTTGTGGCTCATATAAAAATACCCGGTGAATATTTCAGTCGTTCTTCACTGATAGATGGTTTTCGCCAAAGGGCTGCTGCGGTAGGTGCACCAATGGTTCAGATTACTTTTTTACAGCGAACCGGTACCAGTGAATTTTTTGGCTCAGCTCGAGCACTACGCTGCGAATAAAAAAATATCTGATTACTGCTCAGCTTCAGCCATCTCTGGCTAAAAAAAGAAAATAGACTCTCGCTAAGGCGCAAAGAGTGCAAAGGAAAAAGGCTGATAGATTAGCCTTAATAAACATAAAGATGTCTTAATCTCTGCGTATTCGGCACCTTGTGCATCATAATCATTCGGGTTGGCTGCCATTCTGCTTTGCGGGGAGTCAATCATCGACATTAGCTGCAAGCCCTGCAAAGGCAAGTAGGCCGCTTAATGCTTTACCCATTTCTGTTTCTCGTGTCGATTGGGTAAACATAAAAACAGACCATTAGCCTGTTCAAACCACCGATATCGATAAAAATAGGCACCATATCCATAGCCACACAGGGGCAAGGCCAGACCACCTAAACTCGACAAAAACCAAAAGCGCGAGATGGGGTATTCCGTTTCATGTCAAGCTGAAATAATTTTTACAGATCCTGCCATTCCCTTAACATAAAACCTGAGAATAAGCCGGCCAGACCGCCACCCATCATACCTCCAAAGGCCGTCTGCAGAATTGTATTACGAATTTGGTCCATCAGTAGCTGTAAACCACCTGCTGTTTCCGGTGTAACACCACTAATCATAAAGAAAAAAAGTAACGCGATAAAAGCACCGGTTCCTGCGCCAACCATCGCACCATCGGCCATAGGAGGTAGTAAATTATCAAAATATTTAATGAAGGTCGGTACGAAAGTGACATACAGTCCACCGGTCAAAAGACATAAAGTAGCAACTGTGAATCCCAGTGAAATATCGGGCAGAATACTGCTCAACAGGATAAAAAACAGTGAAACCAGTGCGCCACAACAAATACCGGTGAGGGTTTTTGCGTCAGCTCGAAATATACGGGATTGTTTGGCTTTTAGCCCATACACGGCACCGGTCATTGCACCAACCAAAGCGGTCGTAATTGTCATATCGATCAGGCTGAGACTGTTAATGTTGGAAACCACAAAGATTAAGCTGACGATCGAGGAAACTGCAGTAACAATCACTGCCAGGCTCATACTGCTATAGATCAGTGCGGCAATAGTACCGGACAGAGTTCCTGCCACCAGTAATGGACTGAGCGGGAGTGACAGATGATTACTCAGACTAAAAAATAAAATGTATAAAATCCCATACAGGATGCCGATGAAAGCCCAGATTGTGCCTCTAATGAGAGCTTCCTGGAAACGTGTGTTTAACTGGTCCATGACCTGGTTTGCCTATCAGACTGGCTGATAAATTTAAAATTGAAAGATGGAGATAGATGTTTAAGCCATGGGGATGTATGTCAAGAGGTTTAAATCAAACTCCCTATACATTGTAGTAGCTAAACCAGTATCCGCAAGTTGATGAGTGAACTAATTCAATTTTTAAAAAAGCTGAGTCTGAAAAAGCAGGCTTATTGTATCAACTTGTCTAGAAACTCTAACATTTCCTATTTTCCAGGTTTCTTTATAAAAAATTGATATCACGCCACAAAATAATCTATTTTTAACCTTTAATAAGATGTAGCTTATCTTTGATTTCAAGTTTCAATAATGGGGAATTATTTTAGTCTTGATTATGCATTTTTTGTTTCGTGAATATATTAATGATCTACAAAGTACCCTTTCCATGGAACAGTATATGAGTCCCAAATATCCGCACGATTGTGTTGCTCTTTCATCTGAGCCATTACTAATACAGTCCCGTTACTACGGGCATTAATCAGTCCGTAATGTGTACCAGAACTTGAGTTGGCACGAGCGATCTCTGTTGAAAAAAGTAGAGGAAAGTCGCCTTTAGTATACTTTCCGATAGCACCGAGCGCGTCAGCCATTGGGTGATCGAAACTCTTATTATCTCCCGATGAAAATACATTCACATGAGGATTTACCTTTTTAATGTAATTAATATCAAAGTCAGAAGAACCATGATGACAGGCCTTCGCTACATCGACCTGAAAAGGGTGATTGCTTCCATAATGACTGATCAAATGTTGCTGCGCAGGGATATTTAAATCTCCACCAAAAAGGAAAGAGTGTGCGCCAAACTCCAGGCGCAGAACGACAGAGTGCCCGTTTCGAGTGTGCGATGAACTAGGTGATTTACTCGGGTAGCTATGTGGGTCAGCAAAAGTAATATAGCGAAATGCTCCGGATGTTTTTGTAGGCACCGGCCCCAAAACCTTTGCAACGAGACGACTTTGACCAGATCGGGGCTCAAAGCCAGGTACGTAATCGTCTCGACTGCTCAAGCGACGTGCAGTTCGCAAACGCCCTTGTTGTTTAGCTTGCAGCACTGCGACCCAAAAATGCTTAAACTGCGACATTAAGCTACCTGTGTTAATACGATCTTCAACTTGTTTCAAAGTGCTTACTGTATCTGTAAGATAAGATTGGCCCTGGTCATCTACAGTTATATTTCCTAAATCGAACTCAGCGCCTTCAGGTGTATTCTTGTAATAGCGCAATATGCCATTGTGATAGATCGTACCAAAAGTAAAATTTTGATCTTTTAATACATTTGTTAAGCCGTTGAAATGGTCCATGTCTGGATGACTGACAACCACGGCATCAAAATGAACAGTTCCTTCTCTTTTAATTGTCGGGCCATATAAATGTCGCATAAATGCGTGGAAATTTTTAGAGGGACCACCATCTATAAGCATTCGGCCATTTGGAGACTCAATTATTGCGCCGTCACCCTGGCCAACATCGACAAAAAAAATTTTTAATGCCGGTGTTTCCACGACATCGCTTCTTCGAACCCAGCCACCAGGCCCACGACCTGCAGTTTTAACTTCAAGCCATTCATCATTACTGTCGATGACCTCAAGCCAGGTTCCCAGCAGGACATGATTAATGCTTTTTTTCCCATTTGGAGACTTGTACAGAATGGTTTCCGGTTTGTTTCCGTATACATGTGGCATTTTAATCTCCTTTTTTATGAGACCTGCATTTACCTTCAGTATTAGATTAAGCTAATTGAGCTACTACTTATGCATAACATTGTGATTTACGCGAAAAAAAATCCACAATATTTTTTTATCTAGATGGACTATATTTCCTTATATGTTGTTATTCAAGCCAAAGACAGGAAAGGTTTCTTTATACAGAAATTGCTGAAAATTTAAACCAGCTCAGAATTATTCTACCTGATTTTCAATAAACTAGTTATAGCTTCTAAAGATCTAATTAAACCTAAACAAATCAGTTGAATCACGAAAGTCTACGCAATGCCTTGATGCACCTGAAAAAATTAAAAACATACTCTTTACACGCTTATCCATCCTGTATTCGCGATAGAACAGTTTCCATGCTGAAAACCAATCAGGTGACTACGGTGCTTTTAATTTATTCATGCACATCAATTCCTTACGCATCTGTTTCGCACTCAACTGATTTATTTAGGTTGAACAGTCCCAAAACGACACCCTGGAAATGATAATACTCAAGATTAATTGATTCATCTTAGGTTTTAAGGTTATTCAGTAAAAAATATCTATTCTTTTGGTCTGTTTTCAAGGTAGGCTTTAAAAAAATTATAAATATACCTCAATGTTCTCATTTTCAGCACAATATTCCGACGGCGAAAATAGTTACAGGCTGATTGCAGCACTGTTTTTACGTCTGCTTGCGCTCATATATTTAATTGCTTTTTTTACGCTGACTTTTCAAATTACCGGTCTGGCTGGTGAACAGGGTATTTTGCCGTTGAGCCCCTGGCTGGATTATTTATTGAATGACCTGGGCGGTTCTGCCTTTTTGCATTTCCCGATGTTGTTCTGGTTCGATCAAAGCAATACCTTTATGCAAATTGTGGCCTGGGCAGGATGCGTCTTTTCTATTTTGTTGTTTCTGAATATCTGGCCGAGAATAAACCTGGTTCTGTTATTTGTATTTTACCTGTCGCTGGTACAGGCCGGTCAAACCTTCATGAACTTTCAGTGGGATGGATTGTTACTGGAAGCGGGCTTTCTGGCTATCTTTTTACGGCCTGATTCGAAAGTTATGATCTTCCTGTTTCGTTGGCTATTGTTCAGATTACGTTTTATGTCGGGCATTTCAAAACTGGTGATGGGTGATCCCGCCTGGTTAGGTATGACGGCTTTAATTTATTATTTTGAAACCCAGCCTTTACCGCATGTGGGTGCCTGGTACTTTCATAACCTGCCGGAAATTGTGTTGATAGCGGCTACTGTGATGGTATTGATTATTGAAATAATTGTGCCATTCATGATGTTTTTACCGCGTAAATACCGCTTGATTGCTGCATGGATCACGCTCGGTTTGCAGTTGCTTATTCTACTGACGAGTAACCATAACTGGTTTAATTTTTTAAGTATCGCTTTATGCCTGTTTCTGTTTGATGATAAGTCGGTCAGGCGAATTATCCCCGGTGGTGTGGAACGCTGGTTGACCATGAGCTGGTCTAAAAGACTTACCAATAAACCTTCTACATTATCAAAAAATAGCAGCTATGTACTGGCTGGCGTGCTGGTGATTGGTGGTTTGTTGAGTATTCATCGCATGGTTACGGATAAAAGTTTAGGCAAATATTCAGACCTTGCAATTGATCTGTTACAACAGTGGCATATTGTCAATACTTATCATGTTTTCCCGACCATGACGACAACGCAAATTGAACTCAAAATAGAAGGCTCTATTGACGGGGTAAACTGGAAAGAATATAAATTTATTCACCGACCGGATGCGTTGGATAAGCGCCCAACTATCGTGTTACCACATCATCCGCGGCTGGACTGGATGATGTGGTTTGTGCCTTTTCATCCAAGGTTTTTACCCTGGTTTGATTCGTTTCTGATTTCATTACTGGAAAATTCATCTGATGTTACGGCTATGCTTAAAGATAATCCGTTTAAAGATCAGGCTCCAAATTTTGTGCGTGTGCATAGCTGGCATTATGAATTTACCACGCCGGAAGAACGTGAGCGCACAGGCAACTGGTGGAAACGAACTTACCTGGGACCGTTTTCGCCGTTACCTTTCAAATATAGAATACAGAACTAATCGTCAGTCTTATTATTTTCTGGCTCTGTTTCCGATATCGTATTATCTACTTCGATTTTCTTTGCGATTTTCTGTTTATCTTCATCAGTTAAAACAACTGTTTCATCTTCATCCATTGTGTCACCTGTTAATTTTAAATTTATCCGGGCCAGTAATCAGTTGCTATCGGGCTACCAAGATCGGCATCTATCAATCTTTGTCTAACTTCCATCAGTCTCTCTATGAGTTTTGGTTCAGCTTTTTCATAGGCTTCAGCATCGGGTGTTCGTTTGACCACGACACCGAGTAATTCCGTGATGGCATTTCCGATCGAATTCTGACTGATCGTCACTATCCATTTACCCGCATCGTTTCTGTATATCAGTTGCTTGAAAGCGGGTTGCCAACGAATTGAATTGGCATATTTTGCATCTTTAATACATTGATCGCGCACTATTTTTGCTGTGCTCAGGAAATCATTGTTAAACAATAATTTTTCGATGACCTGATCTTCGAAGTAAACGTCTCTGGGCAAATTACTGTTACGTGATGATACCTGGCTGAAAAATGTACGGTAGAAATCGATAAACCCTTTTAAAATCTGATCGTATTCTTTCCAGAATTTAACTTCTTTAATGCTATCCAGACCACCTTCTATTTCCCAGCAGGGCAGACCCTGAGGGTAACCGGTTAACTTTAACTGGGAAGAGTCGCCGATGGTGGGTTTTAAAATATCAAAATCGAGAGTTTCAAAAAAAGAGCAGTAAGCATCGTGCATATAACTTTGAAACAGGCTGTGTTGTCCGCCATCGGTCAGGTTAGGATTATCTTTTTTGGCCAGCTGGGCATCGCGTAACTGCTGCTTATCGAACACGATAAAATGATTGTGTAACATTCGAATGCTGGGAACGCCTGGAGAGGTCATAGGCCAGGTGGCGTCCAAACTCGCTTCTCCACAAAGTATCAGGTAATTTTCAGGATCTGGAAATGTTTCCTGCATGTACCCAATTAAAATCAGGTTCATTCGGTTCCAGACATTACGTACATTTTCGGGTACCTGAGTTCTTCTTACCGGTCTGCCCAACGGGTCGAGAATGATTTTTGATGTGTTGTAAATTATTGAAGTGTCGAAAATATTGGAATGGCCTAACGCTTTACGATACATCAATAGATTTTCATCGTTGCGCAATATACCGTTATTATTTTCCAGATCATTGAGGTTTTCTGTACTATTGAAAAACTCATTCGGTTTCATGCCTTCCGGTACATCCAGTGGAATAGGGCGAAAGGGTGTTGTAATTTCTCTTGGACCAGTCGTCATGCAATTTTCTCAGGGTTTCATATGACTTAAGGATACATGATTTACTATGATTTTAGTCTTTAAAATAATTTAGCTTAATATTCATACAATGAATCAAGGTACGTTATGCTGGATTAAGATCCTTCCTGTAATATTATCAGGGGCTGACCCGCTTGCACCTGGTTTCCTTCTTCCCGGTTGATGGCATAAACAGTCCCGGAGTGTAGGGCAACGATTTTGATTTCCATTTTCATCGACTCCAGAATAACCATAGGCTGATTTTTTTCAATTACATCACCGGGTTTGACCAGCAGCTTCCAGACATTTCCGGCGACCGGGCTTTCGATAGCCATACAATTTGGCGGTAGGGATTCTTCTTCGGCAATGTTACTGATTAGATCCTGTGTCGAATTGAAATTTATCTGGCCTGAATCTATCCAGCGTTGTAGCTCTTCATCCAAAGCCAGTTCCCGTTGAGCTGTAAATTTTTTAATGTCGGCTTCATGCTGTTGCAGGTACTCCTGATATTCTTTTAGCTTAAAGCGGGTTTGTTCTATTTTTAAGGGGTAGCGGCCTTTGGGGAAATCATGTCGAATAGTTTTTAGTTCTTCCGCTGTTACTTCAAAGAATTTTATCTGATCGAAAAAACGCAATAACCAGGGTTTTTTAAATTCACGGGTCTGCTGGTAACGGTTCCACATCTGTAAGGTTCTTCCAATAAACTGATATCCACCAGGGCCTTCCATGCCGTAAACACATAAATAGGAGCCTCCAATACCAACAGAGTTTTCGGCAGTCCAGGTTCTTGCTGGATTATATTTTGTAGTAACCAGGCGGTGTCGCGGATCCATTGGAGTGGCTATCGGTGCTCCCAGGTAAACATCACCCAGACCCATCACCAGGTAGGATGCATCAAAAACGATATCTTTAACCTGTTGCACATTTTCCAGCCCGTTAATGCGACGGATGAATTCAATATTATCCGGGCACCAGGGAGCGTCATTGCGTACTGACTGCATGTATTTTTCAGTAGCAAGTCGACAGGCTTCATCATCCCAGCTCAAAGGTATATGCACGATTCTTGAGGGCACATCCACAGCATCAATATTTTTCTGTGATGAAAGAGCTTCATCCAGCAGGAGAAAAATTTTATCCAGTGAAATAAGCTGGCTGTCATAATGAAGTTGCAATGAACGAATGCCGGGAGTTAATTCGAGTAACCCCTGAACTTGTTTCTGCTTAAGATCAAGCATCAATGCTTGTACGCGGAAGCGTAATTCGATATCCAGGGTTAACGGGCCAAACTCCACCAGCAGGTTTTTATCACCGGAAGGGCGATACACTATCTGTACCCCGAATTTATTTTTGTCGATGCACCTTAAAACCGGTGAAGTAATATTAACTCGTTGAATACTGTGAGTTGTCAAATTCAGCTGAGCAATCGAATCTAACTGTGCTTTTTCTAGCTGCACCGCATCATTAATGGATACCGGGATAAAACACACTTTATCACCGGCTTTTAACTGTCCCAGTTTCCACAGGTCGGCGGCTATTACAGTGGCAGGACACACAAAGCCCCCCAGCGAAGGGCTATCGGGTCCGAGAATAACCGGCATATCACCGGTAAAATCGACAGTACCTATAGCATAGGCATTGTCATGAATATTGGAGGGATGCATACCGGCTTCACCGCCATCTTTTCGTGCCCATTGTGGTTTAGGCCCGACCAGGCGGATACCTGTTCGAGTGGAGTTATAATGAATTTCCCACTCACTATCGAAGAAAGTTTTTATGTCGTCATCAGTAAAAAAATCGGGTGAACCGTGCGGGCCGTAAATTACCCGCAGTTGCCAGTGATTTGTTATCTCGGGCAGCATGGTGGAAGGCAGGATTAGTGGTTCTGATTTATCTTTAAGCTTATTAAAATGTAACACATCACCGACGCGAATCTCTCGACCGGAATGCCCTCCAAACTGACCCAGCGTAAAGGTTGACTTTGACCCCAGGTAATCAGGACAGTTTAGCCCGCCTTTTATACAGAGATATGCCCTGGCACCGGATGCAACCGTTTTACCTATTTTCAGGGTTTGACCAGCCTCAACATTAATAACCTGCCAGAATTGTAAAGGCAGGTCGTCCAGATGGGCTTCCATCTCGGCTCCACTTAATACTATCCGGGTAACATTATTAAAACGCAGACTGGGGCCATTTAAGGTGATTTCCAGTCCGGCACAGCCTACCGAATTATTCAGTAAACGATTAGCCAGGTTGAAGGAATAGTGATCGAATGGGCCGGAAGGCGGTACACCTACATCCCAGTAGCCGGATCTACCCGGGTAGTCCTGTATCGAGGTTAAGGTGCCGGAACTGATAACATCGATTGAACAGGGTTGGGTTCTAAAGTCATTCAGGTAGCGGGTGAATATTTCACCGCGTTGAAAAATATCGGTGCTTAAAATTTCCCGCACATAGTTAATATTGGTTTCGATGCCATACAGTGAAGTTAATGCCAGTGCCTGTACCAGTTGTTGTATAGCATTATTTCTATCATCAGCTGTGATTATCATTATGGCTAGCATGGGGTCGAACAGCGGAGAAACTTCTATATCGGTTTCAAGCCAGTGGTCTATACGTAAATTGGTTTTTTGCGGGAATGTAACTTCACTGAGTAATCCGGAGGAAGGTAGAAAATCCCTGTTCGGGTCTTCAGCATACACACGAGCCTGTATGGCATGACCGGTTGATTTTAATGTGCTTGCAAGTATTCGAAGGTCGGCTAATTCATTGGCCGCCTGTTTAACCATCCATTCGACCAGGTCAACATTAAACAGCTGTTCGGTGACGCCATATTCGACCTGTAAGCGTGTGTTAACTTCGAGAAAATAAAATTGATCCGATTTCTGGTCATACACAAATTCAACCGTACCGGCGTTACGATAATTTACCGCTTCGACCAGGCGTATAGCTGTATCCTGTAATTTTTTTCTAACTTCATCGCTCAGATTCGGTGCCGGAGCCTCTTCAATGACTTTTTGGTTTCTGCGTTGTGTCGAACAATCTCTTTCACCAATGGCGATGGCTAAACCTCTGCCATCTCCAAACACCTGTACCTCGATATGGCGTGCATATTCGATAAATTTTTCGATAAACACAGCGCTATTGGAAAAATTATTTTCACCTGATCGACGTACCGAATCGTAGTACTTTTCCAGTTCCTGCTGATTCAAGCATAGTTGCATGCCTATACCACCACCGCCGGCGGTGCTTTTTAACATTAGCGGGTAGCCAATATTATCTGCCCGAGTAAGTGCTTCTGCGATATTGTCAAGCAGTCCACTACCGGGTAGTAACGGGATGTTGTTTTGTTTGGCCAGTGCGCGTGCGCTGTGTTTTAAGCCGAATAACAATATCTGTTCAGCAGTGGGGCCAATGAAAGCAATATTATTCTGTTCACAGCGTTCGACAAATTCAGGGTTTTCACTTAAAAAGCCGTAACCGGGATGAACAGCTTCTGCTCCGGTTTTTTGTATGATATCGAATATTTTTTGCTGATTCAGGTAGGTTTCAGCCACACTGCCAGAACCCAGTGAATAAGCTTCATCGGCCTGTTGTACGTGCAGCGAATCGGCATCGGCCTCATTATAGATAGCGACCGACGGACATTGCATCTGTTTTAATGTGCTTATAATGCGGGCTGCAATGGCGCCCCGGTTGGCGATCAGAACTTTTTTAAACATGTGCTTTATAATGTTAGAGCAGGTGGTCCTGCCAGTTTAAATGAACAACAGGTCGTCCTGCCGATTCATTAGTGTCGCAATATCTATGCATTAATCCCAGATCAATATTTCAATTGGTATTGGATTATATCCGTTACAGGAGTTATTAAACTGCGGGCAATTAGAATTCAGCACGATGGTATTCATATACGCGTTCATTTCAACATATTTTCCTGGTACAGCTTTAGCATCTTCAAAAGTGAGTTCACCACTCTTCAGTGGCCGGTACATAGCATTAAAAATTAATGTTATGGGTAATATCCCGTTTACTCAAGCCATATTCTTCGTGTTCAGCGACGGCCGGCATCCAGTTCATGCTCACCGTGCTACATGCCCGGTACTGTCGCTGCATAAAATTTTTATATGCATTACAATAACTGAAAATTATATTAGAAATATATACATGGAAAAAATAAAATATCTGGTGATACTTACTATCACTTTGCTGACTGTGGATGGTTATGCGCTAAGTCGTGAGGCCACCGAAGGTAAAACCCTCTACCCATCCTGTCACGTATGTCATAACCCTGAAATGGAAAAGCCTCTGGCACCACCGATGTGGGGTGTGCAACGTCGTTATAAGAAAAACTCACTGGATAAAAACGACTTTGTTAACAGTATGGCAGCATTTGTAAAAGAGCCAACTCTGGAGAAAGCTATCCATGACGAAGCTCTGGGGCAGTTAGGCTTAATGCCCGCACTACCAATGCCAGATGATATGCTGAAAAAGATAGCGACCTACATTTTTGAAGAGAACTTTCTACCACCCTGTACTCATTGGAAAATTGCTGTGAAAAACGCGACGTCGAGAGGGGATGTAGAACATGCAGCAAAAGACCAGAGGATGCTTAAGCGGTTCTGTAGCTAAAGCCAATACTGATAAACACACTTATTATTATCACATTGCATCTATTGTTGTTCATCGCTGTGAATTTTAGTGTTAAAAGCAAATCTTAAAATATCGCCCTGAACTTGCATAAAGTTAACTAAGCCCATCAGCGACAGGTATTAACATACTTTTGTCTGATCACCCCATTGAAACAGCTTGTTCCGTATCTTCATTTCTACTGCCTTCCAGAAGTGCTGCACTTAACACCATCAGGCCACCGATAATTTCTGTCCACTGTAAATCTTTTTCGGTCAGTAGCGCGATGGAAATTACAGCAGCAACCAGTTCCATGACGATAATCACGGATGATCGCCCGGCCTCCATTTGGGTGACTGCCCATTGAGTTCCAAGAGTAACCAGGGTCACCCATATTGCACCGTATAAACCGGCAAAGATTACTGCATTATTAGCGGGAAGTTGTGCCTGGCTGGGAGTGACCAATAAAGTTAAACCGGTTAAAACTGTACAACCGATAAACACCGATGACACCTTGCTCATGACAGGAATGGTTTGGGTAAAACGAAACAGGATAATGCTGGTCGCCAGTCCCAGTCCCGATCCTAATGCCAGAAAATCAATCCAGTTTACGCCGGACCATGAGTTATGCCAGACATCCAGTATGACAAAAGCACCGGATAAACATAAAGCCACTGCGCTGAGTCTTAACTTATCTACCTTTTCCTTGAGGAATAACCTGCCTCCCAGAACACTCCACACCGGCAGCATATAAAAAAGGATCATCACACGAATGACATCACCATGGTAAATGGCTGTCTGAAAGCTGGCATTGGCTAAACCTCCGGTCAGTGCGATCAGAACCATAAAACCAGTATGTGACTTCCATGAACTAAACTGCCGGAATAACCAGGGCAATAAAACAACGGTTGCCGAAGTAAAAGCGATAAAAATTAACTGTAAACTGTCCAGCCCCATATCATTTAGATATTTTAATGGTAGCCAGGTTAAACCCCAGCCTATAGAGCTACAAAACAGGATGATGACGGCGAAACGAGAATTCATGAGGTTGTTGTTTTATCTAATTTTCAACAGTTAGTTAAAGTAGTGAACTGGCTATTGCTGTGAATAGTTTACCGGGCTCTATTTTTAATTTATTAATTCACTCTTACCTGTTTTCAGGATGTAGCAGTATAGCTCTGAAATGGTTTTAAGTTAGACATATTCGATATAACCTGAACACTCTAAATCATGCATACTGGCAACTTAATATTACTGCAGAATACATTCATTATGCGTAACAGTTATTTTCAAATCACCAATCCGTCGATCTGATTTTTACGGGCCTGTGATATAGTCTGAAAAAACTTTGAGAACTATCATGCCACAAAAATTTCGTACCGAAAAAGACAGCATGGGTGAATTGCAGGTTCCTGCAGATGCCCTGTATCGCGCTCAAACACAACGCGCCGTTGATAACTTCCCGATCAGCGGAATAGCTATGCCCCGGCAGATTATTCGGGCACTGGGTCTGATTAAGATAGCCTGCGCTAGGAGCAATGTGCAACTCGGTGAACTGGATGTGAAAATAGCATCAGCGATAGAAAATGCCGCTCAAAAAGTGGTAGATGGCGAAGTCGATGAGCATTTTCCGATTGATATTTTTCAGACTGGTTCTGGCACCAGCAGTAACATGAATGCCAATGAAGTGATCTCTACCCTGGCAACTAACGATGACTTTCAGGTGCATCCCAATGATCATGTAAACATGGGACAAAGTTCAAACGATGTGTTTCCTTCGGCCATTCACGTCAGTGCCTGTCTTGCCATTCACGAACAGTTGATCCCGGCTTTATCTCACCTTGAAAAAACGTTGAATGAAAAAGCACAGGAACTTAAAGATGTGGTAACCACCGGGCGCACACACCTGATGGATGCCATGCCGATTACGCTGGGGCAGGAACTGGGCGGATGGTCCACACAGATTAAAATGGGCCTGTATCGAATTCAGTCGAGCCTGACCCGCTTACAGAAGTTACCACAAGGTGGTACAGCGGTGGGTACCGGTATTAATGCACATGAAGAATTTGCCGAAAAAGTTTGCGCCGAACTGGTTGCATTGACTGGTGTTCGTTTTGCTCCCAAAGAGAACTTTTTTGAAGGGTTAAGTGCACAGGACGCTGCCGTAGAAATGAGCGGACAGCTTAAAACCGTGGCTGTATCCATGATGAAAATATCGAATGATTTACGCTGGATGAATTCGGGACCACTGGCGGGTATAGGTGAAATAGCTTTACCCGCGTTACAACCTGGAAGTTCCATCATGCCGGGTAAGGTTAACCCTGTTATACCCGAAGCGGTTACCATGGTTTGTGCTCAGGTTATGGGTAACGACACCACGATTACGATTGGTGGACAATCCGGTAATTTTCAATTGAATGTGATGTTACCGGTGATTGCTCATAATTTGATTCAAAGTATCGAACTATTATCAAATGCAGCAAAGGTACTGGCTGATAAAGCGATAGCTGGCTTTACCGTTAACCACGATAATATTAATAAGGCGCTATCAGCTAATCCTATTCTGGTAACTGCTTTAAACCCGGTCATAGGTTATGAGCTGGGAGCAAAGATCGCTAAAAAAGCTTATGCAGAAAAAAGACCGGTACTGGATGTAGCTAAAGAATTATGCGATTTGTCAGAAGATGAACTTAAAAAACTGCTAGATCCCGCGCAGATGACGAAAGGTGGAATAGCTTAGCCCCTGTATTTTTTAACCGCAGAGGAGGCAGAGGTGCGCAAAGGGTTTACCTGGTTTTATTTTATAGTTAACGAATCAGCGAGTTTAAATATTTGAATACTTTAACAATTTTTCAGCTTGAAGGTGAGAAGTACACGGGGCAAGTCATTCTGTAGTCATAACTTTTTTAATTACGCTAAGAAGTTACACTAATCATAAAGTTATTAGAAATAAATGAAGTTGTAATATACTATTTCATCCTTTGCGCACCTTTTCGTCCTCTGCGGTAAAATGCTTTTTGGTTATGAAAAAAACAGATCAAATCATTATTGACTCAGTTATAAACTGGTTTGAAAAATCGGTTCTTGGTCTGAATTTATGTCCTTTTGCGGCACGTCCTTACAGCGAGGGGTCGATCTCGTTTGAACTTTCCCATGCCAATGATGATGAATCCTGTCTTGTTGATGTATCGTTGATGCTGAACAGGCTTGAGCAACATGCGAAAATTGAAACACTGGTGCTGATCATACCTGAGCATTTACACTTATTTGATGATTATAACCAGTTTTTAAATCTGGCTGATGAATTGCTGTATCAGCAGGGGTGGCAAGGTGTTATCCAGATTGCCAGTTTTCATCCAGATTATGTTTTTGCTAATTGTGATATTGATGACCGGTCCAACTGGACTAATCGTTCGCCTTATCCATTGCTACACTTTATTAGAGAGTCTTCAATCAGTAAAGCAGTACAGCATTATCCTGACGTTGATAATATACCTCGAAGAAATATAGAGCTATTAAGATCTTTAAGTGATGAAGAGATGAAACAGATATTTGACTAATTGTGGTTTGTTACAGGCAAAAAAATACCGGGATAACCCGGTATTTTTAAGACTGGAAAAGTTTATTTCTTTATTTGCTGAAGGATTTCGGCATTAGAAATAGAGCCAATTAGCTCATGGTTTATATAGCGAGGCATATTTCTCAGTGTAGATTTAACCTGCTGATCATCGTTAAAATTTCCACCATAAACTAATGTGTATTGTTTATCATCAGTTTGGAAATAGGCCAGTTCCTGTGTGAAATAATTGTTGTAGCGTTGCGCTATTTCGTACATACCCTGTTTATCAGCAACGGTAGCAATCTTGATAGACATCTTTTCTGCATCAAGATTAGATAACCACTGTGAACCGTGAATTGTATTGTCAGAACCAAAATTATATAAAGGCGCCAGGTACTGAACTCGACCATCGAGACTTTCAACCGAATCGTTCATTTCAACGATTTCAGCTTTAAATTGTTCAGTCTTTTCCTGTAATTCAGTCTTTACCTGGGTCAGGTTGTTCTGTAAATCAAGGATTTCAGAATAGAATACCTGTGATGCCATTTGCTCATCTTCAACTTTGTTCTGTAAATTAGCAACCTGTTCATTGACGACTTCATTTCGTTGTACTTCTACTGTCTGCTCGGTATCACGCAAATACTCTCCATAAAAGAAGCTGGCGATTACCGCTAATAACAATAACAGGCTGCCGGCAGCGAGCACTCTAAAATGTTTCTTTTCAAGAGTAGCCAGCGCTAATAGAGTACGAGTGATAGAGTTAGTATTAATCTTCAGTTCATCTATCTGGCCCTGTTGTTCAATGTTTTCCTTGGCCAGACGTGCAGTATGCCTTTCCAGCGCATCTACATCTGCCGATAACTTACTGGTCAGAACATCCAGTATTTCAGTAGAATCACGTAAGTCCTGACTGTCTTCGATCAATTGTGCAGAAGTTTGTTCCAGTAAAGCAGCGCGCTTATCCAGAGCTTCATCAACAGATTGCATTAATAGCATTTTTGCTTTCTGACTGCCGATTTCGTCGTTGCTTGATTTTATTTTATCATCCAGTTTTTCATCACGAGTCTCAGATGATTTAGCGATATTTTCCAGGTCTGTTACTACTTTAGCTTCCAGTTCTGCTAACGCCTTACTATTTTGCTGAATGCTATTAGTCAGTTTTGTACTGATGGTTTTAGCATTTTTAGATAATTTCTCGGCACGTTTAATGAGATCTTCATGTTGTGTCCTGAATTCACCATTAATATCAGATTGATTATCGATAGCAAGATTAAGCGCCTCTGTAGATGATTTCTCAAAGGTCTTAATGGTTTTATTAACGTTCTTTAAATCAGCAGTGATTTGAGTGGATTGCTTACTTAATTCGCCAAAGTTTGACTCAATGACAGCTAGTTGCCTGTAAGTATCAGCGACTTTTTCTGTGATTTCGGCATCAGAAGTGGTAAGTCGGTTTACGTCAGACTTGACCTGTTTATTGGTTGTATTTAGCTTTTTAGTCAGTGTGGTAATGGAGCTTTCCAAAGCAGTCATCTGCCTGTTAATTTCCATAACCTGATTTTCTTTACCGGGATCCTGAATTGTTACCAGGTTGTTATCCGCTGGAGGGGCGCTACTATCTTCTGACAGCTTAGTGTTTTCTTGTGCCATGGTCATTTCCTGTAGATAAATTAAAATTGTAATTGAATCAATATTAGCATGTTCTACTATAGAATTAAAGAACTGTTGTATCTATGGTGAGTTTTAGTGTTGGGTTATAATGAATAAATTTATAGCAATGAGTATCTTATGAAATTCAATTTTTCAAGCTTCGGGCTACGCTTTCTTTTTTCTGCCGTGCTGGTTTTTGCTACTTATAACCCTGAAGGGTATTCATATTTTCACTGGGTAAATAACGTCTTTCCTTCAATTACCATCGAACAGGCTTTTGTTGGAATATTACTTGTTATCGGCTGGGTCATTTATCTTAGAGCTACATTCCGTTCATTGGGTATGATTGGGCTTGTTCTGGCAGTTGCCTTTTTTGGTTTGATGGTAGGGATGTTATTCAAATGGGGGTGGATCTCGTTGGATGGTTCAAAAATGGTTGCTTATGTGGTTGAAGTATTACTCGCCGTTATCCTTGCGGTAGGTATGTCATGGTCTCATATCCGTCGTCGTATGTCGGGACAAATGGATATGGATGATCTTGATGAAGAATAAGCATTTGCTTCCTTGCTTATCTCATAATTAACTTTTAAAATCTGTTCTAACTCAATGAATTTAAAGTAATTAAGTGTCATCAGAAAAAAAGAGAAATGCAATAAGAGAAAATTTTAAACTTTTCTCTATTGGAATTATATTTGTTATGTTGAATCTCACAGGAGCAGCACTGGCAAATTCTGGTTCTACAACGCTGGAACAACAGCGATTGTTGTTCAAACAGGCTGAATTGGCACTTTCAAATGACGATATAAAACAATTTGAAAAATTACTGCTTGAGTTGAAGGATTATCCTGTAACCGGCTATCTGCAATATGATGCATTTAACAAAAACCTGGGCCAGGCGAGTGAGTCAGACGTAAGACAGTTTCTATCGAAGTATAAGGACCTTCCTTTTGCATACCGTCTACTGGGTAAATGGCTGGGTATGCTGGCAAAACGCCAGGACTGGGAGGGTTATCTGGAGTTTTATGATGGTAGAAGTGATGTTAAATATAAATGCCTGTCAATCACCGCAAAGCTGGAAACGAATAAAACTAAAAATATAAATAATGAAATAGAAAAAATCTGGTCGACTGGTTATTCCCAGCCGGAGCAATGTGATTTCGCATTCAAGCATTACCTTGAAACCGTTGATAATGTGTCAGATGTTATCTGGTTAAGAATTGACAAAGCTTTTAAGGCCCGCCGCCCGTCACTGGCGAAATATCTTGCCAGACAACTCAATGATAAAGATAAAGAACTGGTGGATTTGTGGTATCAGGCGCACCGCCATCCTGCAGAAAAACTGCCGCTTTTGTCAAAATCTAAAGACACTCCGATACATCGTAAAATTATTATCCATGCATTAGACCGTCTTGCCCGTAAAGATAGTCTGCAGGCTAAAGAGCGTTGGGATGAAATTAAAATCAAATTTCAATTTTCGACAGAGCAGGAAGAGGGTATCAATAAACGTATAGCGTTATCGGCGGCTTATCAGCATAAGGCTGAATCCAAACAATTACTACAGCAGTTACCCGAAAAATTAAAATCAGATAATGCCCATTTATGGCTAGCACGTATACACTTACGCGATGAGGACTGGATAGGGTTGATAAAAACAATAAATGATATGCCTGATCGCCTGAAGACTGAATCAGAATGGATTTACTGGTTGGCACGAGCTTATGAGAGTGCAGGGCATGCGGTTAAAGCGGCCGATATCTATAACAGGCTGTCTGAAAAAAATACTTATTATGGTTTCCTCGCAGCCGATAAAGTTAACCGGAAATACCAGATAAAACAGCAGCATGCTGCCGCTGAAACAACTTATGATGAACAGCAATTATTGAGTAAAAGTGCGAATCTGTTAAGGGCCAGAGAATTGTTTTTCCTTGACAGACTCTTGGATGCCAGGCGTGAATGGTTTCAGGGAATCAGAAAGCTTTCGCAACAGGAAATAAAGCAGGCAGCGAGTATTGCATCAATCTGGAAGTGGTATGACAGTGCGATAAAAACGGTCGCTAAAACCAGTCATAGAAGTGATTATGATCTGAGATTTCCGATGCCTTACAGGCAGCAGGTAATGCTGAACGTGAAACAGAAAGATCTCGATCCATCCGTCATTTACGGTGTCATGCGTCGCGAGAGTCTGTTTGATCCATTGGCTAAATCAAGAGTAGGGGCATTAGGTTTAATGCAGCTGATGCCATCAACAGCACGCCGTGTTGCTAAATCGCTTGGGCTTAAAAAACTTAAGCAGAATGAGATTTTAAGTGTTAGTAATAATATAAATCTGGGTACCAGTTATTTCAGAACAGTGCTTAACCGGTTTGAAAATAATGTGTCACTGGCAGCTGCTGCATACAATGCAGGCCCGGGTAATGTAAAAAAATGGTTGCCAGAAAAAGAAACACTGCCTGCCGATTTATGGGTTGAGACAGTACCCTTTAAAGAAACCAGGAATTATATTCAGGCCGTGCTGGCTTATGCGACTATTTTTGATAAACATCTGGGTAAAAATGTGAAGATTTCCAGCCGCATGGATGATGTGAAATCGGTATATTAATAAAACCTTCTGATTTTAGCGAACCATGAGAGAAAAAGTTTCGTCTCCCGATTGATTTTTAAGTACGACAAAATGATTCGTAATCTCCGTAATGATAAAACCATCCATCAGCTGAGTATTGATTTTAAAAGGCCTGTCGGGCATGCCTTCAATTTGAAAATATGCCATTTCCTCACCAGGTTTTCCCACTAAAGAGCCTGTTACAACAACATCTTTTTTAATACGGACTATGGTTTCTTTGATGGTTTCGTAATAACCGAAGTTACTGCTATCAGAATTGTTATCATCGATCTGGGGTGACTTAAGAAGGCTGATCGGCTCTTTATGACTGGTCGTCTCTGTGCCTAACACTAATTCTGATCCGGTTTCCACATCTGGAAACACGCCAGTGAAACCAGTGAAAAGCACCACAATACGCCAGACCAGAATGCCAAATATCATTAAAAAAAGAATTAGAACCAGGCTAAAGATTCGGTTGTACTTAATCATAATACGCCTTGTGTGGCAGTAAACCTAGAAATTTCAGTCGTTTACGTCTGGGTTTTCCTTCGACTTACCCATCGTGGAGCTCTAGTGTTAGTAGTCTAACCATAAAGCCTTAACAATATGCAATATATGTTAAGGATAGATCAGACCCTATTGTTAACAATTACTATCTAATATTCAGCAAGTAAAATAATGATCTCTAGAATTATCGCCAGTAATTAATGTGGAGTCTAAGTCTAGTTGTAAGCGATAGAACAGCCATATATGCGTACCAATGAGCTTGCAGCCGGGTTACCGTAGTCTAACCACAAAATGTAGGCATATGTACTGTTATCAACAACCCCGCTGGTAGTGGTTGTGTCACTTATATTTTGTAGACCAGAATCATTTGATGAAGGTGTCACAAATACTGTTTCGACCCCTGCAGTACCTAATCTATTACGACGTAGCGTAACATCTGTTATAAGATGATCGGTTGTACTATCTGTATCAGAAACACTGCAAGTTAGTGACGTTAATGTCACACCATCTGGTAGCTGTATAGGCGCTATAGCATCACAGCTACCGGCTGTGCCTGTGAAATAAGAGTAGGCGATAGTGTTGTGTTGAATAGTACAACCAGCATCATCTAAACTAATATTTCTAAAAGAATTGCCATGTACAGAGACTGCGCCGCTCAGTGATAATGTGACGTTCCCAGAAGCTGCTCCCCCGGTCAAACCTGATCCAGCAATCACTCCTGTGATATCTCCACCACTGTCCGTATCAACTTCACAGACTACAGTACCATCAGTATTTATCACCCGAATTGACTGACCGGTTGCGCAAGTGCCTGTGACAGTATTTTGCTTACCAGTAATGGCCGTAGTGTTGACTCCTATGTCGGCCTTATTAGTCTCAATCGCCGTAGAGTTGGCTCCTATGCTGGTCGTATTAGTCCCGATCGCCGTAGTGTTGGCTCCTATGTTGGTCGTGTTGGTCCCAATCGCCGAAGTGTTGGCTCCTATACTGGTCGTATTAGTTCCAATCGCCGAAGTGTTGGCTCCTATGCTAGTCGTGTTAGCCCCAATCGCCGTAGTATTGGCTCCTATGCTGGTTGTGTTAGTTTCAGTCGCCGTAGTGTTGACGCCAACATTTGTATTGTTATCATTCACCGCATCCTTTATTTCAGTCATTTGAGCTGCAGTTAAAGTCGCTCCATCGGTAAAGGTACTGGTCACTTCTGCTGCCTGCACGTTTGAAAATGGTGATAACACAATCGTAAAAATAAATAATGTAGATTTGAATATTTCATATTAATAGTCCTTCTAAGTTATACCAATTTAACGTTATTAAGATCCCAGTTCACAACTTCCAAGCACAGCTGCTCCTAGTTTGCATAGTGCAACTATCGGACTTGATGTGGATGCGTCATCCAGTTCCGCCAGGTTACTGAGGCCATCGCCGTCCTCGTCAAAGGATTCGGAATCATAATCTGTGGCGACAAAACTAATGGGATTGTCACCGGCCACAACAGTTAAGTTTCTGGTTGCTGAAGCCACGACCAACGGCCCAAAAGGGGGTAAATCATAGGTGAATACGATCGTAATCGTGGCATCGCCAAGAGGGATAGAACTCAGAGTTGCCGTGGCATCGGTAGCTGAAACTGTCATAGCCTGGGGGACGCCTCCATTTAATGTACTTACAGAAATAGTGGCCGTCAGGGTACCTGCGCTCTGGTCGAGCTTGCTGGCTAGTATCGAATCAGGGATTTTGAGTGAGACATTGCTGTCCTGGGAAGAGGAAATGGTTGAAGTTTCATTTTGACTGCCACAGGCTACCAAATTCAATATGGCAACAAAAAACAACAAAGGTAGCAGTCCCGGTAGATTAGAGGGATTAAATTTATAGCTTTGTAAAACCCTATTCATTGAGTCACCCTTTCCGTATAGACGAGCTATATCCTATCAATTACTTATTCCATGAACAAGTTAAGATTTTGTAAATCTTTTAATATATAACACTTACGTAACAATCCTGCACTGCAGTATTTGTTTCTAAATTGCACAACATGTTTTCTGGTTTAGAATCTTCCGACCATACGCTACAATAGCGTGTAAATTATACTTGATATTAAACTTTTTCAGGAATTACACACTTTGTGACTGCAATTGCCAATGACCTTGAATCCGGGTTTGAAATTCTCTGGTATAAAATTGAATCTGTACTAGGTCGTGGCGGGTTCGGTATTACTTACCTGGCGACTGATACTAATTTAGGGCAACTGGTTGCCATTAAAGAATACTTACCCCATGATTTTGCCAGCAGAAGTGGGGATAGTACTGTGCAACCGGCATCTGTCGAGCAGAATGACATGTATGTCTGGGGGCTTGAACGTTTTATGAGTGAAGCCCAGACCCTGGCAAAATTTAAACATAAAAATATTGTTCGAGTATTAAGTGTTTTTAAACACAACAATACTGGCTACATGGTGATGGAATATGAGGAGGGCGAGGATTTAAGTGTAGTTTATAAGTCAGGTAAAAAATTATCTCAGGATGATCTGGAAAAAATTTATTACCCCATTATGGCTGGCCTCGCGTCAGTACATAAAGAAGGTTTCATTCATCGCGATATAAAACCTGCGAATATTTTTATTCGAAAAGATGGTTCACCAGTATTAATCGATTTTGGGGCGGCTCGCCAGGCAGTAGGAAATAAAACACAGGCTCTGACCGCGATGCTTTCTGTCGGTTATGCTCCTTTTGAACAATATAATGATGCATCAGGACGACAGGGGCCCTGGACAGATATATATGCGATTGGTGCCAGTATGTATCAGGGTATTACGGGCAGAAAACCAATGGAATCTACTGTTCGAGGAATGGCTTTACTGCATCTGGACCCGGATCCTTATGAAGCTTTATCGCAATCTGCACTAGAAGGGTATAGCTACGATTTTTTAAGAGCCATCGATCAGGCGTTAAAGTTGCAGATTACCGAACGTCCGCAAAATCTGGAGGAATTCCTGGCAGAACTCAAGGGAGAGATTCATCTTGCTGAATTACCACCGAAAAAACCAGAACCGAAATTTGATGAAACCCTTATTCGGCCAGTGGATCGAGGCTTTAAGGGGCAGGAGATAAAGCATGAACAGGAAGATATTCAAACTGAGGTTTCAAAAACCGATGTCGATGAGAAACCTGCCGCAGAAGTAAGTCAGGCTAAAAAATCAGACCTGAAGTCTGGCTATAAAAATATACTGATAATAGGCCTCAGTCTTTTGCTGTTAATTGTAGTTACATTTTTTTTATGGCCAGAAAAAACACCAGAACATATCCGACAACAGAAAATAGAGGCATTGTTACAGGAAGCAGAAAGTTTAATTGAAAATGAGAAGTACTATAGTAATGAGGGTGACAGTGCCTTTGAGCGTTATTCCAGAGTATTAAAGTTACAGCCAGATAATGTGAATGCGAATACTGGAATTAATAATGTGGCTCAGCATTATTTAACGCAGGCAGTGCAATATATCAGTCATCAAAAATTAACAGAAGCCAGAACTTCAATCGAAATAGTGAGTTCTATCGATGCTGATTTTCCAGGCCTGTCAGAAGTTCAGGCTAAATTGAAAACGAATCAAAATCAATTAAAAAAATCCCAACAGGTTTTTGTTTTTATGGAAAAAGCCAGGGAAGCTTTGAGTAAAAAAGATTTCTATCAACCTTTGGAAAGTAGTGCGCTATCTTATTTTAATAAAGTACTCAATGTGGAGCCAGAGAATCTTGAAGCTGCACAGGGAGTTAAACAGATAGCCGATAAAATTTCTCTCGATATTAATGACAATTTAAATACAGGAAACTATAAAACAGCGCAGTCTCTATTTATTCTGGCCGAACACTTTAATCCACAAACTAAAGTTTTGACAAATTCCGTGTTAATTTATCGCTAATTAAAACTTTGCCGGCCTTGATGAAAAAAGCTGACTCTGCTTTTACAAATAAGCAGTTTATAAAACCAGATAAAGAGAATGCGGTTGAGCTGTATAAGAAAGTATTAGATATATCACCTGAAAATACACATGCAAGCAAGAAATTAAGTGAAATTGCAGATTTTTATGAAAGCAGGATAAGAAGTTACATCCAGTCAGGAGATATAAAATCGGCTTCAGATTATTTTACAATTTTAGGCAGTGTTTTCCCTGAACACTCAAATATTGATCAGTTAAAAACTGATTTTACCTCGAAACAGGATCAGCTTTTTGCAGATAACAAAGCCCGGTTGGAAAAGGAAAAACTTTTGGCAAGGCAAAAGTTAGAAGCGAAGAAAAAACAGGATGCTGAAATGAAGCTTGCGGCAAAGAAAAGGCGTGATAAAGCTTTAAGTGCTATCAAACATTTAATTCCAGTCGGAATCAATCAGCAACAGCAGGCTGAACAGGTCGTGCAGGATATTATGGGCGCTTTTCTGACAAGTTTTATCAAGCAGGATATTGCTGCTATAAAACAGGTAGCTCAGCTTAATGAGCAATACTCAGCTTTATATTCCAGTATTTTTAAACTTTATAAGAGCATAAATATCAGAGTGATTCCAGGCACTTTTATTCTGTTAAAAGACATAAATACAGCAAAAGTTCAATTTCAGATGGTGGATCTAATTGAAAATAGCGGTCGTCGGGTAGAGGCTACTGCAGACTGGACAAAAATAAGTTTACAGATTAAAAAGAAGAATGGAGTTTGGCTAAAAGCTGAAGTGGGTGGAGTTTGATTTAACCGGTAAGCTGGCGAACTTACCATTCATTTACCTGATTGACAGTCTCACAATTAACATGCAATATTTAAAAAACACACGAAGTTTTTTTGAATGAATCAAGGAGAAGTGACATGAAAAAATTATTGACTCGAGCATTTTGCCTGATTTTTATCCTGCAGGTTACCTCTCCAACTGTGCTGGCCGCACAATTATCTTTTCAGGCTCCCGATATTGAATCACCTACTATAAAATTTAATGCTGGTGAGCCCCAGATTTTTGATGGACTGAAAACATTTAAAGCTGAAGTTACTGATAATGTCGGTGTAGCTGAAGTAACACTCTATTACAAAGGAGTTAATGATGTTGCTTTCATTCCGAAGCAAATGGTTCGCAAAAATAAACAGTCAAATATCTATTCAGTAGAAATTTCTGTCGATTCAATTATTTCAAATAAACTTGAAATTTACATCAAGGCCGAAGATGTTTCAGGTAATAGTGTTTTTGAGGGCCAAAATTTTTTACCATTATCTTATGATGTCAGACCTAGAGGGAATAAAGAAGTTATAAGTGTTGGCGCGGAGCCAGCTAAGGAAGAAGGGATGAGTACCATGACCAAGATTTTGATTGGAGTTGGTGCGGCCGTTCTGCTCGGTGCTGCTGCTGGAGGCGGAGGTGGGGGCAGTAGTTCTGATACTGGAACCACTACTGGAACTATCACTATTACTACTGAAGTTCCAGAATGATGCAAACAGTACTAATCTTGATCTGAGCAGCAAGCACAATTATCATTTTTAGGGATGGTCACAGACTGCCATTGCATGTTCAAACCATCAAATAATAATAATTTACCACTAAATTCGTCACTGTTGCCTGTTAATATCAGTAATGCCTGTAAAGCCTGAAGTGACCCCATAACGCCAACTACAGGGCCAAGTACGCCTTCCATTTCACAGGTTTGTGCATTTTCATAGTCACCATTGTACAGGCATTGATAGCAGGGTCCTTCTGCAGCGGGGATATAACTTAATATCTGACCTTCCAGCCGAATCGCGGCAGCAGAAACCAGCGGAGTTTTAGTTTTGACACAATACCGGTTAACGGCAAAACGGGTAGGAAAATTATCGCTGCAATCCAGCACGATGTCAGCCTGTGAAATAAAATGTTCAAGCTCTTCTTCATCAAGTTCCCGGTCTATCATTTCTACCCTGCAGTCCGGATTTATATTGAGAATAGTCTGTCTGGCCGAGTGAGCTTTCAAATCGCCTATGTTTGCAGTTTGATGAATAATTTGACGTTGCAGATTTGACTCTTCAACGACATCAAAATCGCTGATGATTAAATGCCCGATTCCGGCAGCAGCCAGGTACATGGCCGCCGGTGATCCGAGGCCTCCCATTCCTATGATTAATACGCTGCTGTCGAGAATTTTCTGCTGACCGTCTTCACCTATTTGAGGTAATTTTATCTGGCGGTTATAACGTGATTCATCTGAAGGAGTCATTTTCGGTGTTTCCAGGTTATATTAACCACCAGCTTTATGAAGGTACTTAAAAAATTAAATGGCTCTGTAGAAAAATCATGTAGATAGATTCTGTCTACAAACGGCGTCATTCCGGCACGCATTTAGCCGGAATTCATTTTAAATTGAAGCAATATCGAAAATAACAAGCTGCTGTTCGATGAATTCCCTCTAAAACCATACGAGAATAACGGCATTACATGATTTTCGTACATAGCCATAAAAATTATTTAATAAAGAATGTTAACTGTTGTTCAGTGGCCGCGAGCATCCAATAGTGAACAGTAATACTGGAATAAAGATAACCTTTAAAATTCCTGTTGGTACAATCAAGTTCGAGTCATAGTCTAACTTCCTGCAGCGGGGGAGGCCAGATAGAAACGGTATCATCAGTTTGCAGGGTTTTATTTTTCGGTCATCGCGGCATATAAAAAATTTTCACTAAACTCTGCGCACCTTTTCATTAGTAATATTAAAAGATTAGTATCACTGTTGCACGGTTATTGTGATGTCAACTTTAAGTTCATGTCGAAAACGCTGTTTGCAACCGGATATTAAATAATTTCTTTGTGTTGATTTCAGGTTCCTTTTTCACCTACTATTCAATTACATAAGTAGAGTCAAGATGGATCTTTTAGTATGTCATTTGAAATAACTCATGATTATAAGTATCGCTTCATAAAATATAAATTTCGCTGAGAGATAATTAAAAATGAAAACCCGACTAATTTCCGCTTTATTCGCCCTTTTAATTTATCATGCTGCCATTCAGGCTGATGAATCAAAATTGATTCGATTAGCAACCACAACCAGTACCGAAAACTCCGGCTTACTGGATAAATTGCTTCCTGTTTTTACTCAGGATACGGGTTATAAAGTGCATGTCATCGCGGTCGGAACGGGCAAGGCTTTGCGTCTGGGTAAAGACGGTGATGTTGATGTGGTACTGGTACACGCACTGCAGGCGGAGCAGGAGTTTGTTGAAGCCGGTTACGGGGTAAAGCGCTATGCAGTGATGTATAACGATTTTGTAGTCGTAGGACCTCACGATGATCCTGCAAAAGTCAGTATGGCTCAATCTGTTGCTGAAGTATTCCAGAAAATTAATGACAGTAAATCTGTTTTTATTTCCAGGGGTGATAATTCTGGTACTCATAAAAAAGAACTGTCTATCTGGAAACAATCTGGCATACAACCGACCGGCTCATGGTACCGTGAAGTCGGGCAGGGAATGGGTAAGGTGTTGCAGATGGCTAATGAGTTAGATGCGTATACTTTAACAGATCGAGGAACCTGGCTGGCATATCAAGCGAAAGTTGAACTTAAAATAGTGTACCAGGGTGATAAGTTATTGTTTAATCCCTACGGAATTATAGCGGTAAATCCAAAGCGCTATACAGATATAAATTTTGTTGGTTCAACGGCATTAATAAACTGGATAACCTCGAAGTCACATGGTCAGCCATTGATTGCTGATTATAAAATGCATGATCAGCAGCTGTTTACTCCCATGGCTGAATAAATTCAATTAAATTAATATTTGATGGATACTTTAATTGCTGCAACCCTCGAAGCGCTGACACTGCTATTAAGCGGTGACTCGACTATCTGGGGTATCATCGGAATTTCATTTCGTGTATCAACGATAGCAATTATATGTGCGGTTCCACCCTCTTTAATAACCGCTTTTATCCTGGCTCATTTTCGCTTTCCCGGTAGAAAAATTCTGATTTCCATTTTCAGTGCACTATTGTCGGTTCCCGCAGTGGTAGTGGGTTTGACTTTATTTATCGTGTTATCACGTCAGGGCCCTCTCGGTGACTTCAGACTATTGTTTACCCAGAGTGCGATGGTGATGGGACAGTTTTTATTGAGTTATCCTATTCTTGTTTCGATGTCATTGGCGGCCATCCAGGCCGTTGATAATCGCGCCTGGGAAACGGCCAGAACCCTGGGTGCCAGTCCTATACAGGCCTTGTTTACACTATTATATGAAGTTCGTTTTGGATTAATTACCGCGCTGTTAGCTGGATATGGCCGGGTTATTGCTGAAGTAGGGGCATCCATGATGCTTGGCGGTAATATTTTAGAATACACACGTAATATACCCACCGCCATTGCACTGGAAACCAGTAAAGGGAATTTTGCTCAGGGTATAGCCCTGGGAATAGTGCTGGTTTTACTGTCTTTTATTTTAAATACTTTCCTGCATTCTATAGATTATAAGACTTATCCTTCAAAATCCTGAAATATATCCGTATAGACCTTTAGGCCTGGTTTAGTCTGGATCCCCATCAATAAACACATCATTTAATCGGTATTACTGAAATTATTTTTTTGCAAGTATTGGCAAATTGATAGCGTTTATCAGGAATGTTCATATTGTAATAATTTTGTAACTAAATAATAGAAATGTAACATTCTTGTAACATAAGAAAGATATTCTACTCGCAATAACAAAATACAAGAGCCACACAGAAGGCTTGTTTATCAATTTACTAACCTTAAAGCACGGATCTTATTACTATGAAAATTAAACAACTTATCACCGTTTCGGTGATGACAGCAGCTGTTATTGCCAGTCAGACTGTATCAGCAAGAACAATAATTCAGAACAAGGGATCTGATACCCTTGTCAATGTTGCCCAGGCCTGGGCGGAAACCTATCCTACAATTAATCCTGATGTTGTTGTCGCTGTATCGGGCGGTGGTTCGGGAACGGGTATTGCAGCAATGATAAACGGAACGGTCGATATAGCTAATGCAAGTCGATCCATGAAGCCTAAAGAAATCAAACAGGCCAAAGATTCGGGGCAGAATCCTGTTGAACATGTTGTAGGCTACGATGCACTGGCTGTGTATATTCATAATGATAACCCGGCTAAATCTTTAAGTTTCCATCAGTTGGCCAGAGTTTTCGGGCGCGGTGGGGATGCGACTAAATGGTCAGATCTTGGGCTTAAGATTCCCGGTTGTGGTAGTGATCAAATAGTCGTGGTCAGTCGTCAGAATAATTCAGGGACCTATGCATATTTTAAGAAAGCTGTTCTGGGTAGTGCGGCAAAAGATGGTGTAATCAAGAAGGGAAGTTTCCGTCAGGGTACACTGGATATGCATGGTTCGAAAGATGTAGTCGACCTGGTTGAAAAAACTCCCTGCGCGATTGGCTATAGTGGCCTGGCTTATGCGACAGAACACGTGAAATTAGCCTGTATCTCGAAGGCTGATAACGGGACCTGTATAAATCCAAGTGTTGCTACAGCAAGTGATCGCAGTTATCCGATTGCCCGTCCATTATTTATGTATACAGATGGTGAGCCTAAAGGTGATATCAAAAAGTATATGGACTGGATTAAATCAGATGCAGGCCAATGTATTGTTAAAAAGAAAGGTTATGCGCCTTTTCGCGATGTGAGTTGCAAATAAAGGGAAGTCAGAATTCGGAAGGTTCACGCTGAATGAACCTTCCGGTTACCAAAACTGTTGCTGGAAATAAAAAACTATGTCTCATTTAGAAGTTCGCCTGGAACATGATTTATTAGAAATAAGAGAGCGAGTCGCTGATATGGGTTCTGCTGTTGAGCAGGGTCTTGAAAACTCGTTTGTTGCCTTACAGAACGCTGATGAGAAACTGGCTTTCTCAACGATTCTTTCAGATTTACCCATTAATCGCAAAATGCGCAAAATTGACAAACTTTGTCATGCCTTTATTGCAGTCCATTTACCCAGTGCAGGACATTTACGTCTGTTGTCGTCAGTAATAAGGGCGAATATTATTCTTGAGCGAATTGGTGATTATGCGGTGACTATTGCGCGAGAATCTGTGCAAATGGGAGCCGCACCAGAAGGTCGTATGAAAACAGATCTGGGTCGTATCAGCAGTGAAGTTATGCTGGTTTTGCGTGAGTCGATCAGCGCTTTTAATGATTTGAATGCTGAGCGGGCGCGTAGTTCAATCAAGCTCGCCGATCAGGTTGAGCATAACATGGATGGAATTTATGCCGATTTATTGAATAGTCCTGATAATGATGTCAAACGGACTACGATGATTAGCCTTATCCTTTACAGTCAAATCAAACGAGTCGCTGACCAGGCTAAGAACCTTGCCGAAGAAACCATTTTTATTGAAACCGGCGAGACTAAGGCACCTAAAATTTATCGAATCCTTTTCGTCGATGAAGATAATAGCTACCTCGGGCCGATGGCAGTATTGATTGCCCGTAAAATATTTCCTGATGTTGGTGTATATAGCAGTGCTGGTGTCAATCAGGCTGAAACCCTGAATCCGGATATGATTGGTTTTATGCAAAACCGTAGTATTGATCTGGATGATGTCAGCCCTAAAAAGCTGGATAAACGCCGGGAATCTCTGTCTGAATATCATGTCATTGTGGGTTTAAATCAGTCAGTAAAAGAAGCTGTTGGAGAAATTCCATTCCGAACTTCAGCCTTAAACTGGGATGAGAATGAAATTCCACAAAGTAATGACGCAGATGCATGGGAAACACTGTATAAAAATCTGGCTATTCAAATCAGGGAATTGATGCTTCTGTTACGCGGCGAAGAGAGCAGTTAAAATGACTGAATTATCCCGAGTATCATCAGGAAATATACCTGATATAAACAAACGCACTTTAGACTGGTATTTTGATAAAATTGTTCAATACCTGGTTTTTCTGAGTGGCATATCGGCGATTATTCTGATCATCGGTATCTTTGCATTCGTGACTATGGAGGGTTTTGGATTCCTTTTAGAAGATTTCAGTCTCAAGGAGTTTTTATTATCACCCTGGTGGGAACCGACAGACGATGACGAACCTACCTACGGCATTCTTGCGCTGATTGCAGGTACCGCAAGTGTAACCGGTTTAGCAATGCTCATTGCAATCCCTTTTTCACTCGGCAGTGCTGTCTACATTGCTGAATTTGCAACGGGTAAAAAACGTGAATATTTAAAGATATTAGTCGAGCTACTGGCTGCTATACCCTCGGTAGTATGGGGTTTTATCGGCCTGTCTATCATGAACCCGCTGATTATTGAGTTTTTTGATGTACCCGTTGGGCTAAATATTCTGAATGCCGGCATTATTTTAGGGTTGATGGCGGCACCTATCATGACATCGATTAGTGAAGATGCATTAAAAGCTGTGCCAGATAAGTATCGGGAAGCTGCAGAAGCGATGGGTGCTACGCGCTGGCAGGTGATTTATAAAACCATTCTACCAGCAGCTAAAAATGGCTTGCTCGGTGCAGTCCTGCTGGGTGTAGGTCGAGGATTTGGTGAAACCATGGCGGTATTAATGGCCACCGGCCACGCGATTAATATACCGGGTAGTGTATTTGACTCGGTGCGTGCGTTAACAGCGACGATTGCGGCGGAATTGGGTGAAACAGCGGTAGGTTCGCCACATTACCAGGCATTGTTTACCATCGGTATATTCCTGTTCCTGATCACCTTTATCATTAACCTGACTGCGGACCTGATTGTTCGTGGTATTCGCAAAAGTTAGGGGTCAGAATTATGCAAAATCAATTTGTTGAAACAACTCTAAATCAAAAAGATAAAAGAACCCAAAAGTTATTCAGCATGCTGTTTATGGTTATGCTGTCGCTGCTGATATTACCGGTATTAATCATCCTCACCACATTAATGGTTAAGGGGGGAAGCATGTTAACGATAGACTTCCTGTTTACCAGCCCGACTAACGGTATGACTGCAGGAGGCATTTTTCCTGCTTTGTTTGGTACTGTCTGGCTGGTGGCTGTAGCCCTTATCGTATCGGTTCCGGTAGGCGTAGCAGCTGCTATTTATCTAAGTGAATATGCTGCTGATAACTGGTTCACTCGAACCATCAACCTGGCGATTATTAACCTGGCCGGTGTTCCTTCGATCGTACATGCGCTGTTTGGATTAGGTGCCTTTGTACTCTTTTTTGAAATTGGAACCAGTATTCTTGCTGCCAGTCTGACCCTGGCAGTCATGACTTTACCAGTAGTTATTGTCTCTACACGCGAATCTCTGCAGGCAGTGCCTTTTGCGTTCAGGGAAGCATGCTGGAATATGGGGGCAACCCGTTGGCAAACTATTCGAAAGGTGGTGTTACCCAATTCTGTCAGTGGTATTCTGACCGGTGTTATTCTGGAAGTATCCAGAACCACGGGTGAAACAGCGCCGATTATGTTTACCGGTGCAGCCTTCTTTATCCCGGTATTACCACAGAGTGTATTCGATCAGACGATGGCTTTATCACTGCACCTGTTCGTGGTTGCCACCCAGGTACCCCACGTACCGGATGCCTTACCTTATGGCGTCGCTTTAGTATTGATTTTGATGGTGTTACTGATGAACAGTGCCTCGATTGCTTTACGCATGTACCTGAGAGGTCAAAAGAAATGGTAACTAGTACGCAAACTGAAATGAAACAATCTGCTGAGTCGGACCCTGTCGTTAAACTTAAGGTGAACGATGTTGGCATCCATTACGGTTCTACCACGGCTATATCCGGTATTACTCTGGATGTCAGGGAGCATGAGATTTTCGGCATTATTGGCCCAGCCAATGCCGGTAAAACCTCGTTTTTAAAGACTCTAAATCGAATGAATGACTTTAGTCCAGAAATGCGGGTTGAAGGCGATATTACATTTGATGGTATTAATATTCGTGATGTCCGTAACGTGTATGCGTTACGCAACCTGATTGGCGTGGTGTTTCCTTTACCCGTCGGGTTACCACTAACAGTTTATGAAAATGTAGCATTTGTACCTCGTTTACGGGGGATTACAGATAAGGCGGAGTTAGATGTTATCGTCGAACGTTGCCTGACCCGTTCTGCATTATGGGATGAGGTGAAAGATAGACTCAATTCTTTAGGCAGCCTGTTATCCGGCGGACAGCAGCAACGCTTAACCATCGCCAGAGCTCTCTCGCAGGAGCCCAAACTACTGATGCTGGATGAATTTTCAATTGCGGTTGATCCAGTTACGACGATGCGTATTGAAGACGTGCTAAAAGAGTTAAAGCAGGAAATGAGTATTATCCTGGTTACCAATCTGGTGCAACAGGCACGTAGATTGGCTGATCGTACGGCGTTTTTTCTTGATGGTCAGTGTGTCGAAATAGGCGAAACAGACGCACTGTTTTCAGGACAGGTTATTGACCAGCGCACCACTGATTACATTGAAGGCCGATTCGGTTGATGGACTTTATAAAATGAATAATACAGCACAACAGATACAAGACGAACCGAACTCAGAGTTGGCTATCCATACCACAAATCTAAATCTCTGGTATGGTACTTTTCAGGCTCTTTTTGATATAAATCTGGATATTAAGCAGGGGCGTATCACTTCTCTGATCGGCCCCTCCGGTTGCGGAAAATCAACTTTTTTACGCAGTGTTAACCGTATCAATGAACGACTTGATTATGTTCGAATCAATGGTTCGATTGATGTATTCGGGCATGATATCTATGCGCCTGAGGTTGAACTGGTACAGGTTAGAAAACAGATTGGTATGGTGTTCCAGCGCCCTAATCCTTTGCCAACTTCCATCCGCGAAAATATTCTTTACGGCCATAAACTGCATAACCGTGAACAGAAATATAGCAGGGATGATGAAAACGATATTGTTGAACAGGCTTTACGCCAGGTTTTGCTGTGGGAAAAAGTAAAAGACCGTTTAAAACGAAAGGCAACTGATCTGTCTCTGGAAGAACAGCAAAAATTGTGTATCGCGCGTTTATTACCGGTTAAACCTCAGGTTCTGTTGATGGATGAGCCCTGTTCTGCACTTGATCCTAAAGGTACCGCAGCGGTTGAAGAACTGATCTGGGAATTACGTGAACAATATACCATTTTGATGGTGACTCACAATATGGCGCAGGCCAGACGCGCCAGTGAAGAGTGTATTTTTATGTTGATGGGTAAGGTGGTAGAGCATTCCGATACCGCAGAACTGTTCGTCACCCCAAAACATAAAGAAACAGCTGATTACATAGAAGGCCGTTATGGTTGATTAGTGTTAATATAGCCATCTAATTTCTTTGAACATAATTTCTTAACTGCTTAGATGGCTAAAACACTCATATTTGATGTTGAAAGTAAAAACCACGTTCCTTTTTTACGTGGTATTCTTGCACGCTCTCTTAATGAGTCTGGGCTATCATTTAAACTTGCTTATGATCTGGCCACTGAAATAAGGCAGGAGCTTGGTCATGTCGAGGAAATCAGCTCTCTTCAATTACGGGAGATGGTGATTAAAAAGCTTGAACAGCAGAATTATCATGCCATAGCAGAACATTACCAGTCTCCAGCAATCGTAACGCCTATCATTTACGTTGAAAATCTGGATGGTCAACTAACCCCATATTCGAATGAAAACTTCAGCCGCCTCGAAATAATAGGGTTAACTGCGGAGGAAACCAGTAAGGTGGTGCATAAAATGTATAACCACCTGATTCATTCCGGAATGAAAAAAATACATGTTAATCATCTGGGTTACCTTACCTATCGATGTCTACATCAGGATTCCTGTTTTGGTACAAAAATAGCTGATCGATATCTAAGCTGGGTGAAATTTTGTCGTAGTGGCAGCCCGTTAATTCTGTTAATTGGTGGTACGGCTGGCAGTGGAAAAAGTACTATTTCGACGGCTTTGGCTAGTCGACTTGATATAGTCAGGACGCAATCCACCGATTTGTTGCGCGAAGTAATGCGCATGATGATTCCAAAACGTTTATTACCTGTATTACATGAATCATCTTTTAATGCCTGGCAAACCCTGCCTGCTGCACAGGCCGCTTCGTCGGAAGATCAGGTAAACCTGTTAATTGCGGGTTATCAAACGCAATCAGATTTATTATCGGTTCCCTGTGAAGCTGTTATGCAAAGAGCGGTAAAAGAGAGAATTTCTTTATTACTTGAAGGGGTACATATTGAACCCTCTTTATTAAAAATGGTTCCTGCTGACAGCCCGGCTGTGGTTGTACACATCATGCTGGCGGTACTAAAACAAAAGGAACTTAAGAAACGTATTAAAGGAAGACATTTACTGGTTCCAGAACGCTCTTCTATAAAGCAGCCAGCTACTTTCCAGGATATCTGGAGATTACAGGAGCACTTGTTGAATGAAGCCGATCAGGCAGATGTGGCTATTGTGGAGAATATGGATAAAGAAGCAACCTTGCGCGAAATCATGAAAATTATCATGAAAGAAATTTCGAGAAATTATTCAGCTACTGCATCAGAAGTTTTCGGTGACCGGCATTTGAGCTTAAATTTGTGTGATAAATAAAAGGATTAAAAATTTTGTATAAAGGTTTGATGATTATTCTTGATGGTTTAGGTGATCGACCCGTTATTGCTCTGAATAATCAGACACCTTTACAGGCTGCCAATACGCCCGTTATGGATAAATTGCTTGCTAAGGGCAGTTGCGGACTGATTGACCCTTTGAGCGCAGGATTTCCTGTCGATACTCATACCGGATCAGCTGCACTGATGGGTGTAACACGAAAAGATTTATTAAAGCTGACTCGTGGTCCAGTTGAAGCTGCCGGCGTGGGAGTTGATATGCGTTCGGGCGATGTTTTATTAAGAGCTAATTTTGCAACAGTACATGATGATGGAGAAACTATCCTGGATCGTCGAGCCGGGAGAATTACCAGGGGAACTCGGGAATTAGCTGAAGCTTTACAGGATATAGATTGTGGTGAAGGTATAATCGCCTGCGTGTATGCAGCAACTCATCATCGGGCTGTGGTTCGTTTGAGAGGAGAAAATTTATCACCCGATATCAGTAATACCGATCCCTGTCATTTAAATGATAATTTCAAGATTTTAACCTGCCATGCACTGGATGCGTCAAATACAATGGCTCACAAAACCGCAAAGGCTTTAAACCGCTTTACGCAAATATCACACGCTCGTTTAAAAATACATACTCTCAATAAGAGCGCCAGATTGCCGGCAAATGCTCTACTCACACGTGGAGCAGGTTTGGCTTTTAATCCAGAAAACCTGTTGAATCGACTAGGGCTAAGAACTGCGGTAATCAGTGGTGAGCGTACATTACATGGTTTAGCTCGATTATTAGGATTTGAGGTAATTGAAAACCCCGGGTTTACAGCAACGGCTGACACAGATTTATCAGCCAAGTTTAAAGCTGTGAATGAAGCGCTGGAAAAACATGATTTAGTGTATCTACATATCAAGGCCACGGATATTTTTTCGCACAGTCAGGATGCTCAGGGAAAATGTGATTATCTTGAAGTTATCGATAAAGCGATGGAAGTGATTGCGGCAGATAATCTGGTCATAGCAATATCCGCAGATCACAGTACTGACTCAAATACTGGCAATCACTGTGGTGACCCTGTTCCCAGTCTGTTATATGCACCGGGTTGCAGGGTTGATTCGATACAGCATTTTTCCGAAACTGGTTGCAGTCAGGGTGGTATGGGTAGAATCAGAGCAAGTGGCTTATTTTTCAGTTTGCTCGACCATATGGGCAGGCTACCAAATTACAATCCTTATGATGCAACTTTCCTGGATGCCTGAATCCCCATAGCTTAAGCGGCGCTATTTTCCGACATGAAATCACAGGTTCAGGCTAAAGTTACCAGTGAATACGAACTTCCAGAACTGCCCGTGCTGTACTACGGTGTACTACCAGAGATATTCCATTTACCTTTATGATGGCTCCTTTTTCGGGAACCGAGTGTGTTTTGTTAATAATCATCCCGGCGAGGGTAATATACTTCCCTGCAGGCAGTTCTATCTGAAGTTTATCACAGAGCTCAACGAGTGGAATTCGAGCATTTACAATATAGTCGTTATCACCCTGACGTCGTATCCACTGGCCATTCTCTTTATAACTATCGTACTCATCCTCAATATCTTCCACCACCTCTTCCATAATATCCTCTATGGTAACTATGCCCTGGGCACCTCCATATTCATCTACAACGATGGCTATAACGGTTTTTTCCTTTTGCATTTCAACCATAAGATCCTTAATGCTTTTGCCTTTAGTCACGTAATATGCTGGTCGAACGAAGTCATTGATAGGTTGTTGTGGATCTATTCCCAAAAGCTCCAGCACATTCAAAACACCAATGATTCGATCGATCCTTTCATCATAAACAGGCAACCTGACATGAGAACATTCTGTAGAGAAACGTTTTGCCTCTGCGCAGCTGATGTTTTTCCCCACCGCATTAACTTCAATCAATGGCAGCATCACATCATTAACGGTAGTTTCAGTAAAATTGAACATGCGTCGAATCATATTCTGCTCAACATCATGAATATCTCCATCTTTCGAGGATGCAGACATCTGTAACATGGTTACGATCTCTTCCCTTAGGGTAAATGGATTTTTTTCATTTCCACCTGCTAATTTCGCCAGTAGATAGGTCATATAGCTAAATACCATGAGTATCGGGTAAAATAAATAGGAGAAAAAACGTAGAATAAAAATAATATAGGGTGTTAGGACATCCGATTTTTGCTGGAATATACTCTTGGGAACAATTTCGCCAAAGATCCAGATGAGAGGTGCTGCAACTGCTACTGCCATCCAGCTACCATTTTCTCCGAACAAATGTATCATTAAAGCTGTCACCATAGTGGTGTTTGTGACGACTGAAATATTTGTTCCAACCAGTGTAACAGACAATAACCATTCTGGCTTTTCCAGCATCTTTAATGCAAGTTTTGCACCTTTGGAACCCTTTGCAGCACGGTGGCGAAGTTTTATTTGATCTGCGCTAATAACACCAATCTCGGAACCCGAGAAAAAACCTTCCAGCAGTAAACATAAAATTATGATTAAAATGGTAGTTATAATATCCATTATAGTTTCTGCTCTTCAGATGTTACAGGCGGTGCTGGAGTTTCATCCTGAACTGTTTCATTAATTGATTCCTTTACCAACTGAAGTGCTGCAACTCTGTTTTGTATTATACTTGTAATAGTGAACTTGAAGCCTTCAGTAATCATTTCATCACCTACTGCGGGTAACTCACCAAATTTATTTAATATCAGACCACCAATAGTTTCCACGTCTCCTTTTTGCAAATTAACATGAAATTCCTTATCGAAATTAATTAACAGCATACTACCGTCAATCAAATAGTTATCATCATCAATTTTTTTGACTTCGAACTGTTCTGTGATATCTGACGGGCTGTGTATTTCTCCGAAAATGCATTCAAGCAGATCTTCCATTGTAACAAGACCTGTAACACCTCCATACTCATCAACAGTAAGTGCAAACGAAAGCTTTCTTTCCTTAAAAGTATCGAACAGTTCCAGTGCCTGCTTGGACTCTGGCACAAAATAAGGTTCTCTCAATATTTTGACCAATAAGCCTGGATTTTTTTCTAAATCTTTTATGTCTATCTCGAGTAGATCACGAGCATGTAATATACCTACAATATCATCACGGTGTTCACCAAAGACGGGGATTCGAGATTGACGTGTCTCGCGTAAAACTGAGAGAATTTTGGGTAAAGGGTCATCATAAGAGATAAAGGTAATATCTGCTCTGGGTGTCAGTATCTCTGCCAATTGCTTGTTACCGAATTCAAAAATATGGTGAATATACTCTGCTTCATCACTATCCAGTGCTCCTTTGCCAACAGCATCCTGAACCAGTGTGCGTACCATATCTTCGGTAATGATATTACCCTGTGAAATTTCTTTGCCGATAATCAGCGTAATAAAAAACTCTGAAACTATTCTTACAACCCAACGGATAGGGGTTATTAACTTGGCAAAAAAATTTATTGGCCCGCTTTCTATTGTGGCAAAGGCGATATTATTTTTTATAGCCAGAGTCTTTGGTGTTATCTCGCCAAAGATCAGCAGAATAGGGACCATAACAAAAATGTTGATCAGTTCGTTGCCTTCTCCCATCAACTCGATAATCATTGCTGCGGAAAGTACCGAGGCGGCAACATTTACAAATTCATTTCCGATTAGAATCGTAACAATTAGCCTGCGGGGTTCGTTGAGCATCTTTTCAATGAGAGTTATCCTGGGGTTACCATCCTTACGCATCTTTTCCAGATGAATATGGTTCAATGAAAACATTGATGTTTCAGAGCTGGAAAAAAATCCCGAAAACAGGAGCAGGATAATAAAGAGTGCTAATTCCAGCCAAAATGCCAGATCCACGATATAGTTGCCTAGTGTAGTTGATAAGACTGTTTATTTTATCAGTTGTTATATAGAAAAACCTTATAAAGTGCGACAAAAGGAATGTAAATGTAGTGTGATATTGTAAATTTGCATAAATATGGTTAGATTTCTAAATTATTATTCAACCTTAAGTATAGGCTTTGGCATCCAGGCAACGCACACTCACATAGCTTTTATCCTGCAAACTTATGGCGGTTAATTTACCCCCATGAACGCAGCCATTATCGAGCGAAAAAATAAATTTAGATTTAATCTTTTGTGGAGATAAAGAAGCCCAGTGACCAAAAATTATAGGGGTTTTCCTGAGTGCCCGTTTAGGTGCTTCGTACCAGGGAATATAGCCTTTTTTTAGCGCTTCTTTGCTCCCTACATTCAAATGAATTCTGCCTTTATCATCACAATAACGCATTTCCGTAAAGCAGTTATTGATGAAACATAATCGCTCCATACCCTGTAAACCGGGTTTCCATTTTTTAGGTTTATTCCAGTTCGATAGCTGTTCGAGAAAATCCCGATAGTGTTCACCCTGCAACACCGTCTCCAGTTCGAGTGCACAGGCCTGAGCCTGTTGCAGATCCCATTTTGGATAAATGCCGGCATGAACCATTGCGTAATCCAGCGATTTATCGTAATGCAATAAGGGTTGATTTCTCAGCCAAACAAGTAATTCACTAATATCAGGCGCTTCCAGCATACCGGAAATAGTATCCCTTTGTTTAGGCTGTAAAATGCCTTCAGACGCTGCCAATAGCTGTAAGTCGTGGTTACCCAGAACTGTAATTGCACTATCACCGAGCTCTTTAATAAAACGTAAAACCTGAAGTGAGTTTGGCCCTCTATTTACCAGATCACCGGCAAACCATAAATTATGTTTGTCAGGATCAAATTCAATTTTATCCAGTAATATTCTGAGCTCATCAAAACAACCCTGAACGTCCCCAATCGCAAAGCTGATCTTCTGATTTTCACCAGGTGACCTGGCTTTCTCGTCTATCAGATCCTCAAGCGTATCCAGAAGTTGTTCAAATGATTGTAATTGTTGCTTTGTATTCATACAGTGAGAGAGTTAATGATGGACTAATAATTACATAAAACATATCAGTAAGTCATTGATTTATGGTTATTAATTTCAAACGATTTAGTCACGGCATTTATTTTATAAGATAAATGTTTATAAGCCAGAAAAAATTGCTACATCGACCTGACTTGTGATGGTTCAACTGTGCTATACCCATTTTGAAAATTCGTTGAGACACACCTGAGCTGTTAAATGAGTACTGACTTAAAATTTTAAACGCAAACATCCTTCTTAATAGTTTCTGCTAGCGTGAGAACTATTAGCCAGATGTTGCATTTTGTCAGCCCGTTAAGGAGGGGAGGGCTGTCAGCCTGTAACTATAAACGCTCTACCCGAACTTTAATAACAGAACGTTCATCTGCATCAAGAACTGTCAGTGAATAACCCAGCTCTTCAATGGTATCACCAATAGATGGTATGTGTCGCAGTCGACTGCCGATCAATCCACCTATGGTATGTGCCTCTTCAGCTGGAAAATGTGCATACAGCAGATCATTAACTTCGGAGATTGGCGTTCTACCACTCATTAAGTGAATACTCTCACTCTCGTGTTCAATGTAAGTTCGCTGTCTTGGATTGTATTCATCGAAGTCATAGCCGACATCAATTTCACCAACCACTTCTTCAAAAACATCTTCCATCGTGAGAATACCCACCGCTGAGCCAAATTCATCTACTACAACTGCCATATGATCTTCCCGGGCCTGTAACTGGGGAAGGGCCTGATCAATAGTCTGCTTAGGTGAAATGAACAGCACAGAATTCATATATTCTTTAGCTGGTTTTTCCATGATATCAGGATTCATTAAATCCCATGAATCAATAGTCAGGATGCTCTTGATATTGGTAATATTTCCGCGGTAAATCGGTAACCGGTTAAAGCCATACTTCATGA
>CALCSG010000018.1 GCA_937894085.1 uncultured Gammaproteobacteria bacterium | reverse complement strand
CTTTCCTTAACAGTGCAGCTAGGTTAAGTTGCACTTATGAGTTGAATTCGGGAGTTAAAATACTCTATAGGGTCTTTTATTAGCTGAAATCCGTCACAGAAATATGTAGGCGATTTTATTTTCGTCATGAATATTTCTGGATGTTGATCAAGAGCATCTTGTAAAGTTGTTGTGCCGCATTTTGCAGCACCCAACAGAAATAAATTAGGTTTTTTTACTGGGTTGGGCATACTATTTCTTGGATTCAGTTATTTTTACTTTTTTATGCATCCTAGCAGGAAGGTTTAAGAACCAGTCGAAAACCCCTTGCCTTAGAAGCATATATAAATAATTGCTCCCCCCATTCCTTTATTGAATCACCACAAAGTTTATTACTCCAGGCTCCTGACAGGGGACAGCGCGGAATTTATTATATTTTAGATTTATCACTTTCACTCATCAACTTACATTAATATTTTATTAAAAAGTAGTTTGGTGAGCACGATGCTTAATAAAATCGATTACATGAATGGCCCCAATCGTCACACTAGAGACAAAACTGGAACCCTTTACGACTGCTACCGAAAAGACAGTTCTGAAGAAACCTTCTACATGCTCGATTTATAGCTATTTTTGATTGTTTTAAAATCGCCCGAATAGAGTGGCCAATGTCTGCTATAAATTCAAACCAACGACAACCTGCTTGTAACTCGAAAGTAAGTAAAGTTTGGTTTCTTTGAATGACCGCTAAGTCCATCTTTAAGACTCAGTAGAAATTTTCTTAATTACTCTGCGTTATGTGTAAATCGAAGATTCCACTGCCACCAATGTCCGGTACGGAGAAAGCAGCAACTTCCCAAGTTAATTTAAAATCAAGTACCAGTAGCGACTTATTATGTCGCAACAAAATAGTATAATGACGGCAGTTACCGGAGGTCATTATGCCAAGGCGTTGCAAAAACAGAAAAATAGACTCTTCTACTTTTTTAGACGATTCATCAGGCTTAGAATTAATAAAGCTGTATTCTCTCAGACTGCTAACTCGACTTGGGGCTCATAGATCATTTATCGAAAAAGCATATCCACAGGAAATCACATTTAGTAACGATAATATTGCGAGACTGATTGGCATTGACCAATGGCTGGATAACAAACTAGGGGAAGATGATGGTGTAGAGATTACAACCAGAAAAGAGGTGCTCCAGGCCATACAGTCTATGCATGAAACCGCTGAAGCCGAGGCTGATGAATTAGTGCCGGCAAAAGCGTTACAACATAATAGCCAACAGCTCACTCAAATTCTTGGGCTAACAAAAACTGAGTCCCACATACTCGAATTCATAGTCCAGTTACATTCCAGTAGTATTCTGGAGGAAGTGACTGAGCTGTTAGGTGAGCTATCACTTAATCAGTTGATACAGGCTCTTTCAGTATTACTTGATGCCCCGCTTGAATCCGTACAACAAGCGCTTTCTTACAAAGGAAAACTGCAAACCACCGGTTTGTTAAATCTCCACTCAGATCGTTATTTATTGAAAGACAAAGTAGAGCTTTTTTCTGCCAAATTTGCTGAACGTATGCTGTCCAAAGAAACTCATCCTTTAGACTTATTCAAAGATCAAATATTACTTACCGAACCTTCCACATTAAAGTTTGATGACTTCAGTCATATCGAGAATTCTCTGAAAATCTTACGCCCATATTTAAAGTTCGCGGTTTCTACAAAACGTAAAGGAGTGAATATATTTATTTATGGCGCTCCTGGTGTGGGTAAAACGGAGTTAGTCAGGTTACTGGGCCAGGATTGTGGCGTTACATTGTATGAAGTGAGCAGTGAAGACGAGAATGGAGACACGCTAAACTCCAGTTCCAGATTACGTGCCTTTCAAGCCAGTCAATCCATTTTAAAGAATCAGAAGGCAATGCTTCTGTTTGATGAGGTAGAAGACATATTTGGTGGCTATCAAGGTCTTTTCAGTAATCTTTTTTCATTGAGTAGTCAAAATGACAATTCAAAGGGCTGGATAAATCGCGCACTGGAAAACAATCATGTTCCTACCATCTGGTTATCGAATGATCGTGAGTGTATGGATCCGGCCTATATACGTCGTTTCGATCTAAGCTTCGAGATACCCATACCACCGCGAGCACAAAGGGAGCGCATTCTTAGAGAACAAAGTGATGGTCTGTTGAGTGAAGCATCGTTAATCCGAATGGCAGACTCAGAGCAATTGGCCCCCGCTATTGTGGCCAGAGCCTCTACTGTTATTAAGTCCATTCAACCGCTGCTTACAGATGATGAAAAAAATGACTCTATTGGCCATTTGATCAATAACACCCTGATTGCTCAAGGTCATAAGGCAATATCACTTTCTAAAGCAGCCCGGCTACCGGATTACTATGACCCGGCTTTCGTAAACACCGACTCTTGTCTTAATGATATTGCCCAAGGACTAGAATTATCCGGCTGTGGAACGCTGTGCCTATATGGCCCGTCTGGTACAGGGAAATCAGCCTACGCACATTGGTTATCAAAATACCTGGAACTACCATTACACATAAAGAAGGCCTCTGATTTATTGTCTAAATATGTGGGTGAAATGGAGCAGAATCTGGCCAGGGCGTTCCGTACGGCCGAACAGGATAATGCGATCCTACTGCTAGATGAAATAGACAGCTTTCTCCAGAACAGGAGTATTGCCACCAGATCATGGGAAGTCAGTCAGGTTAATGAACTGCTGACACAAATGGAAAATTACTCCGGAATAATGGTGGCGACCACCAATTTGGTCAACAATTTAGATCAGGCTTCTTTGCGCCGGTTTGACCTGAAACTCATGTTTGACTATCTAATACCCGAACAGGCCTGGAAACTTTATTGCCAGCACAGCCAGTCATTAGGATTAAAAAAACCTGATGCTCCACAAAAACGGTCTATCCTGTCAATGGACGCATTAACGCCTGGTGACTTTGCTCAGATCACCCGACAACACCGCTTTAGGCCTATCAAATCACATGTTGACTTAATTAAATGTCTACAAGATGAATGCGCTCTGAAGGATACTGGAAATAAGCGTGCTATTGGCTTCACCTAGCTGTTTTAATGGCACGGTTGCAATACAACCGTTTATGCCATGGAGATCTCTATGCCTGTAAAAAACTCTCGACATACCATGACCCGACAATGGGAACTGTTAAAACTATTACCGACAACGGGGTCAGGCTCTACCGCTAAAGAACTCTGTGAGTCGCTAAATACGCAAGGTCATACTGTCAGTAAACGGCAAATAGAGAGAGACCTGGGCGATCTCATGGAGGTGTTTCCAATTGATTGTAATAACGCCAGTAAACCGTATGGCTGGCGCTGGGTGAAAGGTGCTCAGGTGGATATTCCGGGTATTGGAATGGCGGAAGCTCTTTCATTAAAGTTAATGGAAGGCTGTATGACACCCCTTTTACCGAATGCCATCATGAGCACCTTAAAGCCAAGGCTTTTGCAGGCTGAAAAGTTGCTGAATGAAAAATCAGCGTCAAACCTCCAGGCCAGGTGGGTCGATAAAATCAGGACGGTAACCCCTACTCTACCCCTACGCGCACCTGAGATTAATGAAGGTATTCTGGAACAAATACAGGAAGCTCTTTTACAGGACAGACAATTAGAGGCACATTATCAATCCAGCAATTCGGTTGAACCGAAAAAGTATCGATTGAACCCGTTAGCCCTAATTCAGAGGGGACCTGTCACTTATCTGGCAGCAACGGTACAACCTTTCGCTGATGTGCGCCTGTTTGCACTCCATCGGTTTAGCAAGGCGGATATGACAAAGGAACTAATTACAGGTCAGGAAAACTTTAATCTTGAACAATACATTGAAGGCGGGAATCTACATTTTGGTTCAGGAAAGCAGATTCGATTAAGAGCTAACCTGGATGACTATCTTGCAAAGATATTACAGGAAACGCCGTTGTCAGCAGATCAGAAAATTATCCAAAAAAATGACGTTTACTCTGTTACGGCTACTTTGACCAATACCTGGCAATTGCACTGGTGGATACTCTCCCATGGAGAAGGTATTGAAGTTATTGCCCCTAAGAATTTACGTGAAACTATTGGTAAGCGTTTAAAGACAGCCAGTGAATACTATTAGCCTACAGAAATCTGAAGAACTTGCTGTGGTTCGATCACTTTCCTCTGTTAATAAAGCGTAATGAAAGCAACAAACCAATCGCCCTATTTTGTCGCAGTAGCTTTATACAATACCTGGATACGCGCCACTGTTCTATTTGAACATAACCAAATTAAAAAAGGGAGACTGTAATGCTAAGGCGAAATTTCATGAAATTATTGTTAGGCAGCACCTCTTTTATTTCGTCAATATTCAGTCTTGAGGCTCTAGCAAGATTGAAACCAGAAAAGAGCAGTGAAAAGCTAAATCACTTGGGCATAAAGCCTGATTTACGCAAAGCTCCCCCAGTGATGAAATTTGAAGCACTGTCACAGAATGCGGTAATCAAAGTCATCGGGATAGGCGGTGGCGGTAATAATGGCGTTAACCACATGATTAAATCCGGTATAGAAGGTGTCGAGTTCCTATGCATCGATACCGACCTTCAGGCGCTCAGTAAAACGAGTGCGAAAAAAGCATTTCGAATTAGCCACAACTTCACCAGGAATTTAGGTTTCAGTGAAGATGACGAAGTGAGCAGACAATCATCTATTTTTGATCGCGAACGGATTCAGGAAGCAATATCCGGTGCCGACATGCTATTCATTATTGCCGGTATGGGTGGTGAAACCGGTACTGGTGCGGCTCCTGTAGTTGCACAAATAGCCAAAGAAATGGAGATATTAACCATCGCTGTGGTTACTAAACCTTTTATCTCTGAAGGCAGTTATCGCACGGCTTTAGCTGACCAGGGTATCAAGGAATTATCAACACATATTGATTCACTCATTACCATTCCGAATGAAAAATTAATGTTGTCGGATATCGAGGCCTCATCTCTGGAAGCCTTTAATAAATCTAATGAATTATTAGCTACCACGGTTAAGGACATTGCTGAAGTTATTACTCGCCCCGGCTTAATCGGTATCGATTATGCCGATGTAAGAATCGTAACGGCAGATATGGGAATGGCAATGATGGGGACAGGTAAAGCTACTGGTAAAAACCGCGCAAAAGAGGCTGCATTAGCTGCAATTTCCTCTCCTTTTCTGGATGGAGTCAATTTTGCCGATGCTCAGGGAATCCTCGTGACTCTTACGGCTGGACCAGATTTATCCATCGGTGAGCTGGACGAGGTAGCATCTACTATTGGTGCACTGGCTTCTGATGATGCAAGTATTATCGTTGGAGCACCGATTGACTCAGGAAATACTTCGGGTGAACTGCGGGTTACTTTATTGGCAACTGGACTGGGCAAAGAGGTTAGTGTAAAAAAATCATCAAACCCAAAACCTGAAAGAACCGGTAAAATTGATTATTCTCAGCTGGATAAACCTATCGATGCTGATCCAGTGGCAAAAAAGCTAGGATGATGATGTGATACGATAGAATTTCCACGAGTCGCTTACTTACTAGATTTAAATTAAGCCACTCTGAATTGAATATTTTTTTGGCAACCCTTGCTTAGCGGACACGGCCCATCTTCATCATTTTTTTCAACTTCTCAGTATGCATATTCAGCTTGGCAACATATTTTCCCTATAAGAAAAGAGGGTTCATCTAGTGCACCTGGATTTTCAGGTGAAAGTTCTATGGCTTTTTTAATAATCGACTCTCTAACATCAGAAACCCTAAATGCTGTTTTCCTTTCGTTTTTCTCAATAAGACCTGAACGAAGAAATACTCGTGAGTTGGATTGCATCAAAATTTGACTCGGAATTTGCATCTGAAATTGAGCCACGATATTTTTTTAAAAACTATTTCATCTAAATCTACATTTAAATCAGGTGGGGCTGCAACATGCAATTGTTGGGATTCAAACTATCCAAGCCTCGGATTCTGTTAGTTCAAATTCTATTGTTTCTATATCTATGGCTGACAAAGCATGAACAATATCTTCCGCGAGACTTTGAGATGAAGGTATAACTAAGAATTTTTTGCACTGAGAATGCTGTGAGTGAACGATAAGTTGACCAATGGCTGTGTATATATCAGTTCGATCAGAGCTGGTTTTTACCTCGTACAGTTCTAAAAGGTGACCATCAACTTCAACACCTAGGTCAATATTAACATTCTTTACCAACCTAGAAGTTGCCCCTAATCCTTTGTCGGATCTCCAATCAGCTAATGCGTCCACCACATCGCCATGTCTGGAAAAATAATCAATGCGGTGGCCTCTTTGACCTTTACGTCTGCCAGACGGCTCCGAATAAAAGTCTTGCCAAGAAGCTAGCAAATTTTGAAATTGCGGGGTATCAAGCTCGCCGTTACGAACAGCAACTTTAAATTTGGCGATAGTGTCTACATACCTTGATGCCGCAGTAGTAGAACCCGCTCCTAAAATAGGCATAACGACAACCCCAAGCCTTTCTCTATCGCGGCTATCCTTTACAGGTACTAGCTGTGCATTGCTCCAAGCTAAAAAAGCTTCCTTTCCAACACCCTCTGTACCCCCTGCGACACCGCCAGAATGGCAAAGATAGATGGAACCATCTTGAATCCTACGCGCAAAAAATCCTGCTACTCTACCATTTGCTCCTACATAGGGAGTGTTGATTTCAACGGTGATTTGCAGCGACTTACTATCATCAAAAACCCCAAACCAATGCAGTGACCTAGGATTGGCGGCTTCCCCTTTTTTTAAGTCACCCGACCAGAACCAATATTTTCCGTTTGTAAAAACTTCAGCATCGTACTCGGTTCCGCTAGGATACCCGATATTTCTTGTAGCCATTTTCTTAAAATTCTTTTTTATCGTTGCAACCAATGTTTCGTGGGCAGCAGCGATTTCCGACTTTGACTCAAGTAGTGTGAACATTCAATTAGTCCTTTTTTTTGAAGCATTGATCAATGCAAATTTTGATACCAAACGTCGCGCATAAGTGGGCTTATTTGAATCACAGGAAGCCTCCCCCAAAAGTAGACGCCTTTTATTAATAATCCTATCACTCCATTTTCTCATATTCACAGGGACTTTTAAACCTCAATGAACTGTGGCGTCTTTTTAAGTTGTAGTAGTCCCCTAAAGATAAGGCGGCTAAACAGATTGAAGATTCTGAGAGTAAAGCTAAATATTTCTGGCCTTAAGATATGGATTTCATGCTGAGGCGGCAAAAAAGCTTAATACTCCAAAGTATGAAAAAACATAGGCATATAACGGGTGTATATTCTGACCCATTCCGATCACTGATTCTGTTTTTATCCGATCATTTTTTCCGAGTTTCCAGAATACTGCAGATAAAGAAATAAATTGATTCCTGTCTGTCTTTAGCTGAGATTTGAATCCCCTGCCCTAACCCGTAACTATCAAATAGAAAAGCGCACAACGGACTCCAGTAAAGGCAACTTTCTGATTTGGTAATCTCTGGAAAATGGTTTATCGCTGGGTATTGGTTCAATGTTGGCCAGGCCCATAAAATGTAGAAATCTATTCAGTGTCCTGAAGCTGTAACAAGATCGAACTTCGTCTTCGGCGCTCCGGTATGGCAAGGACTCACCTTCATCAATCACCATCGGGAAGGCCTGTAAAAAGTAATCTTCATAAATGAAGAATGGCTTCCAGTTTTCACCGTGCAGTTTTAACAAATACAGCGAAAACAGAAATGACTGCTGTATGAATGGAATCTCCTCGTGCCCATCCCTGAATGCCCAGTTAAATTTCTGGCAATAGGTTTTGAATAACAGCGGGTAAAGCCCTGCGAGGCCTGTCTTTCCAGTCAACTGTTGATATTTTCTGGTTAAAAAGAACCGTCCTTTGGTTTTTCTGAGTAATCCGGACAGTTCCATCAATATCCTGGCCGTGTGTAAATTTTCGAAGTATTCTTCGCTGCTGATATTCATGCGATGCAGGTAATCCTCTGCGGGGATGTACTGAAGGTAATCGACTTTGGCCTGCTTGCAGAGTTTTAATGGCAGATTACCTTTGGCAGTGGCTTTCAGGCCTTTTTCATCAATGGCGGCTGATATTGCCTGAATCAGGTTCAGTATCGGCGCTTCGGGTTCGCTGGAAAGTGTTTCAGGGAAGGTGAAAAACGCAGAGGTATCGAATGGGAAGTGCAGCATTCGATAGACATGTTCTGATGACAGCCCCTGGAAATCGTCCAGTGGCTGCTGATTACGCTGTTGCATGAAGCTATCGGCGAGTGCCTGTACCTCTTCGATCGAATTGAAGTCCTGCCCTGCCAGTAACTCCCTGAATTCCTCGCTGGCAGCCGATGCCGGTGTCAGGCAGCAGTGTTTGTATTTTTTTCCGCTGCCACAAGGACAGGGATCATTACGCCCCGTTTTCATATTTCGCACATACTGGTCTGCTCTAAATGTTGCTATATTAGCGCACTCGTTTCATAAACTCAGCTATTCAACACGACGATGAATGAACATAATTGTAAGGCTCTTCCAAAAACCGGTGTTTCTATTTACGTAGACGAAGATGAGACATGTTGGTCGCTGTATATCACTCAGGAAGCGACAGAGCAGGATCTTCAACAAAGCTCATATTTTGAAAATGTGGGCGATACTATGTGGCAAACACGTCTGCATATTCTGCATTGCCCCTTTTGCGGTGAAAAGCTTCCTGAACTCGGATCAGTCGATCAGGCCAATTATGGTTATTTTCAGCATAATGATTTTAGTAGTTGGAAATAGAGGCGATGGCCAGAAAATAAATCTAAGGGATAAAAAAATTTCCATGGTTGAATCTCAGTGGTGGTTTTTTAATTTTTAAGAGCCGCCAACTTTGGGAATCCTTGGTACCATTCTGAATGCAGTCCTTCATGCCCTGCCATTCCCGGTCTGGTTAAGATTCCCATTGGGTTCACATAACTGTAAATTTCCCTCTTGGGGTTTTCATGATAGGTGATGTTAAAAGCGGCCAGTTTTGGAAAGAAACACAAAGAGCTATAGGGCAAATGGTCATGTATCCACCAGGCCATAGCCCGCCAATCAGTTCCTTGCTCATATCTATCTGCAAACCACGGAATGACGATGCTAACCGTTGCACCGATATATCCATCAGGATCACGATGGTCAAAAATATGGCCCGCATAATTGGACTCGTTTGAAGCACACCGTAAATTCTTTTCATTACCAGTTTGATTGACAGCACAAGATCGGTAACCGGAAAATATAGAAATCCGGCCAAAGGTTTCATTAAGTGGCTCAAGTAATTCGGTGCAGAGCCTGGTACCGGCCTCAATAGCTAGATCAGGATTGTCGGGTATGTTGGGTATACCGAAAAAATTGGAGATTTCACTGTATAAAAAATCTCTCATGAAAAATGACTTTGATAAACGAACTCGTCCCAGGTCTTCTAGTGAATTTACTGACTTAGGTTTTTTCATGTTTATACCCCTGGATATTTTTTAAAAATTCGATCACAGTATTCCTGATTCTCATTACCATCTGGAAAGTAGTTTTCTGGAATGTCGACAAGATCAATTGCAAGCTGCCGTATTTCGTCATGCAGCTCAACCTGCTCCAACCAATGCTCTGGAATACCTTTTTGTCCGTATTGGAGTCCGAGTAAGTTTCCGGTTATTGCTCCTGTACTGTCGCTGTCCCCACTATGGTTGACTGCAAGAAGAACACCCTGTGAAAAATCTTCCGCAACTAGTGCACAGTAGATTGATACGGCAAGCGCTTCTTCAGCAATCCACCCTGCTCCCAGTGACTCGACAAGTTCTGGAGAAGGGGTCCTGGTGGTTTTGGCAAGTGACAGTGCCTTATCAATGGCCTCACTGGTTTCATGAACGACGCCCAGTTTAATCTCATCCTGTTGGACTATGTCGAGTGCTGACATCACAGCCTGATTTAATGGAACTTCCTTCCTTAGTTGACTAATAATCACACACAATGCGCCCGCTGCTATTGAAGCTGTGGGATGGCCATGCGTCAGAGCACTGGTTTCCTTTCCTATTCGATAAGCCAGATCATCGTCATACAGTAGACCGATGGGGGCAACTCGCATCACCGTCCCGCAACCTTTTCGGTCATCTGATACGGGCATACCCGGCGAAGTCACAGAAGTTAAAGCACTGATACAGGAGATTCCGGGACCTCGCCTGGATCTGAGTGCTTCGATCGTTATCAGCCACCCATTGCCTATTGAACGTGCGAGATTGAAAGGTGATTTTTGGGTTTCCAGCCAGCGTAGGTAGGCGTTATGGACTATAGCGATTTCGGCACCGCTTATGCCACGTGACCTATAACGCACCAGCCCTCTTAGCAACCCTTCAGCTGTAAACATTGTCATCTGGGTGTCGTCGGTTATGGCGCCGAGCCTTCCATACGCTGGATAAAAATCCGTAATACCAGCGTAACCAAACTGCTCACGTATTTGATCAAGTGACAAAAACTCAATCGGTGCTCCGAGTGCATCACCTATAGCGCCACCAAGTAGACAGCCCGTGAATTTTTCCTGTATGGCGCGACTAGAGTTCATTAACCTTATCTCGTGTAATTCTGTTTTCCATTTTAATTCCTTATATGAAGGGGACTTTCAAATATATCAATAATCTGTCCGAATTCAGTACTCCATTTAACGACGGATGAAAAAAGTTTAATCACTTAATCCCAACCGACTTTATCCCGTCAACTCAAGACTCAGCTGCCTTTTTGGCCCTGGGATGAGCAGCCAGGTAGGCCTTTGACAGATGGTTAAAATCTACATGGGTGTAGATCTGGGTCGTGTTGATATCCGAATGTCCAAGTAACTCCTGGATGACAAGAAGAGGAGCTCCACCTTCTAATAAATGGGTGGCAAAGGAATGCCGTAACATGTGGGGTGTTACCCTAATGGTCAGGCCCTGAGATCTGGCCAGTTGCTTTAGCCGGTCCTGTATCAAATAGAGAGATACACGCTTGCCCTGTTTACTCAAGAACAGAGCACGAGTTCCATTTTGCGCTTTAAATTCAGGTCGTTTTTTAAGCCATTTGTTAACGGCGGTGACGGCGTACCTGCCAACGGGCAGGTAGCGCGTTTTATTGCCTTTCCCGGTAACGATCATTTGCCGACCGAGTAAATCGATATCGCGCAGGTTGACTGAAGCCAGTTCGGATAAGCGTAATCCGGAAGAGTACATCAGTTCAAACATCGCTAAATCACGGATTCTCAGTGCATCATCCCGATCACTGGTTTGCAATAACTGGTTTATTTGTTCGCTATAAAAGTGGGCCGGTAATTTATAGGCATACTTTTGCGCCCTGACCGCCTGAGCAGGATTATGCTTTAACACTTGTTGATGCACCAGGTAATCAAAAAAACTGCGTATCGAAGATAATGTACGCTGGATGCTATTGCCTTTGACACCCTGCCGAAAGCGTTGGCTGATAAAACCCAGAACCGTAGAATGAGTAACCTCCAGCCAGTCCAGGATGCCTTCGATGTGCAGGTATTCCGAAAATAAAGTAAGGTCTGATTGATAGTCGTGGCAGGTGTCTGCTGCATAAAACTGTTCGATCTTTTTTCGTTGTAGAAAGGACTGCAGGTAATGCTGGGGTGGCATATTGACTCCATTCAATACTGGATGCGCTGCATCAGGTGATAGGTCTCAAGTGAGAGCACCTGAGTATAGACCAGCGTACTATTGATGTCTGCATGCCCTAGCCAGCCCTGTAGCACCGGTAATGGCGTGCCGTGAAAGATGGCGTTCACGGCGAATGAGTGTCGAAACGTGTGCGGAGTGATTTTAATGCTGGGCTTGTTATCCATGCCGGCGACCAGTCGATCAAAGCGTTTATTAGCCGCAGACCGAGTGACCGGAAACAGCAACTGATTCTTACCAATGTGATGCGAAGCCACGTAACGTTCGAGCTGGCGGATATAGTGCAGATCACACAGGGGGACTAAACGGGGTTTGACGCGCCCTGCTCTTTTCGGTCGCCCGCGTGTTTTTAACGTATCGACAGACACATAAGGCTGAGCTGACTCCAGTGCAAAGTGACCGGGGGTCAGCGCCAGGCATTCACTGATACGCGCCCCGGTATGCCATAGCGTATTGATCATCAACAGCAGATTATCCTGGCGTACCGAATCCATCAGCTGATGGATCTCCGGTAACAGCAGATAGGCCGGTGACTCGGTATGCTTAAGCACAGCAGTTCGCTGCTCCAGCAGGAGCGACCAGTCAATCGTGAGGCTGATATCCAGTGATGCAGTCTGTGAAGTGAGAGTCTGATTTTCCATCGAGTCTTGTCATCTGCCTGAATTACTTCAATTAATGACTACCGGGCAAGGGTTCAAATTTCAACGTTTTTACGGCTCTTTGGAACATGACCGGTTTGCAGTTTAATCGGTTGCGAACGACACCGGATGTCCGCTTTATATCTAGGCTAATGTATCGTAAATTGCCGGTTTTAAACAGGAGAAATTGAAGATAAAGCCTTTAAGAAGCAAGCAAACAGGTGAATTATTGCATTATCCACATAAGGTAAGTGAATGTGGATAGGCAGCAGTTATTAAGGCTTGATCAAATGCAGTAGAAACACAGCCATCATGATCAGCAATAGCTTGAATAAGAAAAAGTAAATAAACCAAACTTCCATGTCCACTCCCTGTGCAACGTAGTTTGCACTCATCAATTCAGTACAGCATAAAACCATAACAGTGAGAGCTTGGTCTTGCAAGATCTGGCATTTAATTTTCAGAACGTTTTTATTGCTTTACCCCATTCCGGATTGTTTGAAGCTATGGCAGCAGGCCTAGTTTAAAAGTCAGAAGAAGCCACAACGGACTTAAGAATCTTGTTAATAAAAATATTCGAACCCGAACGGAATAAGGCTGCCCCACCATTTGCAGGATGTCGAATTTTAGTGTGCACAATGGAGAGACGTTTCAGGTTTTGGCTGGCCGTATTGCCAAGGGCCAGTACCGGTAAATCGGGAAACAGTTCGAAGAAGAGTGCCAGGCACTCCAGGCCTGCATTCTTCTCAGCTTCTTTAGGCGGTCGATTGGACAGTGAGCCATCCTTACCCTCCGGATGCCAGGGCACCGCATTAAACAGAATGACGCGATCCGCGATCTGGTGTTTGTTAAGTTCTTCCCAGACAATGGTGGCTGAAGGTTCCTTCCAGGGTAACTTCCGCGTGGTAATCCGTTGTCCCTTGGGATGTTCAACGCGAGGAATGGATTGATCGACGAGTAGACTTTCAGAAGTGAACGGTACCCCGGTAAAGCGGGCCCCTCGATATCCAGGAGCTTCACCGACCATAATACACAACGGGTTATGACAGGAAAGATGGGCCTTAAGGTTCAGCCTTCGCTGAAGATAATATTGCTTATCCAGCTCCATGCGACAACTCTCCGACCAGGGGTTGAACATCTTCGGCGCGTGATGGCTTGCCAAGGCAGATACTAATTGGTCAATGGTTGTGGTCATATTTGAATTTTTTTATTGAAAAGCAATTCTCAGCTTTAACTATATAAGGAAACTTAAACACAGTTTCACAGACCATGTTACAAGTTGCCGGGAAATTGTTGTAGGGTGTGCCATGCACACCAAAAAACTTTTCGCATGCTGACCTTTTGTTTATACAGGCCTGATTTAATTTCTATTCTGTTTAACAAGCTTCAAGACGTTCCTGGCGTATTGGTCAAAAGCAGGATCTGGTTGTCTATTTTCTCGGTATGAAGCTTCATCCCAGTCTGCCAGTCTGAAACTAAGGGCAAAAAATTTGCAGTATCACTATCTACCTCTGGCGATATGCCCGATACGGGTTTAGACATATTGAATCAGGGAGGCTGCTCCATCGAAGTTGCCCTGGCCAGACAGTTGTCTGCGTAAAGATTGCTAAGAGAGCTCTATACCCTCTTTTATCCCAAAAAAATTATATTCTATGAAAACCATTCGATATTTAACCCATCAATCATGAGGTATCCCGCGATCAGAAAAATTTATTTCATGAACAGTAGATGGACGATAAGTTCAACTCGAAGTGGGTATTCAGGGTGTTATCAATCGACCCAACTCATAAAAGGGAAGGTAGTGTCTTATCACTGACACCAACATACTGCTTCCTCTACAACGTTTGAACCTGAAACACCAAGGGTCGTACGCTCGAAGCGGGCAATCATACCGGCCCTAATCTCTGGGGGTTGCATAAGAAATTCCCGTCGAATCTCCTCTTCCTCTTTTTTTGGAACGACGAATCCCAGCTCAGTGGCGTAACGCCGCATCCTTTCGAGCGTCGTAAGTGCGTACTTCCAATTGACCAATGGCTTGAGCAATAGCACCTCCTGTCGATCAACAGATTCCGTTGCCAGCGGATGGATGCATGCGGTCCAGCTGTCATCCGGACAATGCTCTACACCAACGGCAGCAATCGCGATATCAAACCGTGCCAGCCGTCCATCCAGTGACGTGGGTCCTACCTCGTGAGGTATCTCAACTACTCGTTCATGAATTTGGAATGCATCGGAGTAGGGCTTGTCGGGTAAGCGTATCGCCCCTCGCTTTTCAAGAGTTGAGATAAGAAGCTCCCTGTCCCTGGCAGATGGAGCCCAAAGATCAAGATCTCGAGGTGACCGTCCGGTCAGCAGCGTCTTGAATGCGCCTCCTGCAAGAAAGAAGCGCGCCCCGCTGTCAAGGCCCACGGTTCGAGCGATCTCTCGGCGCGCAAATTCTACCACATCATCTTTACTGAGGCTGCAGAGCGCCCCAGGTACGGCAAGATGATGATGGTCACGATATTTTGTATAGAGACCCTCCTTTTTACGCCAGAAGAAGGCGCCCTCCAGGTACCATGGCCAGGCATTGATCCCTAGCTGTTGTCTAAGTAGTCGAGCTGCTGAAGCAGTGACCAACGAATCGTGCGTGACAAACAGGTAAAGGCCAGGAACATCACCGGCAACCGAGAGCATGTGATGAACGAGGAAACGTGCGGCTGGTTCGGGTCGGGCCATACCGGGCAATGCTTCGTCGTACACAACAAGATGCTGCATAACACCTTCGTGCCCAAGCTTTTCCCAATTCAGTTGCGCCTGTTGTCCATCGATGACGAAAACACCAGGGTCACCAAGGAGTCGATCATGCACGATACTCAGATTGGTGCCTGCACCGTCATTCAGTGCCTCGGCCGTTTGAACACAGCGCGTGAGCGGACTGGTATGAAGAGAGCGAAGTCGATCCCCAATCAACCCGCCAAGCTCTTGCGCCAGATGGATTCCATCAGCGGTGATTGGGAGCGAGTTTCCTGCATTGCCAGGTGGAAGTTCATCTCGCACGGAGTGTCGCAAGAGCAAGGCTATGGGGCGATCTTTCGGCATTTCCATGAGGCCGCGTAATACAGACGGTGGAATGCGCCATTTGATGCGATCATTCATCGCGCGACTCCCACGATGACAGAGGGCAGCGCAGGGAGTTGACGGATTTCTGAGAACGAAAAGCCGGACCGTTCCATGAGACTTGCGTATTCTGCGGCCGTGCGCTCCTGGCCGCCAGTCGCCATTAACAGGTGCAGGTCACACAAGCTCCCCACAGCACTGTCCGCAGGGACGATCATCTCAACAATGAACAATCGCCCACCAGGCGAGAGCGCAGCTCGGGCTTGGTGCAGTATCCGTAGTGCATCGCTATCGTTCCAGTCATGCAGGACTCGGGCCAGGGCAACAGCATCTGCCTCGATACCCCACGGCTCAAAGAGATCACCGCCCCAACCTTTGATGCGATCTGAGAGAAGGCCTGTCGACACGGCCTGCTCGATGACTTCAGGTCTGTCGAGCAGTAGCACATAAAGATGCGGATAGTGTGCTGCCAGAGATGAAGCGAGAACACCGAGGCCCCCGCCGGCATCCACGATGCGCTCATTGCCGTCAAGAGCCATGGCTGCGGGCACGCCGGTATAGTCGTGCCGAGCGTAGCTCTGGAGCATCCGGTGGTGCTCTTTACGTCGAGACTCATCGCTGGAAAGATCACCAAAGATGTCTGGTGAACTCCAGTTCCCTTGTTTTTGCATAGCGTCCGGCAGTGCCCTCCACATCTCGGGAAAGTAGTGTCCATACTCGCGGGCCGCACCCGACAGTGTCCAGGGGTGATCAACGCGTAAGTATTCTCCCCTGGCGGTCAGATACCACTGCTGGCCCTCTTTTAATACCAGAGAGAGCTCGGCCAGGGCGCGCAAGAGGCGCTCTGTACGGTCGGGCCGCAGGTTACATACTTGCGCGATAGTTACATCAGACCCCGGCAGTGCCTCGAATATACCGAGTTCAACTGCTGCGGCAATTGCCTGCGTTCGCCAGAACCCGACCAGGTCCCCAGATAAGGCCATAAACTCACTGTGAAGAGCGGGACGAAGTTCGAGCATAATTGATCCTGCCTCTTCAATGACCACAAGACCGCCGTCAAAACGCTCCGCGCGCGCCTGGCCGTTGTAAAATGGCTCAACAGAAGCGAAACGCTGGTTGTAAACTGGTTGCCCGGTGATATCTATGTGCATCCAGCCAGTCTCATCGCATGCTCGGGCAAAGCCTTTATGGAAAGTATCGAGGTCGAGAAACCAGCCATCGTGCATACGCCGCCCGGTTGCGTCGATGTGTGTGGAACGGCCGTTCTCATCCTGCACCACGGCAATGCCATCACGGAAGTCACCAGCATAGCGCCAGCGATCTGCATAGGCGGGCATGCCTTCGCGGATAATGTGAAAGTAGTGGCCATCAAGTTCTCGCACCGTACAGCGACCGCATTGGAAATTACCACACCAGGCGTATCGCCCTGTGTAGGCATCCGTACCATCGGGGGTGATATGATGCCAGCCACTTTCGCTAATGACCGCTGCGAGCCCCTCATAGAAACCGAATGTTCGTCGGAAGCGCCCGGGATAGGCGGCATGTCCATCAGGGTGAATGTGCCAGGCATCCCCATTGAGTCGGACGGACGCAAGACCCGGTGCATGGAATTTCAAGACCTCGTCGAAGCGTGCGGTGTAAGTAGAGACTCCGTTATTTAAGTGATGAGTGCTGTCAGGGGCGATAGTCATCTTCTTCCATGTCATGCTGTAACCTCCGCCGGCTTTCGCATATTGCAGCCGAGACAGAGTTTGCGGTTTCGATAAGTTGAAATCAGCTGGCCATAGCCCTCACTGTTCCAGATATCCATCAGACCCTGTTCGTTCAGGCTACCGAATTCACCCAGGGTGCGCCGCTGGGCATCGGGGGCGCAGCAGGGGTCGAAGCGTCCAGGTGCGCTGACCCAGGCCTCCTGTCCGAGAAAGGGGCAGGTGCCACCGGGTGCGAGGTCATCCGTTGCATTCTCATCCAGAAGAGTAATGTTCTCAAGCAGGATGTATTGACCATTCGGCAGTTTATGTTCGGCTGCGGCGGCTCGCGCTTCAAGTACGGCACTGTTCCAGCGCAGGATGGCATCTGGGCTGCGCCGCATCGAAAGTTCCTTGATCTGGCTGAAGTGCGCCCAAAGGTGGTGACCTTTTACACGATCGACACCCAACTCAATCGCCAGTCGCACGATATTGGCCAGTTCGGAAATGTTGGACTCCAGGAAGGTGAGCTGAAAGGTCACTCGGCAGCGGTTTCCACCATCCGCTGCATGAGTATCCCGAACTGCAATAAAGGCGCGCACATTCTCCAGCATCACTTCCCAGTCTGCGCCAATCATGATCGACTCCTGCGTTGTCTTCGTGGCGCCGTTCCAGGAAATCTTTACATCAGACGTCACCGGCACGATGCGCTCTGCCCAGGCTTGTGCACCCAGTCCAGGAAAAGTGCCATTAGTCGTCAGGTTCAATTTCACCTTATGCGTAACGCACAATGCCAGAATGTCTCCAAAATGCTTGTAAAGCAGTGGCTCACCCATTGTAGATGGAATGATCTCCCGCAGTCCGTGAGGGGCTGCGTCAGCGACGATGCGTTCGATGAGTTCGATAGGCATCAACCTGTGTGCACGCCGTTCGTCCTTGCGTGCCCTGGAAAGCGTGCTGTACGGTGAGTGCTCCTCGCACATTACACAGTGCAGGTTGCAGGTGTCTGGGTTGGTATCGAAGGTAACCCGCCAGGGACCAGTGCCCCTGGATACCCCTGCACTATCACGACGCTCCAATACCTTTTCATACAGCGCCTCAATTTTGCCAACGTGTTTTGCGATATCCGGAATATCTCCGCTCTTACTGAATAGGTAGCCCCGCTCGCCTAATCGTCTGGCCAGCACCGGATCATCGACAAGTCGCTGCATCTGTTGGCTCAAGGATGCACGAGAGCGGTGTTTGAAAAGAAGGCCATTCACCTCGTGAGAAACATATTCCGCCATACCTCCTGTGTCTGCCGTAATGACTGGCACACGCACCTGTTGTGCCTCGTGGATCACCAACGGTGAGTTTTCAACCCAGACCGAGGGCACGACAATGGCATCGACCCGGTTGAATACATCCTCGACGATCTCCTGGTTACGGTACTCTGTCAGCCATTCGATGCGCTCTGTAACACCAGCCGGAAGGTCCGCTGCAATACTTTTCAAGGCATCCGTATCCTGTCCACGAGGTCGACCCCATATTCGCAGTCGTGCGTCTCCATGCAATGCACCAAAAGCGCGAATGAGGTCGTGTATCCCTTTGGCAGGGATGTGTGTTCCGATGTAACCAAAAGTGAACGGCTCGTCTGTCACTCGCTTGCGCCCGGTCATTCGCTCGAGTGCGAAACCATAGTCCAGGTATACGAGCTTGCTTTCTGGGAGCCCGAAGTCGTCGCGGTAACGATCATGCAAGTAGCGAGCAGGTGCAATGAACAGGTCGACGAGTTCTGTCATCGCCTTAATGTGGCGCATGCGACGGGCGACCCAGTCGCTCCAATATGTCAGATCTTCCTTGTATTCATCTGGGTCACCGCTGAAATAACGTGTGTAGCATCGCTCCGCGCACTTGCGGTCTTCCTGCCCACTGCAGGAAGCCCATAATTCATTCGGATCTTTGGGGAACATCTGCATGAACTGACCGCGTGGACACATCACCCAGTAGTCGTGAAGCGTGTAGACGATAGGGATCTGACGATTTGCGGCTTCCTGTATGAGCGAGGTCGAGAGGTGATTCAGGTGCCCCACATGAACAATATCGGGCCGTATCTGATCGAGGACATCCGCGAACCGCTGATCGATAGCGGTTGCTCGGTAGCGGTCCTTGTTTCTCGGGTTGTTGACAATGTGTAGTTTTATTCGAGGATCATCTGGATCACGTTCGACATGCAAACCGTAGTCGGGTGCGAACGAGTCCTCCTCACGGGTGAAGACGTGTACTTCGTGACGCTCGGCAAGCCCATGGCACAAAGTCTGGGTATAGACCTCTGAGCCCGCATTGTAGCGCATCGGATAACCGTGGATGACTTGCAGGATTTTCATAACGATACCACCTGTGCGTCGGCAGTATCCAGCTCGTCACGGAAATCATTGATCAGTTGTGTGAGCCCATCTCGAAGCGTCGCCTGTGGAGACCATCCGAGGAGACTATTTGCGCGGGAAGGATCACCGTAGAATCTTGCCACGTCGTAGGATCTGGGTGGGGTGTACAGAATCTCCGAGCCGGTGTCAGCGATGTCAATCGCCATTTCCGCAAGCTGCTGTAGGGTGGTAGGATGCCCTGTCAAAAAGTGAATAGGTGGCAGAGCCTCGCCCCCTCGAATCATGTGTTGGACGAGTGTGACGAGGCCACGCGTGGTATCGTCTATGTGAGTGAAGTCGAAGGTGTTTTCAGCTCCGTCGACGCGAAGTGTCTCGCCCATTAAAGCCCCTCTGGAAAAGGCAGGGATTACACGGTCTGCATGATCATCGGTGTTCCCGTAAACATTGGATAGACGGACAGTGGATACTCGCAGTCCCCTGCGATGGGCATCGATAATGAGTTGCTCACCTCTGACTTTACAATGACCATAGACATTCATCGGTCGCAGGGGCGCATCCTCCGACACTGGCAAGGTCGCTGGCTGGCCATAGACTTCACGACTGCTGGCAAAGATGAGCCAGGGTGATTTCTTGAGGCTGTATATGGATTCGATAATATTGCGTAACCCGCCAACATTAGTTGATCGGCAGAGTTCAGGGTCGCGCTCGCCCCAGAGCACGCGGGATACTGCAGCCAAGTGCACAACGCCATCGCAACGATTCACTGCAGTGCGCACATGATCGATGTCTCGAACATCGCCATAGTCTGAGCCCTTTGCCTGGATGTCCAGTTCGATAACTTCGATACCCCTTGCTTGAAGGGCAGATTTCAATGCACTGCCGACAAGGCCAAACGAACCCGTAATCAGAATTCTAGCGTTCATTCTGCACCTCCAGAACCATGGCGATCATGGCGATGCTTAGTTGCTTGTTTATTTAGTATTGACTGTCGTTGTTCCGCACGGGATTGAGCTTCGTTTGATGATGCTCCACGCGAACGGTAGTAAACAGGGTGAATGGCATTGAGTTGGTTCGCGCGGTTGTCCCGCGAACATTTCGAGGTAGGTTGAGTCATTTTGGTTGCTCCAATAGTTCAACCAGCTTGGACCGTCATCCCCTCCGCGGGTCTCGGAGGTCGCCTGGAGCACAGGCATGCGCGTTAGCGCAAATGGAGTCAAAGTTGGTCATTTACTGCGCCTAGCGCAGTCCGGGTCTCTATATTGGAGTACAGCCTAACCGGTTTAACCGTCGCCCCGGACCCGAACCAGGGGCGTAAAATAAGGTGTAGCCCAATCCGTACAAATCTAGCACGCTGCCAACTATCAGTCAAATAAGGAATTCTGGGTTCACGAATACCCACCGCGTTGGAGTCCTAATACATACTCCTGGCACACCGTGGAATATTAGCCATTTCTAAACGGCTGTTATGCAGGCCGGAAACCCACATGCACACAACCTTTGCTCAATCCCAGTTTATCCCGGTTCATTTTGGCTCTGGTAGATCCTCGTAGCTTTCTCTTCTCCGCTCCTCATTAGCAATCTCTTCTTGCATCACGTAAATCAATTTGCGGAAGGCGTCCTCTGCTATGTCCAGTCTCTTTTGGATTGGTTCACGATCATGGGGAAGGGGTTCACACAGCAGGTCCCAGATTATCTTTTCAGCCAAATCTGTATCTTCGACATTTCGATATCGATGCGCCTCCCAGTCGCCCCAGGACCATTCTCTGCAGTCTTCTCCTTGCGTGCCATATCCTACTCCAATGTTTACGTACCCCGGCTTATCAGGGTGCGTCAATAGGTAGACAACACCCGCTTTTATCATTTCAATGATCTCTTCGGGATCACATTCGCCGATCCCGCACTCAGGACAGCCTACACCCTCTCCCACAAGTTTCGGTGTCGTCCGCCACTGGTGACCATTGATGCAACGAAAATCAGATTTTCCACTGACAATGCTTCGCACGTAACCAACAAGGGCAATACCCCGTCCTTCCAGTCGCTTTCTTATCTGCGCCGTGTATGCATAAACATGGTCGGGTTGTTTAGGCGGCGGGGGTCGCAAGCCCGCATTCTTTGCTGCATCCAATGCATTTTCCACCTCCTCCCAACTCATCTTTTCAATCTCAACCCCTCGTCGATAGGGGATATCCACAAATCTTGTTATGCTCCAGAAAACTGATTCAGCGTAATACGGATCTGGGACAGGGTGGTATTCTTTCAATTCCCATATCTGACCTGTCTCCTTAACAATACGACCTGCCAGTTGACTGTAATCGCTATTGTGCTGGGCTAATCGTTCCTGGGGCGTGCGGGTCGTGATTCCGATCTTATACAGGTCAGGATCAGACGGGTGCACCAATACATATAGATAACCTGACTTCATTACCACTCCCTATTTTCGCCTAATAACTAAATGGCTCTGCATATACACACTACTTAAAAATACAAGTATAAATTGTCTAAGGCTGGCAGGATGAGCTACATGCAATTTTTAACGAGCGTCCGAATATGGCACAAATTTGCCGTCTATCAGTAAAGCAAAAGTCCTGGCTACGGCTGGCAGCTTCCGTTAATACCTGCGGTTCCGATTACCAGTCTCTTATTTCATAGGCCATTAAAGGCCCCGACTTACGATGTTGCGACAGGCATTCCATGCCTGCATTCTTCTCAGCTTCTTTAGGCGGTCGATTAGACAGTGATCCATCCTTTCCCTCCGGATGCCAGGGCACCGCATTAAACAGAATGACGCGATCCGCGATCTGGTGTTTGTTAAGTTCTTCCCAGACAATGGTGGCTGAAGGTTCCTTCCAGGGTAACTTCCGCGTGGTAATCCGTTGTCCCTTGGGATGTTCAACGCGAGGAATGGATTGATCGACGAGTAGACTTTCAGAAGTGAACGGTACCCCGGTAAAGCGGGCCCCTCGATATCCAGGAGCTTCACCGACCATAATACACAACGGGTTATGACAGGAAAGATGGGCCTTAAGGTTCAGCCTTCGCTGAAGATAATATTGCTTATCCAGCTCCATGCGACAACTCTCCGACCAGGGGTTGAACATCTTCGGTGCACGGTACTGGGATATAGCGGAAATTAATTGGTCGATGGTTACTGTCATGTTTTTATTTTAATGATCAGCTCATGTAGCTGAAAGGGCAATTATTGAAATATTATCTTCTCCACCGCAAGCTATAGATTGCCGAAATAAACGGTTTAACCCGATTTCAAGACTTTCTGAATTTATCACATGATGCATTATTTCGTCATCAGATAGATAGAGATTCAGGCCATCAGAACATAGAAGCAAAAACTGACCGGGATTAAGGTCAGTAATGCAGACCTGTATTCTGGGCGGACCATCCAGTGAACGTCCAACAAAACATTGATCCAAGCCGTCGTATAGACTGGAAGCATTGATAGCTTCTCCGGGTGTAATTTCTCCTTCATCTATCATACGCTGGAGGATAGTATGATCCTTACTAAGTTTTGTAATGCCCTGCTTGTCGATGAGGTAAGCCCGTGAATCACCACTGTTAAAAAGAGTGAATTTCTGACCATTAAATAGCGCTGCAATCAGCGTGGCTGACATACCAGATAGTTTTTGGCTAGTATTTTTATCCAGATAACTTTGAATATATTCTTTGTGTTGGACTGGCGTCGCGTCAGGTATTATCTGCCAGGACTGAAGCAATCCTTCCAACACTGTATAGGAAGCCTTTGATGGGTTGGGCGATTGACTGACACCATCGGAAATTGCAAATAAATGACGTAAAGCTTTGTCAAGATAACCAGTGCTATGCCAACTGGATTGATGGATGTCCTGATCGATTAACAAGGCATCCTGATTTTGTTTATGCCGGGCACCTGGATGCGTAATGGCTGCCCAGGTTAACATATTGGAATTCTTATTCATGCCGGTTTTATCGGATATTTCGGATTCATGAGAAAGGAATAAATAATGTGCCGTCAAAAACCTTGAAAGTAGCAATGAACATCATTTTATTTACTGGTTTCTAAAGTCCATGTTGAAGATATAATCTTCGCTTATCTAGGTATAGTAGACATATGAAACCCGTACCAACAGATATTGTGAAAATTCGGTTCAGAAAATTAATTTTTTTCACCTCAGGTCATCGCCAGGACATAACTTACAGGGTTATTCTGAATAAGCATTCGATGGAAAATATACAGGTTAACTTCGGAGTTAATACCTGTTTAAGCCAGAGCTTAAATTAATAATGGAATGCTACTGATACCTAAAGATAACCGAGTTTTTACACTTAATTTATCTAATTTGTCATAAATCAAATCTACTAACTTCTCTCCATCAATGGTTTCAATGTTTTTAGCAATCGCTTTTTGTTTGGCGGCTTCTTCGAATTTTGCTGTAGTGATCAAAATCTTAAAACAACAGTTGGAATATTCGAAACATTCCAGATCCAAATTATAAGCCGATAACTGATTAACCCCATGTCCTTTTGTGCTGCCCCGGTGGTGCTTCACCTGTATAAAAAGTTTCTCTTTTATAGGTGACAGGTCATTTTCTCTGGTGGCAATTATATCTACATCCTCAACACCACTACTTTTATTTTTAGCCTGAATTTTTGCTTCATAACCTTCTATTTCATAAAGTTCTTTAACAAGTTCCTCGAGTCCATGACCACCTGCTGACAAACTTATTTCGTTACCTTTTTTTAATCTTGCAAGTAAACTCTTTTTAAAGCTATCCTCTGCCTTAGCTGCCTTTTTTTCCATCCCTTCATCCCAGGTTAAAATCTCACCATTTTTTATCGCACTAACATGCCCTTCTATTTCTTCAGTAAAAGACCCCAAGTCAGCCAGAGTCGTACGTAACCTCAATCTAGCCTGTAAGGCTGTTGATAGACAGGCTCTTGGTATAAACATTTTGCCATTCTTGTCTTTTAAATAATCAACCGCAATACGGTTTTCAGCGTGCTTTATTCCTTTTTCATATGACTTATTTCCTTGTACAACGGCTATTGCAATAGAACCGGAAAACGGAAGTACAACCAGGTCATCTTTTTTCAAATTATAGAAAAGTTTAATCTGTTTAGCTTTCCGTCCGATTGACTTTTCTTTGCCTTTAAAACCCTGTTCAAACAAAACCTTTATATCGGGGTAGTCGGAAAAAATTACATTACTCCAGCCATAGCCAATTGTATCTTCTGAGATAAGTTTTCTTGAGCTTCTTGTTAAAACTATTTTTTTATCCAGCATATTAAACGGTCCTTATAAAGGTTTATATTTGTGATTGGCTTTTCTGGATTTCTACTTCCTTTGCTATCTCCTGATGAAATTGAAACAAGCAATCATTAAAAATTGCACTCTTATCAAACCTCTTCCAGTCTTGTTTCATGATAATTAGACGGGCTAATTTTGGTTCTATTTCATTCGCATCAGAAATCGCATTCTCAACATTTTGTTGAGTTAATTTGCTTTCACTGTCCAGGCCTAAAACACTTAAAATCAGGTGAACTTTTTTCCCGCTCTGAATAAGTAGCTTAGCTAAATGCGGAGCCGCACTTCCTGTGCCACCACCAAGGCCAGCTATGATGAATACATCTGTCTTATTGATTAACTTTGTCAAAATAGTAATAAGTGATTCATCGATAGCCTTTTTACCTAAAGCCGGCAACCTTGAACAGGAGAGCCCTTTTATACATTTTTCTCCAATTATAAACTGGGTTCCTTTCCGCTGCCTCAGACTATTACGATCAGTATTGATGTGCAGTTGATGATCTAACGGAAATAAATCCGTATCGAAATCTTCCAAAATATTTCCACCTGAACCACCTAATGATATGAATACGGGGTTATAGTTTTCAGTCATTTTCATAGGTTAAAGCTTACATCATTTATTGTTAGTAGTTAGATACTTCACAGGTCACGAAGAAATGTCCGTAGTTACCAGGCATCACTAGCTAATCCCACCGGCAGATTTTATTAAAAAGATCAGGGTTTGTCATAATCAGGCTAACACTATCGGCACGAGAGTATTCAGTATTGTCTGTTAATGGCATTCGAAGAAGACCTTGCTCTACCGTATCTGCGATCCATCCGTATAGCTTGATGATTTTTTCCTTTTCATCCATCCCTTCAGGAAGAGACTTACGTATCTGTTCGATTTTCTTTTCTGCCTCATCAAACCATTTTTCATCTTTACTTAAATAACTGATGGCCCACTCCTTTTCACATTGTTTTTTATATGTAATTTTGGATTCGGCCATTTTGTCATATAAGTCATTCGCCGATATGTTTGCTTGAGCTGCTACCGTATGAATATTTCTGTTGTTTACAGGTATTGCAATAGGATTTTTATTTTTAGTACCCATTGTTCGCACTCCTTAATATACAGTTGCCAAGTTTTTAAGCCTGAAAATGAAGAGCCTCATATTACATCAGGGAAACGACATAATGCGTCGCTTAAGAATTATATATTTTCCTACTCGTAGTGGTGTGCCTTGCACACCACACTATTTAACAACCGGATAACAAGGGCTGCCAATTAACCTGGGTTGCTTATTCAACATGATAGAGATCAATGCCGGTACAATCTGGCCCATTATCTTCATTCCATCTCTGATCTGGTTACGGTTTACAGAGCTGCTCCAGGTAGCTCCGCCGTGAATAAGTTGGTTTCTTAAGGTGTATAATCTTTCGAAAATTATTGAAAGAATTTTTTCCGTGTCCATTTGCCCTAAGGCTCTGTTCGCAGCTTCCCTGCTTTTTTTAAATTGCTCCTGCCATTCCGCTTCATTAATTTTATCATTATGGAAATCCCAGAAGTGCTGATAAACATATCGGTTATCAATTAACAGCCGAATTGAATTTGGAAACTCATTCCAGACAATTTTATATAATGACTTTTCACGATCCACTTCTATCAGTATCTGAAGAAAATTACTCAAGATTTGACGCTCATTAAACTCCCACCGATTTGGGATTTCATGAGCGTAGGCAGCATTAAAAGCAATCCATAGAAAGATAAATTTTGAGTCTTCGTCATCATTTCGCTCTGCACAATTTAACCAGCTCAATGCCCGATGTATGCGAAGAGATAAGTGTTGAGGGAGATGATCCCTAATTTCACGATGTCTTTTTTTTAGTGATTGATATGATTTCGATTCGTTTTCCATAACCTTCAAGCCTCGTCTATTCCACCAGGGCCTTCAACATCGCATCCCTGGCATCGGCGTAAAACTGAACATCCACTTTCGTTGCCATTTCGTCAGACAGATCAAATAACTGTCGCCTGCAGCTCACGGGTAATAATATAGCCTGAGCGCCCTTTTCTACGGCTAACTCAGTAACATTAACCGCATTTAAAACCGGTTCTATTGATCCACCCAAATTTATTTCACCGACTAAAATCAATCCCCCTTTGATCGGTTTTTTCAGCATACTGCTACAGATAGCGACTAATGCCGGGATGCCCAGTTTTGCACCTTTCCTGGAAGCATCAAACGCCCTTAGCTGAATCGTAAATTCATGTGCGCGCGGGTCTCTATCTCCGACTAACTGGGCAGATCTTGAATAAAGATTCTGTTCCGCAAAGCGTACTGATTCCCTAAAGGCAGCAGGGCTCGGGTTATTCAGAATTTTTACGCCGCTACCAGGTCCATCGTTGACTTCAATCCGGTAAAGCCCGGCATTATCATCAGCATCCGTACCTCCTTCACTAATAGCCCATATCTGTCCAGGCTCTAACGGATCACTTCCAATCGAATTATCCGCTCGAAGCTCCGGCGTGGATACAAACTGCTCGACGCCTTCATCGCCCAGAATATAACTGAAATGCGTATTCCTGAATTCAGCTGAGCCGATACGTTTCTGTTGTTCTTTAACCCTCCGGCGCACTTCAAGTGCCTGGCGAACAGCCCATTCAAGATCCTCATCGGAAACCACCGAATCCATGCTGGGGTATAACAGCTTTAAAAGCCCAGATACTGTTTTATTAACCGCATTGGTATCGCGACCACTGAGCGCGCCTCCAAAATAAACTCGACTCTGCAAACTGCTAATACGACTCTGATTCCTTAAGTGACTAAAGCATTCCGATAAGAAATCACTCACCAGTCCAAAATGGTCGGTTAAAAAAGACTTATTCATTTTTGGTACATTCCAGCCTGGTAGATAGGAATGTATACGATCCATCCACGCGGTATCGTTTCGCATCTCTTCCGGCAACGGCCCGAAGAGATGGCCTATTCTTTGCTGATGCTCAACATCGACTTCGAAGTTGCCGACAAAGACCAGCGAGCCATCGCCACGAATACTCTCTTTGCCGCGACTAAATTCCCCGGACTCCATATAGCCTTTCATAATGTTGACGCCGTCTTTAGAGTCAAAAGAAATGCCGCTCACCTCATCAAAACAAACCACGTCATACTGACAAACCAGGCCGCGCTGACCATTTGCATTGTTCACAAACATTTTGGCGACAGTGGCCTTGCCACCGGATATCAAATGCGCATAGGGCGATACCTGCTGGTATAAATGACTCTTACCAGTGCCTCTTGGTCCTAACTCAACCATGTTGTAGTTGCGCTCTACAAAAGGCACCATCCTTAGCAGCATGGCGTTTTTTGCCGATTTATCCAGGCTGTCAGGTTCCAGTCCTATGGAACGCAGCAGTAAGTTAATCCATTCCTCTGTACTGAACTGTTCTCTGGCCGATGCTAAAACATCGAGAACATCGCGCTTGGATAACTGAATAGGCCGTAGTGCAAATACGCCGAATGGATTCCCTGATTTTTCTTCAGCGATAAATTTGTCGTATTCCAGGGTGATCTCAGCGTAAAATCCGCCGGTTAACAGGCGGTCATTTTCATCCACTATTTTATCGGCAATACGCACATTGTTCAGGCGAAGGCTTGGCAGTGTGACCAGGTATCCATTATCTTTTGCACTAAAACGGACACTGACCATATCGATTAACTTTACACTGCCCTCCTTATAGGCTTTGGCCTTGAACAGTTCTTCTTCCCCGGCCTTTACGGTACGAGAGGAAAGCTGGCGCTGAACAATTTCCAGACCTTCTTTAATTTCGTTTTCATCGGTAGTTGCGCAATAGCGGCCCAGCAAGAATTCAACCACATACGTTGGTACTGGAAACTGCTGACTAAAAGTTCGTACCAGGTCTTTCCTGACGACATACCCTTCAAAACTCTCTGCCGACTTTTTATCTAACTGATCAAGTTCCATTATTCATCACCTCCAATGGTTGTAGCCTGTTTAGCCAGCACATTACCCTCAGCATCGTACACAACCACAATCGCCGACACGCCTTCATTATCATCATCTAATACCATCAAGCTCGCCTTTCCAGCCTTTAATTCTTTGGCATTCACCAAAGATGAATCGCTATCCGCTAATTTAGTGCGCAAGTCGGTAAAGATGTTTTTTGCTTCACTACTGACTTCAACTTTGCAATTTAACCCAATCCACTTCACTGAAGTAATAGAGGCTTGCGCTAAGGTTTTTACTTCCCCTTCTATGCTAATTACTGGCACCAGACATTCCTGCAAACTCACTCCACCGTGCCCATAGGTTCTACCCGCAATAAACGAATGGATACCGTGTGGGTAATGAATAGGAATATTCGGGTTCCAGTGCCAGCCGAGGGTTAATCCATCGATGTGAACATTTTGCTTTAATTGTGCACAACGCCCCCAACGACTCTCGGAGGCCTGGCCTGGTAGCATGGATTTTGGCATTTTACCTGGCACCAATAACCAGCCATGATCGGTCACTATTCTAATTTTCTGCCAGCCCGCTTGCTGCAGTTCAATCACACGTTCGACGATACTGTCTAAAATCATGGGTATCCGGCGAGGCAGTTTTAACTCACTCTTATGGCCTTCCTTATCGATATCACCACAGACGACCCAGGCTTTGCCCGTTGAATCACCCGTTTCGTTATCGGCTAAAGTTTGCCAGCCCAACAAACCTAGCTGCTTTTTAAAGCGCTCATGAGTCAAAGAGCCATTATCGATGACACTGGGTTCAAAATCTTTATCACTATCCAGGCCGGTTAACAGGGCATAAATTGGACTCACTGCCGCCTTCGCGGTAGCCGTTACCGAAGGCAATGCAGACCATTGCGTACTCAATACAGGTTTAAGACCTTTATCATTGAATAAGGCGATTAGCTGATGTGCTACATCGAGCCTCAGACCATCGACAAAAAAGACCACCTCACCGCTGGCTTTGTACGCGGCTACTGATTCCGCAACACTGTCATCATGGCACCCTGGATAGCCTTTTTCGCGCACCTGCTTTTGAAACCTTTCATTCAGATCGGCAAGCCAGGGGGTATAGATCGTGGCCAGAACGTCTTCGATAACATTCAGCTGCTGCTTATTGTCACATAAGGCTATAGCCTGGATCGCAGCTGCATCCGTTAACCAACCATCAGTACTGTATCGCTCACCTAACTCCTGTGGGGTCAAGCCGCCTGGTCCATTTTTAGTACGCTCAGCCACCTGCGCCAAAGGCTTTAACAGTTTTGCCCATGGCGCTTTTCCAAGTTTCGCCCACAGGCTATTGCGTCGTGCTCCATGCGTTTTATCCAGGGTCAAAATTTCTTCACGAGCCGAACTCGAGCCTTCATTTTTCAATGCTTTTAATGCAATAAATAAGGTATCTTCGTCCTGTGCATTGCCTTGCGGATAGGTAGCGGGATCGGAAAACAAATCCGGCAAGGGGACACGTTCCAGCAGCGTAATCAGTGCTGGATATAGATCCGGACTATCACAGTATCTCTGCCAGACATTTACCCAGGCACCTTTGCTGGCACATAACTTCTCTGCCGCTGCAAACTCACCATCCTTTTCAATATCCAGACCAAATTGACTGCGGGCTTCATTACACAAGGCCTGCCAACGACCGCCGTTCCAGCTGCCAGCGATATCTTTGGGTGAATTCATCCAGGTCAGTAAATCACGAATGGGATCGCTTATGATTAACTGGTTAAAATCACTCGCCTCTAACCGTTTATTCTCCAAAGAATGCGAATTACTATTCAACAGTTCAGGTAACGCCATTAATAAGGCGACTTGTGTGGCTTTATCTTTCGCAACATCCAGTCCCAAACCGCCGGTTGCAGAGGTTAAATAGGCGTTGGCCGTCCAGTCCTTGCCATTATGCTGACTCCATATGAGACCCCGATATTGCAGCTCGGCTAATGGCTTGATGGCATCAGAGCAATGTTCAATGGCCCTAAGTTCAGTTCTGGAAATGCCCGGCATATAAATAATCGGCGTAAGATTGTCTGGTACTTGCACCGATTCTAGCGTACTCGCTACCACGCATTTCAGCCAGATCGCAGGGCCTGTTCGGGTTTCGGGAGCATAGTTTCCTAAAACGAAAAGCTCGGGTAGAGCCTGCTGTAATGCAGGAATGACCGCTTCCCACTGTCGCTCCTTATCCGTCCATAGTATGCAGGCCGGTGCAAGCTGGGTATTCGGATTGAAAGCACTCGACTGCCGAATTGCCTGAATAAGGGCACGCTGTACTGTTTTTACTTCACTCATTATTGCTCTATGTCCCTTTTCCCTGAAGTCGATAGTTCAGTCTGAGTGCTTCGACAACATCCCGCACTCCCAACCCTGCTAAGCCAAAATCTTTTAATGACAAATCTGCATCTTCTGAAATCTCATCCAGAAACTGCTGCATGTCTTGTGAAACGGCAGCGGGTAGATCAACCCTTAAGTCTGGAGCGATCACCTGAAATAATCGAAAAATATCGTTTTTATGTTTTTTTATAACCCTGGAATCGACCTTCTCGCCAGCCTCTCTGCGCATACTCAAATCCAGCCAGGCCTTTGCCTTCAATGGAATTAAACAGGCGGGGGTGACGACTGCTACATTATCGATTTCCAGTTTGTGTTGATGGATAAAGTGGTAGTAATCCTTATTCAGTAAAATGGCAGACAGACTAGACACATCTTCTGCAACAGGTATGGGGGTTAAATGACTATCATCTCCTAATACCATCATATCCGGGGTTCGGGAGAATAACTCCAGCATAACCGGATAATGCTTATCCTCCGGCTCATGGAATCGATAAAAAATCTTCCTGTCTGTGCTGCGCTGCTGGTGCTTGTAACCACCCGCTTTTACAAAGCTCCAGAATGCCTCGGCAAAGGCTGTATCCATCGCTTCGATACACAGCACAATGTCCAGATCTTTGGTGGCACGAAACTCAACTCCGACATCATTCATGACCAAATCAGAAGCGGCACCTCCAATCAATACATAGCAGTGAGTAAAATCCGCAAAATGCGCTCTAAATTTATCCAGGCCTCTGATCATAGATACGGCGCCATCATTTCATCCAGTGCCATTTCAATACGCTCATCGTTTTCATCCTGCAGACTAAGAAACAGAGAAAAAGGATCAACCTGGCCATCCACTGCTAAAATTTTGGGGTCATAGCACCAAACCTGTAACACGCAGGTCCCCTCCTCTTCCAACGGGATCTTTTCTATCCCCGCTTTTTCCATAGCCTTCCAGGCATCGCGGCTAAGCGCATATTCAGGGTAAGCAGGCTCACTCAACATGGAGCGGTAAGATAGCGCGGTGAGACCAGCCGGTAAAACGTTCTCTGCAGATAGCGCATGCCTGGTAACACGTACAAGCTGAATAACGGGTGTACGCAGACGCGGATACACTTCCTGCCAGGTTACTTTACGATTTTCTGAAAAGGTAACAAAACGTTCACGACCCACTCGCTCCACTCTGGCAATTTTTGACGATTCCAGTTCATTTAGCGCTCGACTCATCGTCATTGTGCTATACCAGAGTTGCTTCGATAGCTCTAACGGCGTCACCGAACCCTCAATTCTCCCGAGCAACCAGTAAATCAATACGACCTGTGTTGCCGGGCTAAAGCGCTCAACCGTAACTGGTTTTTTCCGTCCAGCCCTGGCTCTCCACTCCATGCCCATCGCGGGCAGGTACATTTGAACATTAGGTATGACAAAAGGAATGCCTTTTTCAATCAGGCGCTTACGTACATAAGTCGGCAGGGATTGCGCCACCACGCAGAGTTCATCCATTTCAACCCATTGAACCTGCTGCAGGTGTTTAATAAATTGAGCGGGTTTAAATTCATCTTCCTGCTTAAGAAAAACAGCAGTGAATGAGGTGCTACCGATGTCCAGCTGATACAGTGTATAGAGCCTGGTAAAAAAATAGGGTAAGTCTGCGCTATTCTGAAGATTAGCCATAACCTTCAGCCCCGTCACTTCAGACAGGTAGTGCTCTAAATGCTTCTGCAATTGATCCACGTAGCCCTCGATAACAATTTTTTGCACAATAACATTTGATAAGTTATCGTGCAATACTTTGTTAGTACTCTGCTAATATGGGATCTGGTTCTATATAGTCAGATTCCACTTATCGGCAAACACGCTCATCAGCTCTAGCCGACGTTTCTCTACATACTCTACGGTCCATGCAGGTGTATTTAATACCTGGGTTGTAAGCACATAGGATGAAACCTGTTTCTTACCCCCAAAATAAGCTATTTTTTTGCGTTCAAAATCATAATTAGAGGCACTAACGTTGCGTCTAAAATTAAGAGGCACCAAATTAGCAATACGGTGCGTCCATACAAGCCGTTGTTCTTCAATAGGCCAAATTTTCGACCATTCACTTTCTGAATTAACCGTCTGAGGTAAAACATGCTCTATGGTCAAAACAGAAGGGTCATACACAGCAGCGCCATCTGACATAAAAGCATCCAGCCGTAATATAATGTAGTTTCTTCTCCTAGCAGTTAACTCATACACACTTCCATTCAATGCTTGGAACATTGCCATTTTTTCTGCATCACTTAGCTCAACCTCAGCCACTGGTGACTTCATAGAATGTGGCTTATCAAGTCCATTTATCAGCCTGGAATACCTCTCTATACGCTCATTTATGTTACGAGCACACACATGCATACAAGCAGCCAGACGCTCCAACCGATGGAAAAACCACAAAACATAATCAGGCTCCTGCTTATGTTTGGCGAGGAATAAAATCGCAGGCGGAATCCAGTCAGAGTTATCAATTCGATTAAGCCACTTTAAATAGCTGTTCACATCCTGCGCATTAGAAGATGCTTCGTAATTAGCATGTTTTACAATGGCCAACGCATCGGCATAGGGTTCAAGAACGTCTTCTATAAGAGCTACTGGAGTGCTGATTTTTGAAATAACTTGAGATTTAAACTCCTCTAAAAGTGCACGCTTGGCTTTCTCTTTGGCATAAATCATTCGCACATAAGAGAAAAGGTCGTTGAATCCACTTCTGCCTAATTCAACTTCCATGTCTTCCCAGCGCTCGTTGTATTCAGCTTGTTTGTCTTTACCTAACTGGCCAATAACTTCAGCTTTCAGAATATCAGTAGGCTGTAAATCTAACCCACGGCTATTCATGACTGAAAAAATGCGAAATGCTGAATGTTGGGTAGAAGTTGATACGGCAACCAGGGAGCAACGCTGTACCACAAATATACCGAAATCAACCAATTTACTGTTATCACCGTCAAACACTTCCTTAAGTTTTTCAAGGAGGTAGCGACTGTTCGTCTGAATATTTCTCTGTGATTCGTTACCTAATGATGTACTGTCAAAAGCAAACAATTCATCAAATAATAAACCCTGTACATATTTAGCAAAAAAATCCCTATCTAAGTCTCGCAGGGCAAGCCTTGGTTTTGGCTTCAACCCCTGCGATACCCGGCCAGGTTCACGGATATAGTTGTTAAAATCCGATTTCATCTCATCGGAAAAAAGGTGTGTCATTGCCGCCAGTAAAATTGTCAGTGTAGTCAAACGCTGCTGACCATCGATAACTTGAGAGTATGGAATACCTTCTTCTTTAATCAGCACAATACTTCCAAGAAAATATTCCTCATCCAGCTCGGTACGATAGAAATCATACAGATCGTCAAACAATTCCGATGTTTGATCAACAGTCCAGGCATAGGGACGCTGATAGGAAGGAATTACATAATCAAATTCTGAACTGAATATTTTTGCCAGTTGATACTCTGCGCCACTAATTTTTTTTGCCATATACTGTATTCTCCTTAATATTTATTATTATGCTAATTCCAATACGACTAAGGAAATAAACATTGCCACAATCAAAAATGGTATTTTTCTCGCCTACGGCGGAAAGCTTCTTCTGTACCTTCCATGATATCAAGCACCGCTTTGGTAGCATCACCTTGGTCTAGCCCACCTTGCGCGAGCACTTCTCCTCTGCCATTTTTTGCTTCAAAGGCATAAACAAGTTCAGCGTCACCATTTACCGGCAGGTTGGCATTATGGGTAGCCATAATAAGCTGGCGCTTATTCTTCACTTTTCGAAGCATTGGTATGAGTTCGCGAAACACAAAGTTAGAATCCAGCTCATCTTCTGGTTGATCTATTACCAAGGGGCCACCATCTTGTGCCAATAACAATGCCAGTGCTGCCGTATTACGCTGCCCATCAGATAAACTACCCTTAGCGATACTACCGGCAACCGTACCATCCGGCCGAAAAAGCTTCATATCGACAGCATCTTCTACTCTTGAAATCTGCAGTTTTTCCCATTTTTCGCCATTAGCATTTATATGCTGATATAACTCACTAAATAAATCAGTAAACTCCATCCCTGCTGACTGTGTATCAGAATCAAGCCTATCTTTTAGATACTGCCAAGGTGAAGGTGAATCGCCATCATAATCTGAGAACTTTTTATACAACTTATCACCGATTTCATCCCAACCTCTTCCAAGTCGAGTCCGCTTGTCATCGGGGCCGAAAATAAGCCAGTGTTGACTGAATGTTTTTGAGTCCTGTTGGTAAGCAGCAGACACCTCAATAAAGCGATGCACCTCACCATCGAGAACAGCAAGATCGTTAGCTTTTATTACCGCTTCACCTCGCTTTGCAAATTGCTGACGCCATACCTCTTGAAGGTCAGCGATTAAAATTTCTGGATTACCAGCAGATTCACTGAGTTTTCCTATAGCTAGGTCAACGCCCTCAATTTCTTCATCTTTTCGGCTTCGTGCTTGATTGACTTCCTGGAGATGCCCCACATCATCCAGGCTCAGTCCTTTATCGGCACATGCTTTTTCAAATTCATCATCAGCTTGTTCAAGCTCATTTTTGATCAAAGCCCAGCCAGGATTATCATCAATCAATCCAGAGATGGTTTGGTTAAATGTGTCCGTGACTTTACGAATTTCCGCAGCTAGCTCGTCTTTTGCTGTTTTTACTTTCGCATCGATTTCAGCAAACCACTCACCATGTGGCGCTTGTTCTACGGAAAATGGAACATGAGAGTTTGCAACTTCACCAGCCAAATCTGCGACATCAGAAAACTGCTGCCCCTTTACACCTTTGACCCGTTGAAGATAACGAGATTCTCCCTTAAGTGCCTGATGCCTTTGGGCAGGCCCCTGAATGTCGCTTTGCGCTTTCCACTGGCGCTCGAGTTCCTGTCGTTCTTGTTTTAGTCTCTTTAAAATCGTCTCTTGTTCAGCTATGGCTCGCTGGATCGAAAAGGCATGATTAATTTGACGTTTGATCGCATCTCCTTGCTGTTCCAGGTCATCCAACTCATCCTTGGCAAAACCATCCACTAACTCCAAAAGTCGCTCAGCCTGGCGGACACCACGTTCATCGGTTCTAGAGTCGGTTAACCGATTAAGCTGTTGCTGACTATAGAAACTCACTTGAAGGTTTTCAAAATAAGTGTCCGGATCTTCCAAATCCAGATCTTTAACAACTGGTCGCCCAGCTTCCCAGACTATTCTATCTTCAACACCATCAGCACTTACCCAGCAGACTTCAAGTGTCGTAGCAGCTCCCTGATTATTCAAAGTATTTTTTACACGCTTGATTCGTTCCAGCGTTCCCTCATCAATATCTTTATTCTTATCTTTCCTCAGCATCACGCGAAGATACTCAAGCAACGTAGATTTACCACTACCCCGACCACCGATAACACAATTCATGTTAGGAGAAAACTGTGCATCTTGATCCGCAAGGAATACAGCATCCTTAATTGATATGGAACGGATCACGGACTGTTTAATTAGGTCGCCTGGTGGCTTATCTGTTGATATATCAAGTGGTAAACGTATCCGAGAATCATGATCGAGAAATGCCTGACGAAGAGACTCTACGGATGGTTCAGACATCTTAATCCATGTATATCGGTATCCAAGGCTATTTGCTTTTGGCTTACCATCTTCATCAGTGCGAATTGATTTTGCATCAGAAGACATAATCCAGGCGGGGTGTGAATAGTTTCTCCTCCAGGCAATATTTTTGGCCGAAAGGATATCTTGGTGCTTTTGTGCCGGAGGATTTTGAGTCAATTCCACACAATAGAGTTCATGATTGGCATAATCATCCTTATTGGATGCTTCAGAAAACAGACCACTTTTCTGATCAGCATGCGCTGCTATTACGATTCCACCATGCTCCCCTTGGACAATCTCAATCAGCTTTTTGAGAGAGATACGCTGATCATTATGCCTGAGTTGTTTGGGGCCAGTCTGATCGAAACGGGCATTTTCAGCCAAACCTAATTTCGTAAGAATTCGATTACATTCTTCAAAGTGTTTTTGCTTCTTTGCTGAGTTGAACAGACAAAGAACATGGTATCCAATATCTACTTCAAATCCTGGCATTATAACTAATGGCTGGCGATCAAATTCTTTAGCTACTGTTTTATTCTGTTCGGCCAGATGAACAACAAACCAATCCCTGGGATCAGTTCGTGCTGAAAAATTATGATCTGTTACCCCGATTAGATCTAGTCCAAGCGCATGACAGCGACGTAAAAATATGCGTGCTTTTTCCTGAATATCGCCTTCATCCGGTTGACCATTATTTTTCGGTCTTCGTGGGTTTAGCAATTTGAGATCATCATCTTGCCAATGCCTTTCATCTTCAGGAGTTTGTACCTGTAAGTCACACTTCAGCCATCGCATTCCTTTGTAGAAGCCAGTCATTTTAGTTCTCTCGCGTTAGATTTTTTTCGGCCAATGTCAGGTGGTGTTCATTTATACGATCCCCGTTAAAGGTGTCATACCAGGGGGCAGACTCAACGTCTTTGCCGCGATCTTTGGTCCATTTGATGTTGGGTTTGGCGCGGAGTATGCCTGCGCCTTTCTGGCCGACATCGGTGACGGTCATGAAGGGGCGGATGTTTAGGCGCACACCATCATTCAAGTCAGGGCTCCAGCCGATCGGCTGCTGTTCTAGTGGTTTCCAGCGTACGAAAATATCGTAAGGGGCTTCACCTTCGAGGATCAGTTCCAGGCGTTGCTTTAAGCCTTCGGCGGCGGCGAGGCGTTCGGTGGAGCCGTCTATGCCTTCAGCCTGTTGCAGCTTCTGGCTGCGAATCCAGTCGTCCAGGTAGGTATAGATTAAGCGTTCCAGATTTTTCTTATCGAGTTTTTGGTAATTAACCAGCACCGAAAATCCATCTTTCAGGCCATCCCAGAGTTGCCAGATAAAGGGACGTTGCTGGAACAGTTTACAATGCTGTTCAAAGAAATTTTCACGCAGCCACAGCTCCAGGCTTTTGTTTTTACATCCGACCTGCTCCAGTAACTTATTACGAACATTGGTAGACCATTCGCTGCCATAAGCTGCCTGTAACAGTTCTTCCAGGCGTTCATGGGCCGGCTTTTCACCACGCACAGCGGACAGGCAGACGATGCCGTCGTCATCGACATAACTGGAAAGAGTCTTGCATTGCTCAACCCATTCGCGTTGTTCATTGGCCAGATCCAAATCGGGGTCTAACTCAGTTTTCCACTGGTAGCCCAATAAGCGAGCAATCGCAACGTGAAAAGGTTCTTCGCTTTGAGCTGGATGACCATGGAAAATCCATTGGGTAAGATTTCGGGAATATTTGATTGGCACCTGGTATTCGTATTGAGATGCCAAGTCATAATCAAAACCTACTTTTGTAAGTACACTAGTTGATGCAGAAACCCGAGGATCCAGAGCTCGAACCTGGTCTTCATATTGCGTAGATTTCAAAAAATTATAAATTTTTCCTAGATCTCCCTCTCTTTTTGGGCATATAAGAACAGCACCTTTTGAGTAGGCGCCACCATCAAACAATGTTGTTGATATGCCTCTAACTCTTCCTACTAATATTCCCTTCTTTTTCCATAAATCTAAATTTTGAATTCTTGCTTGAGAGCTTTTCGCCAATTCTCCGCTTCCATCTTCCCAAAGCATTAACAACTCTCTCCCGCTCCATGGACTTGATTTTCCATCTGGAGAAATATACGCAATCCATGAGCCACCCCATTTTACCTCCCAATGGTATTTCAGGAAGTGGTCAGCATCACCAGTAGAAGAACCTTCTCCTGAGATCACATACTGGTTTAAGAGTTTGGAGGTAGTTAAAGGGTGTAATGATATCCTCATATCAGGATTATTTAATTGATCTTCTTGCGAAACCAAAAATACTTTTCCCAAACCATCATGAATTTCTTTTTTAAGTCCTACCGTCTTTTCTTTCCGAGTAACAATTGGTCTATTCGGCTTACTTGAAAGGTCAATAGCTGAGAACCTATTACCAACAGAAGGTGGCCTACTAGAAATGCCTACAAGAACTGTGTTCGGCCCACGATTCCCAAATGTTTCCCATGCCTCCTCTCCAAGCACAACAGCTAATAACCATCGCCTTTTACGAATTATATCTTCACGATAATCAGAATAAGTTCGACCTACCCACCAATTCTGCGGAAGAACAAGGAAGCAATCCCCTGAATTTCCTACATAGGAAAAGATTCTCTCGAGCATTAATACCGCCAAATCTCCAGAAGCTTTTGATAAATGCATATCAGCAAAATCTCTTAATTCTTGTGTATGCCCTTCTCTACCAAGATAAGGAACATTTGTCATAACAAGCTGATATTCGTCAGCCATCAAGTTAGCTGCTTTAGCAATTCCTTTTGCAACGACTCCTATCTCATCTTTCTCACTTGACCTTTCACCCGCCAAAGCGTTTGTTAATAGTGGCCCAACATCTTCCCACTTTGATTCAAAAAGAGACTCTTTACCGAGACTCACATCTGGGTTGATAAGACTACCTAATATGGGTGCATTCTTAAACTGGGTGTATAACGAGTCTAACGCTTGATACAGCTTTGAGTTGTCTCCTGCTAGTGCCAGCCACTCTTCTTTTTTAGTATTGATACCTAAACCAGAACAGGCAATGTGTAACTCGGGTAATGCACGATAGCCGCCAGCGTCGGGATAGCGCCAGGCTTCTAAGGCCAGAGCGAAGGCCGCCAGCTCTACACAGCGTTGATCCAGTTCCAGGCCATGAATATTATCACTCAGCACTGCGTCCACTGCTTCTGGGGCTGGCAGGCCTTCTACTGCCATACGCATCGGCACCAGCATTAAAAATGCAGCGACCAGAAAATGGCCGGAACCGCAGCAGGGATCGAGAGTTTTCAGATCTTTAATCTGTTTTGGCCAGCCTTCGAAGCGCCCCGCCGCAGGTGTGCCGTCTTCCAACGTGCGCAGGTAGGTTAATTCAATCGGGCATTCAATTTTAGGATGATTGGTTACCCACCAGGCGCCTAAAGAATTATCCAGCAGAAAGCTGACCATATAGGGTTCGGTAAACAGCTGGGTAACGGCGGACAATTCATCGGCACCGATCTTCACTTCGGATTTATTGATCTGTTCTTTACGTTTGGCTTGCCAGAATTGATACACCCAACCGAGGGAATCGGATGCCTGAAAGGTTTCCTGTGCCAGATTCGAGAGCAACTGCTCTAACTGTTTCTGGTGATTAGGGGCCAGATTAATGGCAAACACCGGCGAATCGATACGGAAGATTTGTGGTAGCATTCTGGCCGCATAGTTCGCGGCATAGTGCCAGCCGTTAAAACTGTCGCCAGTTTCTTCTTCGGCCAGGTCAAAACAATCCTGTATCGCGAGGGCGGTTACGCCGTCTTTATACATGAGCAGGTTGTTTTCGGCGAGGAAACGGGCGAACAACATGCGGTGCCAGTGTTCGTAGGCAACTTCGGTGACCAGGTGTTCGATGCCCTGCTCACCAGCGTTTTTTGCTCCTTCGGGTTTTCGATAATCTCCAAGCTGCCGGCCGTGGGCGCGCAGGCTTCTGCGCAGGTTGCGTTGTTGTTCGGTTAAATAATCTGCCGGTGATTTATCGCCCACTGCGAGTCGCTGTAGCTCTTCACGCGCCGCCAGTTCGGCGATGTCGCGCGCCTTGACGACTGTTCTTTCCAGTTGGCTGCGTAGAGTTTTATCGAGTGTATTTCGCATGCTTATCCCTGACCAGATGCTGCTGACTTTTCTGCAAGTGATAAGTGATGATCATTGATACGATCCCCTTCACTACCTCCATATTCCAATCCAAGTTTATACCAGGGGGCAGTCACAACGTCTTTGCCTCGGTCTTTGGTCCATTTGATGTTGGGTTTGGCGCGGAGTATGCCTGCGCCTTTCTGGGCGACATCAGTGACGGTCATGAAGGGGCGGATGTTTAGGCGCACACCATCATTCAAGTCAGGGTCCCAGCCGATCGGCTGTTGTTCGAGTGGTTTCCAGCGTACGAAAATATCGTAAGGTGCTTCACCTTCAAGGATCAGTTCCAGGCGTTGCTTTAGCCCTTCGGCGGAGGCGAGGCGTTCGGCGGCACCGTCTATGCCTTCCGCCTGTTGCAGCTTCTGGCTGCGAATCCAGTCATCGAGATAGGTGTAGATCAGGCGCTCCAGGTTTTTCCGGTCCAGCTTATGGTAGTTGACTAGTACCGAAAATCCATCTTTCAGGCCATCCCAGAGTTGCCAGATAAAAGGACGGTGCTGGAACAGTTTACAATGCTGCTCGAAGAATTTTTCACGCAACCAAAGATCCAGGCTTTTGTTTTTACAGCTAACCTGTTCCAGTAACTGGTTACGCACATGGGTTGACCAGGCAGTGCCATAAGCTGCCTGTAACAGTTCTTCCAGTCGTTCATGGGCAGGTTTTTCGCCACGCACAGCGGACAGGCAGACGATGCCGTCGTCATCGACATAACCGGACAGTGTCTTGCATTGTTCTACCCATTCGCGCTGTTCATCGGCCAGTTCCATAGCCGAATCTGATTCGGTTGGCCATTGGTAGCCTAGCAGGCGAGCTACAGCAACCTGTAAGGTTGTGTCTTCAACACGCAATGGGCCTTTGGCTGTCCATTTTTTTTCCTCGTCCCAGATTACGGAGCCACATGGGTGGCCGTGAAAAATCCATTGTGTAGGATCGTTTGAAAATTGACTAGGAAGAGAAAAAAGAAAGTGTTCTTCAGAAAAGTTTAGCCAACGTTCGGTTTCAAAGGGCACTTTAATCAAGGTTAGATTTGGAATTTTGAGTGAACTACTATCAATCGAATTAACAGCTTGCCTATACTCCTCAGAGTTACAGTATGAAAATATTGATAATAGATCGCTTTCTGCATTAGGTATAAGAATTGCTGTATTCTCATCAAAGATATCTCCTGAATAAATACTGCAAGTTAGACCGCTCATCTGACTTATGGCAACTCCCTTTTTATTCCAAGCCTCTCCACCTCTTAACCAAGCACCAACACCATTTTTGCCAAGCTTTTCAGCAACAAACTCAAAAAGTTCACCATGCCCATTCTCCCATCGTACTATCTGACTTCTGCCACCATAAATAATTGATTTATCAACACTTCCTTGGAAATAATTCCAGATATTACTCGTTAATCCCAACTCCCAAAACAAGCCAATGAACATATTAATATCACCAGTAGCAAGACCCTTGTAAGAATTTGCATATCCGTTTAGTAACGGCAAATTAGAACGTTTTTCCAATGAAATTCGAAAGTCTGGATTTTCTAACTGGTCTTTTTGATTACACCAAACTAATTCAAATAACATCAATGAATTTGACTTAACTTCAGCATTGGGTAGGGTAGAAACATCTATTCCAAAAAATTCATCTTCATTATTAGGTAGCGCTTTTGTGATAATAGTTAAGTTGACATTAACAATCTCTCCAGTAATTGTTTCAAATGCTCTCGATCCTAGTTGTGCGATCAAGTTCCAAGAATAATTAGTAAGATAATCATGCCGATAGTGACGGTACGGTCCAATATGCAACCAATTCTGAGGGGTGACTAATGCGACCGTTCCTCCAGCATCACAAAACTCAATACATCGACTAGCAAATGTTGTTGCGAGATCAGCCTTAGCTAATGGAAAATTTAAATCAGAGAAAATTTTTAGCGTTTCATTTTGTCTTCCCCTTCCGAGATAGGGCACATTTGTGACAACTAAATGGTATTTTTTAGTTAGAATCTCACTTGCTTTTCGTATCCCCTGTGCAGATACTCCAAGTTCTGACTCTTCGACATTATCGGAATCTAATATTTGATTTAGAAGTGGAGAAATGACATCCCAATCTTCATTAAAAAGATCGGTTTTTAAAATTCTCTGTGGATTAATAAGGCTGCCAAGAGTAGGTGAGTCCTTATAAAGTTCGTATAGTCTCTCAAGTGCATTTGATAGGTCAATGTCATTATTTGAAAGAGCCTGCCATTCTGTTTTCTTGCCGTTTATGCTTTGTCCACTACATGCAAGATTAAAATCCGGCAATGATCTATAGCCACCGGCACCAGGAAATGTCCAAGCTGATAACGCTAACGAAAATACCGCAATTTCAATACAACGTTGATCTAACTCTAAGCCATGTAGGTTATCCTTAATTACAGAATCTATAGCTGTGAGAGAATCCATACTTTCCAATTCCATACGCATGGGAACTAACATGTGGAATGCGGCAACTAAAAAATGACCAGATCCACAGCTAGGGTCTAATAACCTGAAATTCTCCAAAGTATCTGGCCACGACTGGAATTTTCCTGCTGCTGGATTCTTATCGTCATTCAATCGAAGATAATCAAATGTCAAATAATCTAAAACTTTCTTATTCTTAGACTTCCACCAAGCACCAAGGCTATTTTCAAGAAGAAAACTGACCATATAAGGCTCAGTAAACAGCTGGGTAACGGCGGGCAGTTCATCCGCACCGATCTTGACTTCGGATTTATTGATCTGTTCTTTGCGTTTGGCTTGCCAGAATTGATACACCCAACCGAGGGAATCGGATGCCTGAAAGGTTTCCTGTGCCAGATTTGAGAGCAACTGCTCTAACTGTTTCTGGTGATTAGGGGCCAGATTGATGGCAAACACTGGGGAATCGATGCGGAAGATTTGCGGCAGCATTCTGGCCGCATAGTTCGCGGCATAGTTCCAGCCGTTAGAGCTGTCGCCGGTTTCTTCTTCTGCCAGGTCAAAACAGTCCTGTATGGCGAGGGCGGTTACGCCGTCTTTGTACATCAGCAGGTTATTTTCGGCCAGGAAACGGGCGAACAACATGCGGTGCCAGTGTTCGTAGGCGACTTCGGTGACCAGGTGCTCGATGCCCTGCTCTCCCGCGTTTTTTGCTCCTTCCGTTTTTCGATAATCACCCAACTGCCGGCCGTGGGCGCGCAGGCTTCTGCGCAGGTTGCGTTGTTCTTCGCTCAGATAATCAGGCGATTTTTTATCGCCCACTGCAAGTCGCTGTAGCTCTTCACGCGCCGCCAGTTCAGCGATGTCGCGCGCCTTGATGACTGTTTTTTCGAGCTGGCTACGGAGTTCTCTGGCAAGTGCTGTTATCATTCTAATTCCAAATTAGTTGTTTTTATCACTTTCAAATACGCCACTTTACAGCCCGTATCAAAGGGTTTTACTTGCAATACGCCGCTATTCCCACCGTTCCCGTAATGTACTTATTCTGGCATCACTGCGTAGGGATTTTCCATCCGGACCACACAGAGACACAGAGCCTTCGGGTAACCCGAAAGTAGTTTCTATTTTATTTTTAATGACACCTATCGTGGTATCTGATCTTGCGGCTCTATAACGTAAAGGTGTTGAATTTCTTTTTCCATCATTCTCTTCAACGGCTTCTTCACTTTCAATGTCACTTTCATCATTGTGTTCGTCATTTGTTTCCCAGGTCATCGCATCAGACGGTCTCCAAACTTTTCCGCCTTCGATATGAAACTGCATCATTCCCATTGATTCAGTTATGTAATCGCTGTATCTCGCCTGTATACCCGATACCTTCTGGAAGGATTTCAATATTAACTCGAGCAACTCATCTTTTTTATTACCCACAATGCCAATAAATGCAGAATATGTCTGGGTATGGAAATTTACACTATTGCCCTGGTATATGTATAAAGTCGCTTTGCATTTGGGGGAACTTTCGACAAATGACTTAATCCCCTGTGTAATCAGATCAGGGTAGCCGTAGAATTGTTCTGGAATACTATCGATATCCACTTCAACTGTTGGCATAGGATTGTCCGAGTGTACAAAATTTAATTCTTCTACTGATTTTTCGATCATGCTGTATCTCCTTATTATTTATTGTTTTTTATTGGGCGTTATACAATCACCGGCCCCTGGCTTAGCTTTTGTTTTAACTCTTGTTCGGCATCGGTTAGCCATTGCTGGATATCTGCTTCGGTTTCGAGGGTGCGTCTGGGCAAATTTGCACGAACTGCTTTGGGCATTAGCAGTTGGGCGGCTTCTCCACGGGCGGCTTCGAATTTACTCGGTAGCGCCTGACTACGATCACTCCACTGTTCCAGTGAACACTCCTCTAACGACTCGATCACTTCATCGGTGCTATTTAATGCAGGTTGTTCGGGTATTTTAATACCGCGTTTAGTCAACAGAGCGAGTTGTTGTGCAGGTTCGAACTTGATCCAGTTGCTGTCGCTTTCGATATTCTGTAGGGCCTGAGCATACACATTTTTGTAGTCTTCAAAATGATGCTTTATGGCTGCACGCAGGTTATCGGTGGTATCTTTGATCAGGTTATCGCAGGGGTCGGGGTTATCGAGTAGGCGTCGGCCATGTTCGATGGCTTCTACTTCCTGCTGCAGGCCATTATGAAAGCTCAAGCCACGACTCAGCCCTGAAAGGGTTTTCAGGTCATTCCAGTGTGGCAGACGTTGGTTTATTTCTGCTTCCTGAGTCTGCCATTGTCTAACGGACTGCAACAGCTCATCTTTATAATCATACAGTTTGACCAGCCGGCTATTGCCTGCCTCGCCCGCGATTTCATCGATGAGTGAGGTATCTGGTTTAAAGGGTTGAGGGGCTGCCCCACCGGCTCGGCCAGCCAACTCACGGGCAAATTGCAGGAACTCAGCGGTTTTACTTTCTTCATCACCAGGATTACAGCCGACCGTTTCAGTCAGCAGTTTGCGTATCGCAATTTTTTGTGTGGTACTGATGGTGACATTTTCGACCTCGAAACCCGCCTGGGTAATGTGTTTTCGCTCCAGGCTTCTGGCATCGACCGCCTGATGCGCTGCATTTTTAGCTTTTAATGCACCGCTGGCCAGCAGCACATAGATCGCACCTTCGATGGCGTCCTGTGGCCAGCCGTAGGGAGCGTCCTGAAACTGCTCGCGGATTTCATGGCCCTTTTTACCGGAACCGATGTAGCGCAAGATCTGCGCACAAACAGGATGCTTCGCGGGTTCTTCGTTAAACTTGATGGCGTTTAATGCGGTTTCCCCACCGGCTTTACGGGCGTTTTCGACCACCTTGCCCCAGTTTGCATGGTCGGCAATATCAAACTGTTTATACAGGCGTTCGAGCGCATCTTTAGCCCCGGCTTCCAACTTGTCTTTGAGTTTATTACCTTCGATCTCGCTACCACCGGAGATAAAGACCCTGACGCCTTCATACACTTCTTCTAACAGGCGGTCGCGCTGCTTAACGGCTTCGTTCAAACGGGTTTCCATCGCCATTCTGGCATCTTTACCCTCGGGTGAGCCTGGAATGCCCCGAATATCCAGTGTTGCGGCGGCGGCTTTCTGCGTAGTAATGGCCTGATTTAGATCACTGCGATTGCGTGCCGGGATAAAGACATACAGCGTGCCGTTTTTTGGATCGGCCGAACGTGCATCCGCGATCACCGATTTCTCATCGGCCTGCCAGCCATGCTGCACCCAGGCATACAATTGTTTATTGGCATCGCGTGGTAATTCAGGATCGAAACAGAGCGTAAGTTTGCGCGGTTCTTTACTCAGGCCCTGCGCCAGGCGTAATTCGGTGGCCGCCTGACGAGTGCGTTTGGTGAGCAGGTCATCGCGCTCGGTTTCTATACGCTGGGGGTTTCCGGCTATATCGGCTTCCTGCTGGCGATAGGTGTCATACCACTGGCTGCTTTCCTGTGTTTGCAGGCGGTACTCGGTTTCGCCACCGGTATTCAGCGCCATTACAGAACCGGCTTTTTTCAGCGCTTCTAACTGCTTTGGCACTCTTTTACGCAGCTCTGTAGAACCCTGGCTTAAATCTTCCACCAGTAAATCGGCTAAACTATTTTCGGTGGCTTTGATGCCGCTGTTATCGAGCGTTTCGGCGGGTAATTTGCCAATCAGAAATACCAGCGCCAGTATCTGTGATTGCAGCTGTTCATCTACATTGCCTGCGCCTAAGCGAGCAATGGTTTCGTAGACATCTTTTGAGATAACACCGGTTTGCAATAAGTTAGGTGCAATCTGACCATAGATGAAATCACCTGTGACGACGTGGCCGAGGGTTTTATCGGCAGTGACCTTAGTGGCTTCGTGTACCACTTTTAGCTGGTTGCGCAATTGTGACACGGTGCCTGTGGTATCGACGATGCGCAGTACCTTTTCCCAGAAGCGCCGGCGCACCGGCAGGATGGGGTAATCAGCCGTCATCTTGGCTTCATCGGTTTGGGTGTACTCAACTTTTGTACCGCGCAAGTGGCGTGAGATTTCACCCAGGTTATCTTTCAGTATGGTTTCAAGCTGCCCGACAGCCGACGATTTTTTCTGTAGAATAATCTTGCGGATGACCGACTCGACATCGGTATCAGACAGTTGAACCGGCACCTGGAACCGGCCCATCAACTTACTAAGACTTGGAGTACCTGAAAGAGCATTTTGACCGGTAGCCACAAACAATAATTCTCCCTTGAAATGTTTACAGCAGGTTTCTACTGCCTCCTGTACCTAGTAAACTCTATCGGTATTAACCCCAATGTATTGCTGCACTTCATCCAGTACAATGAGTGTCAGCGGGAACTTTCCGTCCACCGATAAAGCCTCTTTAATCGCTGTGACCATCTGATCATTCGAAACATCATCGACCCGTTTGTATTCTGCACGTAACACTTCACGCAGTTCCTTTTCATCACTCGCAAGCTCGGGCTTTGCCTGTAGCAGTGCTTTTGCGATGACGGGCGACATAAACAATGCATTTAATTCGATCAGCCAGTCTTTACCTGCGGCTTCTACCTGTTGTTTTACCTGCTGCTCTATACCCTGTTGCTTTAACCAGATGACAAATCGAGCCAGGTGGTAAAGCTCGGGTAAACCTGCTGATTTAAAAACAATACTGAGTAACGCCGTGCGTACCCAGTCACTGGCGCCCTGGCCCAGTGTACCGGATGCCGCGTGCAATCCACCATGGCGCAAACTTTCAATACTGAGTTCTTTGAAATGATCGCTAATCTCCCTGGGCAGGCTGGTGATGCCACGTGCTGTAGTGCCATTATTAAAATCAAAATCGACCCAGAGTGAACGCAGCATTTTAGCCAGATGGGATTTACCTGAGCCGTAAAATCCGCTAATCCACACACCGGGCTGTTCACTGCCATTAGATACATTGGTTAAAAAGGTACTGAGTACCTTATCCAGACCTTTCTCGTATTCTCCATCGCAAACAAAGGTTTCCAGTTCGTAACGCAGGGTATTGAGCGCCTGCTCCGAGGTGTCATCCTTTACTTCTGCTACACCGTTATTGGCTAATTTATTAGCGAGAGGATCTTTTGCATAGATTTCCTGGTTTAACACTTTTTTCTCCGTTAGTTTACTTCTTGCTAGTTTTAAAGACCCTTATTGGCGGTGATGGGTACCGCCTGATAATTCCAGCCTGGACGGGCATCCAGCAGGCGATAGTTGTTGCTTTCATATTCACCCGGAAAAAACACCAGCATGCGCCCTTTTACGTTATTAGCGACCTGTGCAACGATATCTGATACATGGCTAAAACCATATACCGTAGCCACACCCTGCAGAGCAACCACGGTATTTTCGTTTGCATCATTAAACTGTGTGTTGATCTGCTCTACTACATGCTGGGTGAATTCGCTGAGTCGATCCTGCAGGTCTTCCGGGTATTCAAAATAACCCTCCCGATATTCCTGTTGAGCCATCCACTGGGGAAAAGCATCGGTGATATCGATCAATTTCCAGTCATGACCGGCAGCTTTGGTGGCGATTTCAAATTCATCAATCTGTGCGCGCATGCGTAGCTCTTCCGTTTTGTCATACACCGCAAAAATCACTTTTTGCACCCCGGCCAGGCCTTTTTCCCAGGGTAAATCAATAAAGCTCTGATAACTCTCAACCAGACGTGCTACTCGACTACTCATGACGCCACTGCTCCTCCTGTGCGGTTAAAAAGCCTGGAAAGCGCACTTCGGTAACACCGCCAGATTGTTTGAAATCAATTATGCCCCGGTGGCTGGCCGCGATAGCCAGCTCATTCAGCTCATGTTCGCTTAAGCCCAGGATTAAACACCACCGATTATGCAGCAAACGTTCACCGGTAGCGCCTTCCAGATAGCCCAGGAAGAGCGCAAACGCGACATTTACCGGTGTAACTTTGGGTTGTGCACGATGTTTGACAGCTCTTCCCTGTAAAAAGCCTGCCTGAGTCCAGCTGCCATTGATGTTCTGCGCGATAGATTTTAGCGATGCAGGACTATAACGCTCGGGCTCTGGCGCTTTCAGAATTTGCTCAATATCGCCACGTGAGACGATAGAACCTATATCGGTTTCGATGATAGTTGATAGTGATAAACGTAAAACAGAGTCACGCACCAGAGCAAACTGAAGCGCCAATAAGGGCTGGGCCTCTGGATCAACAGTCCACAGTTTTCTGAATATTCGAAATAGAGGTATCTCATTGCTCAGGCCATACAGATCCGCCATGTGCCTGAAAGTAAGATCTCTGGATTTTGCAGTCTGTTTATCGAGCAAGTTATGTTCGACGATGTCCGTCTGATACTGCTCTTTAGTCGTTTCTACCTGTGTCGCTGAAAATAATGCCCGTAACTCAGTCAGCATCATACTACGTGCTGAATGAGCTCCGTTTCGACAGAATTTGTACCCGAATTTTTCTAAATTATTATTGTTATCAACCATCTATCTTTAACTAACTTATAGAGTCTTTAAATGCTAAGTGTTCTGGTTTTAATTGCTCTGCCAGATCACTGAAAGGAAGACTCTTAGTCTCTCCTGATTTTTTCCTAGCTTATTGTGCCTTATTCACGAGAAATGCATAAGGAAAATAAGTACTTATCTGGCAGATCCTCAAAATTCACGTATTATTGTGGATACTGAGAAAAAAGGGAAATTAAGGAACAGAACATGAATATAGAAAATACGCCCTGGTTGTTTGCCCCTGCCCTGGTCTATGCATTTGCAATCGTAGCGCTCACATTGTTAGAAATCATCAATAAATCACTGATCCCACAAAAGTGGAAGTATCTAGCTATTTTTCTGGGTATGGTGCCATTGATCATAATTTTGCTTATAGCCATACTCAGCATGGCTGTTGAAATGCTGTATCTGTTCCCGGATTACGCGACCTTGCAACAAGGATTTAAGCTGTTATTGGATGTTGCTTATGGCTTTAACAGTAATTTACTTCTTATGATCCCAATGGGGCTTATCTATTTTATTGTGCTTAGCGTCAGTCAGAGCAAAAACGAACAAATCCGACATAATAGTAGCCCGGCCAACAGTAAAGCTGGATCAAGCTCTACCGATGATCAGACACAGGCCAAATTAAAGCGCGAATGGGAAGAAGCTGAGCAAAACAGTAGCAGACTGGCTTCAGACGAAGCAGAAGGAATTTTTACTTAATTGGAGATACAGATGAAAGCTTCGTTAAAAACTATTATTTTTTCCGTAATGATGATCAATTTTGGTAATGTCCTGGCCGAAGATTCATTTTGGTTGGCCCATAAGATGGTCAAAAAAGACGCAGATATCCCGGAATTATTCAAGGGCATCCCGCAAGGGGCAATTGTTACTGTGCTCCCAAAATGGATTCCGAAAGTCTGTGACTTTAAGTTTCAAATCGCACAGTTTGAAAGTAGTGTTTATAGCGTAGCTTCCTGTGTTTACATTGGACGGATTCGGGATAAGTCTTAGTTGTTATTTTTGAAACTTTGAGCCAGGCGGGCGATAGCGATCTTATTAATAAATATTAAAGATACGACCACGAAATCCTTTTTAGGATTTCCAAACGTAAGACTCTTGATAAGAAATTAAAGGCATCAGGTAACAGTTTAAAAGCTAGAACTTACACCTGTATGTGTTCTATATATTATTGGATAAGTAAAAAAGGAGAATGTAAGTGCCATCACAAGCATTAGAAGGTTTAACCACGGAATCAGGATGGAAAATCACACAAAGACTTGATAAACCGCTAGGCACCGGTGGCAACTTTTGTGTCAGATATTTTGTTGAAAATGAAAATGGTGAAACAGGGTTTTTAAAAGCAATGAATTTTACCGATTCAATGGATGACCTTGTGCAACTGCAAAAAAATGTTAATGAATATCTTTTTGAATGTAATATTTTGGAGCACTGCAAAACAAAAAAACTATCACGAATAGTTACTCCTTTAGATGCTGGAGAGATTATAGTTCCAAATTTCCCACCCAAACTTAATAAAGTTTACTATCTGATTTTTGAGAAAGCCGAAGGATCCCTTAGAGATCAACATATAGAAGTTCAAAATAAGAAATGGTTACCTGCATTAAAAGCATTGCATCATGTGGCTGTAGGAATTGAGCAGCTACATAATATTGATATAGCCCATCAGGATATTAAGCCATCTAATGTTTTGGCTTTTATTAATGATGATTTTAAAGTTGCGGATTTAGGTAGAGTTGTTGATAAAAATGGAACTTCTCCATTTTGTAAATTACCGTTTCCAGGGGATCATACATATAAGTCAATAGAAATGTTTTTTGGAATTCAAGATCTTCAATTTATTACACGTAGATCATGCGATATGTATATGGTAGGAAGTCTCGCATATCAAATAGTCGAGGATATACCTATAAACGCATCTGTACTGAATGAAGTCAGACTGATTGATTCCACAGTTCAACGCAGACCCTTTCAAGAAGCATTGCCATTCTTATTAACATCCTTTAATACAGTTTTGAATAGATACGAAGATAAGTGCTGTACTTTGTTCGGAGAAAAGACAGCTAATAGTCTAACAAATATTATTCGTGAAATGTGTCACCCAGATCCGGCCCAAAGAGGAGTAGTGAGATTTTCAGATGAAGTAAATAGACTTTCTATGAGGCGCTACGTGACAAGATTGGCAAACCTCATTAGAAGTGCAAGCATAGCTGGAGTTAAATAAGGTCATGGCTGAATTGATTAATACAGCGAATCGACAATTAATTCCGCGTTGGCATACTTCAAGAAAACTTGAGTTATTTCAACATTTGAACATTGACCTGATAACTCCTGATCAGAATAGTGGAAAGCTATTTAATATTGATGATAAAAAAAATTATTGGCTAAGTAATCCTACAGTTGGTACAGCCACCGATTTATTTATCAGTATGT
>CALCSG010000017.1 GCA_937894085.1 uncultured Gammaproteobacteria bacterium | reverse complement strand
CGTTCGCTAGATCTGGAATTAACTGCGTTGCACTTCAGAGTTGAATCCGCCTAGTATTAAATTCATCTATTAGTAATAATTTTAAAAAAATCCGTTATCTATTCATAGAGTAATACAAATGTACATGTCCATCTAAAACCCAATTTCAACAACATCGTTTATTCTACTGTCATCAGACAGTTATTTCCCTGTTATCCATAGCATACTGTAATACAAAAGCTAATCACTCAAAAATTCTGCTATCCGGGGAAAAACAAGCAAAAAAATATACTGCCTTCGACAACTAATCCATGTTTTTAATTTTTATGGATTCGAACTTTATTCTACAATGATGTATGCTTAATTTATCTAAATTTTGGAATGCAATATGCCATATCAACAATTAATGGAAGATCGCCTCAGATTTCTTAATATTGATCAAAATACGATATCTGAGCTACGCAATGCAAAAAATATTTTAGAACCTGCGATGGATGAAATGCTGGATAAGTTTTATTCTCACATTCTGCAGGAACCCGAGCTAAAACCCATTTTTGTTGATAAATCAGAGATTGATCGAGCACGTTCAGCACAAAAAAAACATTGGCTTGAAGCCATGTTTAACGGCAAATATGATAATGCATACTACGAAAAGACATCACAGATTGGTCGTGCTCATGCCCGTATTGGACTGACACCGAACTGGTATATAGGTGGCTATAATCAGATGCTCTGCCAGTTTATTGAGCTGGTCTATAAAAATTATGCTGACAAAGGAAAGTCAGCAAATACTCTGATACAGGCTATCAGCAAGATCATCTTTCTCGACATGGATCTGGTAATTCACTGTTATCTTGATGCAAAAGATGAGTCAGTGAGAAGGATGCTGGTAAATTCAACCGAGTTAAGGGTTGATATGTGGAAATTCAGTGATGAACTGAATGCAATCTCAACAGAGATCAATTCAACAGCAGGAAGCTTACTTGAAGATATCCAGCAACAACATGCTTCAACTTCACAACATCCAGCTTCTCATCCGGCAAATCTGGATGAAATCCATCAGCGAACTAAAGAGTTATTAACCCAGATAGAGCAGTTAAGGAATCAGACCACAGGTCTGGATGAATACCTACAAAAATTGCCACTTTCCGAAAAGCTATATCTTCCGGAACCGGGTTTATTAACAAGTTTGAAAGAAAGTTTATTTGGCAAGACATATAACCATAACAAATCGGACTAATCATCGCTTTAATTAGTGCTTGAACGGACAGTAGTTGTAGAAATAATTTTTACGAGTGCGCGATATTTTGTAAAAAATTCCATGCATTGGGTAATCACTGTAGACCCTGCTTTCTGTTCAGGCACTACATGCATAACGAATGTTGCCTGAAAGCCCAACTCTGTCTCGAAAGGAGGCTTACAATAATATTATTGTCGATAGAGGCAAGTTTTCACGAGTCTCGATCATGGACGTAGACTGTAGTTTACTCTGACAATTTCCTCCTTATCCATCTCTTCCAGCGCCGTATCTATGTGGGAAAGTGTCTGCTCAATCTCAGGTAACATGACACCTTCCAGTGCTCTGGCCCGGCGTGATGTTTTCTGATATTTATGTTCAAAGCCCTACCAGGTTAGCTGACATTGCCGCCAGGCTGCCAGCAAGGGCATTTAGCCGGCTAAATTCTGTTTTAGTTTTCTTTACATCGGGTGAATCATTAATGATTCACCTGCCTTTGCCCACAGACCCTTAATACTGTACTAACATTTGTCATCATGTAAGCCGAGTTTTTTACCTGTATTAAAAACCTGTAACGGCACGGTAAACAACATAAAAACTTCCCGGTTTAGCTTTTTATCCTGTTTTCCCTGCTGAATTTACTGAGATGTTGCTGACTGGCACAAAAATCTATATCGCCAGGGTTTAACTCCGGAAGCTTAAGTTTTTCATTACAAAGATCAGTCGATGAACATTTTTCACAATTACTGATACATTTATCGATCTCGTCGACTGATACTTTAAAGAAGTAGTTGGCAAAATTGATACCCAGCGCCTGTAACATTCCAGGAAGACGCAAGGTCTCGATTCTACTAAGAAGAATTTTTCTCATTTCTCTTCTTTCATGGGTATTTTTATGTACCTTACGCATAAAAAACACGCCCGAGACAAATAAAATACCTGCCGTTAATATGACAATGAAATAGCTCGAAATAGTCATTAATTCTCTCTCGAAATTTTTAAACAGTCTAAACCATGTAGAATTAGAACGTTAACGGTATCTTAACAACATGATCTGGCTCAATAGTTAAAACTAACAGTAATGAATACAGAATTAACGGCCTGGCAGAAACACCGACTCGTTTCCCACTTTATTTGTATATATAGCTGATAAATTTATTAACTGTTGCGTTTCCTGTTGCTTCTATTCTGCCTTTTGGACATCACCAGGGCCGCCTGCTTAACTTCATACTATTTTAAGACCGTGTGAAAATAGTGCACAGGCCAGGGTAAAATCGCAGGGACACAGGCAGATATATCTAATAACAGTTAGAATAGCCTTTTTGAGAGGACAAAGGTTAAATTTTATTGATTTTTTAAATGAATCAAAAAATTTGATCCTTTGATTTAACGAAAACCAGGTAAACCATGACAAAAAACAGACTAACACCTGTCCTGACGGCAATTTCAGTTTTTCCCCGCCTGTACCGTCGCGCCTTCAAGCTTTTCGGACGCAAGGCAGCTCAACTGGCTGAACCGATCAACCTGAAAACAGACCTGTGCCTTGCCCAGTCTACTCAGCGAGATCAACTCTACTCTGATATGGCACTGCCCGATAACCTGTTACAGGCTTTCACAAGCGATCCGTTAACCGCAGGCGACATGCGTTTTATCGGACGAGAGGAACAGTCCAGCCGACTGTTGACAGCCGTCGAATTATGGCGCGCCGGACGAAAAACAATGATTGCCGTAACCGGTCCGCAGGGTTGCGGCATTACTTCATTTCTACAGCAACTTCCCGCACAGGTCAGTTCCCCTGTTAACTGGCACTACAGCCAGCTCACACGCCGGCCATGCAACACTACTGATACTCTAACCTTGCTCAGTGAAGTTGTAGGTTGTGATCAATTGATCGCATCTGTTGTTGAACTGGTCGACTATATCAACGACCTGCCACCTACAGTTTTTGTCATTGATAACGGCCATTTTCTTGCCTGCCGTATCATGGGAGCCCACGAGGCGATACGTGTTTTCGGTGCGGTCATGGTAGCGACGCAACAACACCTCTGGGTGCTCGGCTGTCAGGAAATTGCCTGGCTGCGCATGGCTTATATCTTCCATGTCGACCGATATTTTTCAGAACATATCACACTGTCTCTGTTCAACGACACCGAACTTGGCCTGTGCCTGAGTACACGCCTGCAAGTTTCGGGCATCACTCTAAACACCGGTGGTATAACTGCTGATCAGCAATCACAGCCAAATGATGGGCTTGGACAACAGTTGAGCACGCTCTACAGGTTGAGCAATGGAAAGCCCGATATTAGTTTTTTCTACCTGCTGGGCTCCCTTATTGTTCACAGTGAAAGCAGGCAGTGGGATATAACGCCCGCTATAGGACTGGATTTTAGCCTGCTCAAACAGCTAATCAGCGAAGAACTGTTTACCCTGGCGGAATTAGCCTCACACGGTCATTTAACTATCGATGACCATCGCTCAATGTTTCGTTGCAGTCGTGAAGAAAGCTGGCTATTACTTGAACACCTCTACCAGCAGTGCCTGCTGGTCAGGAACGATAACGCTGATGAACCGAGCTATCATCTTCTTCCGCTTTATTCCGACGTAATCAGCCGGTTTCTAACTAACGCCAACTACCTCTACTAGGAACACAAGCATGCCTCGGGATACACTTGCCCAACTTATCGAGCTACTGCCCCTGTCTCGACTATTACAGATTACCCTCATCATCATCTTCACCTGGCTTTTTTTACGCATACTGCTTGTTGGCTTGCAGCAACTTATGCAGCGTTTTCCCCGTTATCGCCTGCAAATGGGACTAATGTTTCCGGTACTGCGCATTATTATCTGGACTCTGATTACTGCCTATATTGTTTTCGGTGTTATTAATCCCCCGCAAAGTATTGTTTTTGCCGTACTGGGCTCTCTCGGCCTGGCGATTGGTCTGGCCGCCCAGGGCGGTGTACGTAACCTTCTTGCCGGTGTAATGATGATATTCAATCCACCCTTCAGAGTCGGCGACATGGTGCACTTCGGTGGCCACTATGGCGAAGTAACCCGACTCGATCTCAGCGTAACCTGGCTGCGTACGCTCGACGATAATACCATTATGGTTCCCAACTCAGCGGTGCTGGAAAATGCAGTGGTCAATGCAAACAGTGGAGAACTTTCCGAAATGGTGGTGGTTAATATCGATCTGCCACGCAGCATAGATATACTGCAGGCCCGTTCGCTAGCAAAAGAGGCTGCAATCGCTTCACCCTATACCTTTCTCAAAAAACCGGTCAGAATAATGGTTGAATCACGTTACGACTTTAATTATCTGCTACGTCTGGTGATCAAGGCTTATGTCGTTGACGTACGCTTTGAAGGCGTTTTTTCCAGCGACATAACCGAACGTTTTATCGAAGCCCTGAATGCTCAAGGTATCGAAAACTCTCACACACATCCCGCAGAATCTGTGTTCATTGATTAATTTCACCCATAAAAATTCAGCTCTAGCTATGAAAAGACTGAAAAGTGGAAATGGTTTACATAAACTGATTATTTGCAGGACTACACTATAATAAAATAGATAATAATCTATTTATACTTCGAAAATGCTTGAAATGGACACATCGGGACATAATGAACGAAGACTCTCCTGGCGTCATCAGGTTGATATACCTGTCGATCTCCTGTTAAGCAATGGCATTATGTTAAAAGTTAATGCCTGTAACCTGTCCTTGAAAGGGATACTGTTCAGCTGTGATAACTGGATCTCAAATAAAATTGAACCTCGTGGTATTCAAAATCATCCTCTTGATCATATCCAGTTCAGCATCAGCGCTGAATTAGATAAAAATAAAAAGCTGTATGCTAACGGACGAATTGTTATTGCCAGAAGAGTTTCACAGGATAACTATCTAATTGGTCTGGAATTCATCGATTTTCAGAAAGATAGCTATACCAACCTGCAGGCTTACATCAACTCGCTTAAAGAATAACCATCGTGAACTCTGACTCCGGAAGTTCTCCAAAAATATTCACGTTCATCCACAATATATAAATAATTTGTAACCATATAGCAGTGACCAGAGCTTTAAATATATCGAAGCCTGGCTATAAGAAGCAACTTCTACCGGGGCCAAATATGCCGGGAATTACGAAGTTGCTGGAATCGACATGAAGGTAAACACGCGCCATCACCTCCACCGCATACCTTACACAATGGAGACATTCCAAAGTGAATAAAATAAAAATTAATGCCATGAGTTTAAACACAATCCCTATTTTTATACTAATCTTAGTAGGCAGTCTTTTAATTATTAAACCTTATGTCGGTCCCCATCATAATCTGCGATGACTCCAGCTTCGCGAGCAAACAACTAGCACGTGCTTTACCAAAAGGCTGGGATGTTGATATTACCTTTGCCTCAAACGGGCTGGAAGCTGTGGAAGCGGTACGTGCGGGTAAGGGAGATATAATGTTTCTTGACCTCACTATGCCGGTACTGGATGGCTATGGGGCTCTCGACATTATACGAAAGGAAGATCTACCAACTATCGTGATCGTAGTTTCCGGCGACATACAAAAAGATGCATATAACCGTGTCATGTCTCTTGGCGCTATCGATTTCATCAAAAAACCTGTTGATGTAGATAAACTTACTGATGTTCTTGACAAATTCGGCATACTTCAGGAATTCATTGAGAATGATAATACTTCAACCACAAGCCATCAATTTGACAGCAACAAAGTCGATTTAACCGACTGGATTAGTGAAATTTCCAACATCGCGATGGGACAAACCGCTGATTTACTCGCCCAGCTTTTTAAATTATTCGTTCACCTGTCGGTGCCAAAAGTACGTCTGTTAAGTGCCGATGAACTAAGAATGGTGCTGGCCAGTATGAATGATGCAGAGCATCAACATCCCGTCGTCTGTCAGGGATTTATCGGTGGAAAAATATCAGGAGAAAACATCCTTCACATGAAAGGTGTCAGCGTACAGGACCTGAGTAAACTCATTAACAGTGTCACCGACATCGATGAAGAAATGGAACTGGTAATGGATGTCGCCAACATCCTGATCGGGGCATTCCTCAAAAGCATCACTTCACTACTCGATCTCAATTTTAGCCAGGGCCAGCCCACCGTGCTCAATGAGCAAGATTTGCAGGCCAGACGCATGCAGGATAACGAACATGCTCTAACCATTGAACTCAATTATACCTTTGAAGATTATGAGCTCAGCTGTAATCAATTGATTATATTTACTGAAGATTCGTTAAAAACACTGAATATCTATGCCCGTTATGCCTCAGGATAAATCATGACTAACCCTGCCAATGAGATGGCTGAAATTCACTGGTTAATAGATGTACTGCAAAGCGTAGACATTGGATTAACCGTACTCGATCGCGACTACAACATTCAACTGTGGAATGGCTTTATGGAAAACCACAGTGGTCTGCGAGCAGCCGATGTGAAAGATAAAAACTTCTTTGAAACCTTTCGCGAAGTTGATGAAACCTGGCTAAAACGCAAGGTTGATTCGGTATTCCTGTTAAAGACCCACCAATCATCAACCTGGGAACAAAGACCTTATCTACTGAAATTTAAACCCTATCGTCCAGTCACTGGAAAATCACAATGGATGTACCAGAACACCACTATTTTCCCTCTGATATCATCCGATGTAAGCGTCAACCATGTGTGCATTATCATCTATGATGTGACCGATATCGCTACCGGCAAAAAAGAACTGGAACTCGCGAATAATCAACTGGCACAATTAAGCCAGATAGATGGACTTACCGGACTGTATAACCGGGCAACCTGGGAAAACATGCTGAGATCTGAACTCATACGCTGCCGTCGAACCGGAAATCCCTGCTCGCTGGTGATGCTGGATATCGATCACTTTAAAAACATCAATGACACTTACGGCCATCAGGCCGGTGATGAAGCTATTCGCGTTTTGCCCAGAATCCTTAAATTTGAAAAGCGCGAAACCGATGTGGCTGGTCGATATGGAGGTGAAGAGTTTTGCGTCACACTAATTGACACCAATGCAGAAAATGCAAAAATATTTGCTGAACGCCTGCGAAAATCTATTGAGAACAAGACCATCGAGTGGGAAGGACAGGAAATAAAATACACTATCAGTCTGGGTATTGCCGAGTTAAACAGTGAAATAAAAAGCCATGAAACCTGGCTGCAAAAATCAGATCAGGCGCTTTACTATTCAAAGGAAAGTGGTCGAAACCGGACAACTATTTCCGATAGCTAAGTCTATTATATGTATCCTGACAACTCAATTATGCAATCACACCTCTTCTTTGGAGCAGATATGTTAATAAATTCTACTAACATACCAAACATCGAAGAGATGCTGGTTTTCTTAATAATGAAATTTCAAAGTTGAAATTATCAGCCTTTCGGTAACAGATCTTCAACCACGGACCGTTCGGCAAGCAGCTCTTTTTCTGAAGCCTTCAGCCTGGCTATACTCAATGAATCCAGCTCCAGCCCCTGCACAATCTCATACTCACCATTTTTACAGGTTACAGGCATGGAAAAAAACACACCTGCGTCAATACCGTAACTGCCATCTGACATTATGCTCATGCTTACCCAGTCATCTTCCGGAGTCCCTAAAACCCAGTCATGGATGTGGCCGACCACGGCATCGGCTGCCGATGCTGCTGAAGATAATCCACGTGCCTCGATAATTTCGGCCCCACGACGTTGTATGCCTGGAATCATATGGTCGATCGCCCAGTCACGTGTCACCAGCTCATAGGCAGGTTTATCGCCGATTAAACAATTACTAATATCAGGATACTGGGTCATCGAATGGTTACCCCAGATTGTGACCCGTGTTACATCAGCCACTAACGAGTTTGTCTTAATCGCCAGTTGCCCCATGGTCCGGTTATGATCCAGACGGGTCATCGATGTAAATTGACTGACTTTTAAATCCGGAGCGTTGGCCGAAGCAATCAGGGCATTGGTATTCGCAGGATTCCCCACCACCAGCACACGAACATCAGCAGAGGCATTATCATTGATACTTCTGCCCTGGGCGGCAAAAATTTTGGCATTCTCCAGTAAAAGATCATTACGCTCCATACCCTTGCTACGAGGCCTGGAACCAATTAGCAAGGCATAGTCGGCCTCTCTAAAACCAATGGCCGGATCATCGGTCAATACAATATCGTGCAATAGCGGCAAGGCACAATCCCCCAGCTCCATGCCGACACCTTTCAGTGATGACAAAGCCTGTGGAATTTCCAGCAATCGCAGGATAATCGGCTGATCAGAGCCAAACATTTCACCGGATGCGACACGAAAAGCCAGTGCGTATCCAATATGACCAGCAGCACCGGTAATGGTGACTTTAATAGGTTTTTTCATCTCCAGGCTCCTTTTTTATTAGACTGTCTGATTATCCTATCAGTAGCCTGATATTAGAGAGAAAGAATATTTGAATCTATGAGTATCAGCTTCGATAAACTCTGATCAGCAGTCTGTCCGACTTGGGTGACCGTAGCTAGTTTTTTCCTGCAATATGATCTATTAACGTGCTGGCATTACTGATGTTCAATATTTTCCTGGTCATGCTTCGGTGAAAGCCACCGAGAAAACCTACGCTGCATTTATTAATAAATAACGAGTTAAACAGACTATTAATTTACTGGTGCAGCTGGTTCAGCTAAGATTAAAAGTGAACTCTGACTGATAATCCAGTTATATTCAGGAGACCCTTTACCGGGTAGAAATTCAGCCAGATCCAGAATTAAGATTGGAAACTCACGACAAATCTAGATTTAAATGCCTAAAAAGTCCATATTAACTTGCGTCCTAAAACCATTATGTCTTTGATTTCCATGAACACACTATCTAGAGTTATCTGAGTGCCAACGGAATGGATGGGCATTAGCCGTGATATATTCTAAAACCTGAAACAGGTAGCCATTTTACCCTTGAGTTTTTGTTATCCCGGCACAGGACAATCAGCAGAGCGCCCACCCCGTCCGCAGTGTTCCATCGCATGGCGTAGCCAGCTGCAGCCCAATTAAAACAACTGATACTCACCCTGCATGTCGGACAATATGCTCAACAATGTCATTTTAAAAATGCCAGACAATCACTGACTGAACGGGTAAAGTTATGGACAAAAAATCTAACCGGCGAAATCCCGCTACCCATCCCTGCCCGAGAAATAATATCTGGCTAAAAAAATGCCTGGTTTGATTCAAAGCTTCAACCCGCACTAAAAATTCGGGGTATACAAACTATTCGACAATAAAATATTGAAATACTGTGTCTTAATCACCGCTAACTGTAAAAGTTCAAACCTCTAAATAGATCTGCAATAAGTTAGTAAAGCAGATATAGTGCTCTTTCAGTTTCATATAGTAGATACATGAAAAAAAGGGTATTATCATGAAATTGCTTTAAGATAGTATAGAATAAGCTCCGGGGAGCTAAACAAAAAATAAATAGACTGACCTTCTAGTATAGATTAAGTGGCCAATGGCCTTTGAATTCGGTCACTATTTGTTCAAGTTACCAATTTAATTCAAAATCTGTTTGTGTAATGGTGATAGCAAAAACAGAATTATATTTTTCACTATTTAAGATAAAGGACATAGTATGAGTAAAGGTACAGTAAAGTGGTTTAATGCAGATA
>CALCSG010000016.1 GCA_937894085.1 uncultured Gammaproteobacteria bacterium | reverse complement strand
CCTTAACAGTGCAGCTAGGTTAAGTTGCACTTATGAGTTGAATTCGGGTTGTATTTACAGGCATTAATTTCAATAAAAAAATGTTAGAACTCCAGGGGTTGCATAGTAGATGCGAATGGCCGAATAAACGTCCGGCTGGTTTGTTTTCTTCAATATGCATGTTTAATAAAGCCATATTTAACATATTAAAATGAGAGGTGGAATTATGGCGAAACTAAGTTATGTCGCTACGGTAAGAAAAGCTAGAGTTATTTTTTCTGCCTTGTTGTTTGTTTTTATAACTTCAACAGTTCAGGCTCAGCTAGTTGATAAAGTCACTACCTATCAGGATGAAAACGGCTGGAAGTTAAAAGTCAACGGAAAGGATTTTTATGTCAAGGGTATGGTCTGGGGATATTCTCCCAGAGGAGAAAATTACTCTTATAATTTATGGGGTCAGTCTGAAGAATTAATTAAAAAGGTTCTGGATCAGGAGTTTACCCTGTTAAATGCGGCGAATGTCAATGCAATTCGTGCCTTCAGTGATATTCCGCCCAAGTGGGTTACCTATATTTATCAGCAGTATGACATTATGACACTGATCAATCCATTATTTGGGCGGTATGGTGCCACAATTAATGGTGTCTGGGTACCCAATACGAATTATCAGGATGAAACTACTCGCGAAACATTAAAGGCTGAATTCCTCGAAATTGTTAAAAAGTATAAAACTACTCCAGGCGTCCTGATGTTTGCACTTGGTAATGAAAGTAATTACGGATTGTCCTGGTCCAGTTTTGAAATTGAGAATCTGCCTGCAGGTGAACAGAATATCGGTAAGGCCAGATATTTGTATAGTCTTTTTGCGGAAACCATAACAGCAGCTAAAAAAGTTGATCCCAATCACCTGTATACCATTGTTAATGGTGACATTCAGTATATTGACCTAATAGCTGAATATGGTAAGGACTGGGATGTTATAGGTATTAATTCCTATCGAGGTATCAGTTTTGAAGATCCAGCTAACAATGTATCCCTGTGGGAAGATGTCAAAAAGAAGTTAGACAAACCTGTTGTATTTATGGAATTTGGCAGTGATGCTTTCAATGCCCGTGATTTTGTTGAAGATCAGCAAAGCCAGGCCCACTACCTCAAGGGGCAGTGGCTGGAGATGTACAGAAAAAGTTATGGACAGGGAGAGCAGGGAAATTCCATTGGTGGTTTCGTGTTTGAATGGCGGGATGAATGGTGGAAGTATAAGCAAACTGAAAACCTTGATATTCATGATCGAACGGCTTCATGGGAAAACGGTGGTTATAAGTTTGACCATGTTGAAGGACAAAATAACATGAATGAAGAGTGGTTTGGAATCACACGACTGGGAGATGTGAATGGCCAGGGTGTTTATGAGACCGAGCCTAGAATGGCTTACTACGTACTAAAAGATATCTGGAGTGTCGATCCGTATACGAGTTCTTCAAAAACTATAAATTTATCAGAAAATAATCGATCTATGGAACTGTATTCCATGAAAGCTGAAATTGAACGGCTTAAGAGTGCCAAAAAGGAAAACGATAAGTTCAAAATGACTGGTGGAAGTTTTATCGGTGAGTACTTTGTAAAAGGCTTTGAAGGTGATGTGACTGAAAATGGTGAAAATGGCCTGGTATTCAGTGATGGGCAGATGCTAAATCTGGATTTTGCTTTTCAACCAACCAAAAACCTTAGCGGCGAGTTCACTTTAAATATTCAGGCTAATGTTGCTGAGAGTAACTTTGAGTTCAGATATGGTGATAGAGGTTTGCCCATCACTGTTGCGACCTATGAAAATGATGGTTCAGGAGCCACAGTAGCAACTTTGCAAACTCTGGAAGGTCGTGAGCGTATAGAAATCTATGACTTTAATGCTACCTATGAAGCAGACGCGTTTACTCTAGAGACATTTTATCATGTGCCTCGTTATCACTGGGGTGATAAAGGAGACTTCTTTGGCCTGCTGAGAGAAACTACTGATATGGAAGGTCAGGATATCTGGAACTCTAAAGCGCCCTATGGTGTGGAATACAGAGGAAAAGATTCGATGGATGGTTTGACTATTGTGTTCGGGCCCGAAATTTACTGGGGTGCCAACCCCAAAGCAATGTTTAAATACGATTTTGATATCAGTGGTATAGATTTAACATTCATACATGCTGAGGATATCGCACAACAGGAAGACTCATCTTCGGCGACTGAAGCAACTAATAAGCAAAGTCGTCAGACTACTTTGTATGCTAAGGCTAATATCACGGAAGGTATAGTACTTGAACTGGGCGGTTTGTATGCCAGTAGTGAAAAAGTGGGTGATAGTTTCGATCGAGTCGAGGGAAATGATATTGTTATCGATGAAATAGAGGGCAAAGATACACTGGGTATCAGAGCAAAAGTGACTTTTGATGTGTTCTCTTCTAAAGCTTATATGGCATTAAACTACGCCGGTCTTGTTGCAGATAGCGGTGATGTGGTTACTGAAAATGGGACAGAGTTACCCTATTCAGGTTTAGGTAATAAAAAGGAAATAGAAGGTGGTATTCTGATACCAGTTGGTGATTTTACGATTTATCCACGTTTTCTGGTTCGTAAAAATATTGTCGATGCCAATCCACTTATTGATCCCGTCTCTACGGGTACTACTCTTAGTCCGGGTATCTCACCACGGAACTACGATGATGACCCTTTTGCCGTACTGGGTAATAGAGAGGCAAAGTCGGCCGAAGTCATATTAACTTATGATCCCACTCCGGCATCCTATTTTTATCATTGGAATGCAGATGTAACAGAAGATGCTCCATTCGCGTTTAACCTCGGTTTAACTTACACCGAGTATGATACGGCTACTGATTCAGATAGGTTTTTCTATGAGGAGGCTAATACGAATGCTGCTTTTGGAAAAGGTCTGACTGCTGAAGATGTTTATCTTGTAAAAAGTAAAATGATCTTTAATCCTGGTAATTCAGTCAAATATATTTTTGATTTACAAAGAGGAAGGCAGCAGACAACCGGTAAGCCTGACGAAGAGAGTGTTGAGTTCACAAGTCTTGAGGCTAAAGCGGTTATAAACTCAAGACATATTATTTCAGGCTATGTAAAAAATGATGCTTTCGGGCCTTATGATTTTTATCGTCAGTTTAATTTAACCTATCCAAAACAGTACAAGCTGGAGTACACCAGATTACTAGATTCACAGAAAAGTGAAAAGAACTCCAGTAGTTTAGGGGTCAGGGTATTTTACCGAACACTGGATGAACTATCTCCTGCAGAAGAGTATGAGGATGGCAAAAATGACCATATGTTCGAAATACAAACCTATTTCAAATATAAGTTCTAATTTGAGCATAAGTCGAGGTGAATATTATGAAAAATACAGTTAAAGATAATGCGCTCTTTACAGTTGTCAGAATCTGGCACTCTATGATTGTCACCGTATTTGTGGTGACTCTTACGGCTTGTGGAGAAGTTGATGAAAACGATGGCACGGTGATTAATAGTATAGAGTTACCAACTGATAGTGCGCTGACACTTTATTGTCCCGATGCTGGTATTGGGGGTGAATCCTGCATTCTGAATGATCCGGATAACCCTTATGCTACAACATCTGTTAATGATCTAAATAAATTTGAGTTAAGTGATGCTGCTCCTTCGGCTAAAGCGCGTTTTTATCTATGGGCAACTGCTCAGGCGATGAGTCCTAGAGGTGAAAACCAGTTTTATGTTGGCGGGGCGTTACAGGATATGTACGGCGATAGTGGCAGTGATTTAGCCAGAGAGCAGGCGTTAAGAGCTTATCGTTCTGTACTGGATAATTATTATTACTCTGTCACTTTTTTTGAGGCTACCTGGGTAGGCGGAGATGAAATATTTTATCCTTTTCCGCTAAGAAAACTGGTAGGTCAGAATATGCATAGTCCATCTGCTCCATTGACATCACTGTTTGATAATCCAGCCGAAGCCTTGCAACAATTCGGGCTGTGGGGTTATACCTATGATGATGCTGTGACCAAGGACTTTACACCTAATTTTTAGTTTTTATAAAGTGATTATCTAGCTGGTTTTAAGCAATTTCGACTTTGCAGGTTTTAGTGACTAAGGCAGAAAGTAAAAAGGTGAAAACTGTAGATATGAAAATAAACAACAGTGATGCTATATCTGGAGAATTCATCGATATTCAGGGAGAGCGCTTTTATCTAATCCGTAATGTGGATAAGATGGCCCCTTTTTTTATAAGCCTGGTTTCTGCCAGTGATCACTGGTTGTATATATCATCTAATGGTGGACTGACTGCCGGTCGTGTATCTCCTGAAACGGCTCTTTTTCCTTATGTCACGGTTGACAAGATCCATGAAAGTTCTGCCCATACAGGAAGTAAAACCCTGGTACGTGCCTCTATTGACGACATTGAACATGAGTGGGAACCATTTAATATGGAGCATGATGGTCGCTATCATATTAATCGCCATCTATATAAAAACGAGTTAGGTAACAAGTTATATTTTGAAGAAATTAACCACGATCTGAGACTTGTTTTCCGTTATAACTGGATGACCAGTGATCAATATGGCTTTGTTCGAAAGTGTGAGCTTGAAAACTTTTCTGAGAAGCCTGTCAAAATTGATATGGTAGATGGGTTGCAAAATATTCTTGCTGCTGGTACGCCACGTTTTATTCAAACCAATTCAAGTAACCTGATTGATGCCTATAAATGGACTGAACTGGATGAGCAAACAGGCATCGCGTATTTCACACTTTATTCTGGTATTACTGATCGACCCGAACCCCATGAGTCTTTAAAGGCCAATACCGTTTTCTGTCTGGGTCTGGCAGGACATAAAGTTTTAATTTGTTCAGAACAGCTTGATCACTTTCGCCTTGGCGAACCTTTACAGCAGGAAGTGAATAAACGCGGTATTCGTGGTGCTTATCTCATACACCACGGTTTCGAACTGGAACCAAAAGCGCTACAAAGTTGGCAATTTGTTGCGAATATCGAGCAAACTCAAGCTAAAGTAGTCAAATTACGCAGATCATTATCCGATCCTGAAGAAGTATCCAGAAATCTAGCCATTTCTATTGAACAGGGGTCGCAAGAGCTTTCACGTATCATGGCCTCGGCTGATGGTTTTCAGGCAACTGCGGAAGAAAATGTCAGTCTCCATCACTATGCCAATGTTTTATTTAATACCTTACGCGGCGGAATTTTTTACGATCAATATAATGTTAGTTCAAAAGATTTTACAGCAGTTGTAGCGCATTTTAATGTGGCGGTTTTTCAGCGTCACCAGAAAATGCTGGCCGAGTTGCCGGAGCAACTGGAATTTAGTGATCTATTATTGCAGGTAAGAGAGCAGAGCGATAAACGGCTTGAGAGTTTGTGTTACGAATACCTGCCGATTACATTTGGTCGACGTCATGGTGATCCGAGCAGGCCCTGGAATGAATTTGCCATTAAATTAAAAGATGAAAATGGTAATCCGCTGCTTTCCTATCAGGGGAACTGGCGCGATATATTTCAAAACTGGGAAGCGCTGGCAATGAGTTTTCCGGATTTTATAGAAAGCATCATCGCTAAATTTGTTAATGCAAGTACGGTTGATGGTTATAATCCGTATCGAATCACCAGCGAAGGCATAGACTGGGAAATTGAAGACCCCGAAGATCCATGGAGTTTTATCGGTTACTGGGGAGATCACCAGATCATCTATCTACTCAAACTGCTGGAACATTCCCACAATTTCCATCCACAGCGGTTAGGCGATTTATTAAATCGCTCAATATTCTGTTATGCCAATGTGCCGTATCGTATTCACTCATTTGACTCGTTGATCGAATATCCGAAAAACACCGTTACCTATGATCAGAAGCTTGCAGATATTATTGAACAGCGTGTTACCAATATGGGGGCAGACGGTAAATTATTGCTGGATAGTGAAGGTTCTGTTTACCAGGTTAACCTGTTAGAAAAATTGCTGGTTCCATTATTAAGTAAATTAGCCAACCTGGTGATAGACGGCGGTATCTGGTTAAACACACAACGTCCGGAATGGAATGATGCGAATAACGCCCTGGTAGGACAGGGCTTATCGATGGTGACGCTATATTATCTGCGTCGCTATATTAGCTTTCTGCAAAACCTGCTTGCAGGTAATCAAAATATGGTGGCTTTATCGACTGAAGTTGCCATCTGGCTCGATGAAACTGTTTATACACTGGCCGTCGTACAGCCACTTTTAGAGCGAAATAAAGACTTAACTGCAGCTCAGCGTTTAGTTGCGCTAACGAAGTTGGGACAGGCAGCCAGTCGGTATCGTGAAACCATTTATCAACAACAATTCTTCAGTGGGAAAAGTACCCGCAGTATGCTCTCCATTAATCAACTTCTGGCTGACGCTCTGGCTACTATAGACCATACTATTAGCAAGAATCAGCGGGCTGATAATCTTTTTCATGCTTATAACCTGGTCGAGTTCCAGTCTTCTGAACTGGAAATAAAAACCCTCTACCCAATGCTGGAAGGACAGGTTGCCGCTTTAAGCTCCGGGGCGGTTAGTCCGCAACAGGCTGTGGAAGTTCTGCAAGCCTTATTCTCCAGTGATTTGTATCGGTCAGACCAGCATAGTTTTATGTTATATCCAGATCGACAGTTACCCGGGTTTCTGGATAAGAATTTAATTGCGGGCGATGCAATTATTGCGATACCCATTCTACAACGCATGCTGGATGAAAATAATCAAATCATCCTGTTACAGGATGTAGATGATAATTTCAGATTTAATGCAGATATTATAAATCGAACTGAACTCGACTTCAGACTGGATTCGCTTTTCAGCCGGTATGGAGAAGAAATTAAATCAGCACGTCATTCTATACGGGATTTATATGAGAATACTTTCAATCATCAGGAATTTACCGGTCGATCCGGGGGAATGTTTGGTTTCGAAGGTTTAGGCTGTATTTACTGGCATATGGTATCCAAACTTTTACTGGCCACCCAGGAGCAATTTTTTTGTGCAGTTGATCAGGGTGCCGATCATAAGCTCTGTAGTCAATTAGGTCATTATTATTACCAGGTTCGTAAAGGTATTGGATTTAATAAGTCTCCACAGGAATACGGCGCCTTTCCAACTGATCCTTACTCTCATACTCCTAAACATGCCGGTGCCCAGCAGCCGGGGATGACTGGACAGGTTAAAGAAGAAGTTATCGCGCGATTTGGTGAGTTAGGAATCCGCGTAAGAAAAGGAGCAGTCAGTTTCCAGACCGATCTGTTGCGAGCCAGGGAGTTTAGTGCTCAATCGATGATATTCAAATATCTGGATGTGAAGGGTGACTGGAATCAATTAACTGTTCCAGAGTCAGGGCTTGCTTTTACCTGGTGCCAGGTGCCCGTAGTGTATCAAATAGACGACATTAAAACGCCAGGGATAACTATATACTGGAATGATGGTCGTCAGCAGAGTCTTCAACAACTCTTTTTGTCTGCAGAAATTTGTAAAGAATTGTTTAATCGTAGTGGAAATATCAGCCAGATATCTCTGCTTCTAAATACAAATTTATTGTTTGGTGAATAATAAGGCTGGTATGAACTGACAAAGCTTTTTAAATGCGATGTTGTATCAGTAATTTCATTTTATTAGCGGGTGATCATATGAAAATTCTTTTACTCTTTATCGCATTGACCTCGATATTATTATCCACATTTTCTGCAACAGCCATCAACCTGAAGCCGTCTTCTGACAACATCTGGAAAACGGATTTCTTTGACGACTTCGAGACCTTTAACCCTGATAACTGGCAAGATCAAATGCTTTGGGTCAATAATGAAAACCAGTGTTACGTACCGGATAACCAATATAATACACGTGAAGTCAGTAACGGTACGCTTAAGTTGCGTGTAGTTGATCTCGGTGTAAAACAGCCCTGTGACAATCTCGATAAATTTGGCAAGCGAAAACTAGACACACAGTATGTCGCTGGACGTATCGCATCGAAGAATCGCAAGGAGTTCGCTAAAGGTAAGTGGACTGCAAGATTAAAGGTAGAAAACAGCGGGCAACCTGGAATGTTCCCTGCGTGGTGGTTACTAGGGGCACAGAACAATGAACCACCGCTTGAAGATGCTGATGAAACTGTATGCTGGCCGATGACCGGTTCGGGTGAAATAGATATTTTTGAGCATCATAGCGATGGCGGACCGGATCATTATGCAGCCCGGGCTATCAAGAGTTTGGGATATTGCGGTGGTGGTGATTGGCAGGCTCTTATGCTAGTGCAAAAAACTTCCCTTGCTGAATTCCATGAGTACTCGGTTGAGTGGACAGGTAATAGCCTGATCTTCCGTCTGGATGGAGTAGAGGTTTACCGCGGTCCAGGTCAGGGAGATTTAATTTCTGAGCCTATGTTCGCTGTTTTGAATTTTGCCAAAATTAATGATTCACCAATGGTACTTAATGAATGGGTTATGGAGGTTGATTGGGTTAAACACGAATCTATCCGATGAAGAAAGTAATTGATATGTCTAACCCGCATTTCTCACAGCTATGACAGGCCCTCGCTTGTTGTTTGATTTTACAGGGGATTTTCTGAACTCGGCAATACACACTGTGTTTATGACAACGCTTATGAGAGTAAGCTTATTGGTAAAGCTAATGAAAGCATCAAAAAATAATCGCTTTCTATTTTTCAGCTTTCGATGAACAGTGGAAAAGGGTGGGTTGATGGAGGTCAACCCATGAGTAAAGCAGAAAAACACTGGGGTGTGTATCGGTCAGATTGTGAAGCAAAGTTATTACTGCATTAATCAAACTACATGATACTTATTTCTATCCAATATTATTTACTTTGATTTCTTTAATCTGAAACTCACAACTTTGATGGTAAAGGTAATGTGGTTTCATCCTTAACGTTTTCCATAACCACGAAGGTATGGGTCTGTTGTACACCGGGAAGTGTGGATATTTGATTGCCGAGAACATCTCGAAAATGATGTATATCTCGTGTCAGTACCTTCAGCAGATAATCGAAATTCCCTGCAATCATCTGGCACGATGTTACTTCAGAAATTTTACTGACAGCATGGTTAAAAATTTTCAGATCCTTCCCGGTGGTGCTATTGAGCAGAACCTGAACAAAGGCGATATGGTTAATTCCAAGAGCTAACGGATCGATTTCTGCCCTGTAACCACGAATTATTCCAGCCTGTTCAAGACGCTTCACTCTCTCTGCACAGGGTGATTTGGTTAGATTAATCCGCCGCGCCAGTTCGACGATGCTTAAACGCCCATCAGCCTGCAGTTCAAATAATATTTTAAGATCAACACGATCAGGCTGGTAACGATTCATCAGTCTTAATACCTGTAATATTTAGTTTTTATAGGCTAATAGCCTACTATTTTCTGAATATAAGTTCCATTTCCTTTAATATTCACTGCATTATAAGGTCACCTGGTAAACAGCCATTTATTGATTTTCTGATTTAGTAGTAGAAAGTGAATATCAGCAAGTCAGTGTATAGAGGCAGAGTTAATTGAAAATGGTGCAGAATCATTTCTCTAAATAAACATAAATAAAACCTGCTGTTGATTACTGTTAATCTTGTATTTAAACCTGAGGAGGTTCTATAAGCCTTATGTAAGTGCAGTTCGGCTTTTAATTAATGATGATGTCAGGTATTGACCAGCTTTCTGTTTCATCCGATGTTCAGCGGTTTTTTACTGCCCTCACATTTCTTATCGCAGTTAACGAAAGTGGCAGTATGCTGGGCGATGAGTTATTTGCTAAATTAAATTTTAGCTATTGAATGCTCTATTCCTGAAATGTGCTCACTGTAATTTCAGGACTTTGGGACTTTTAAATTATTT
>CALCSG010000015.1 GCA_937894085.1 uncultured Gammaproteobacteria bacterium | reverse complement strand
ACCGTGTTTATTTTGCCACCCAGCCGGGTGCTAATGGAATACTGGAAGCGATTGAACATTATGACTTTTTTTCATCGTGCTCGGTACCTGAAAACTAATGCGCCTACTACTTTGTACAGACCTGGACAGGACGCTGTTACCGAATGGTTCACAGCAGGAATCAGAACGGGCGCGTGAAACGTTTAGCCTGCTTGTTTCAAGGCCACAGGTTACGCTGGTTTATGTTACCGGGCGTGACAAATCACTGGTTCAGCAGGCGATTGCAGATTTCCATATTCCACAACCGGATTTTGTGATTGCTGATGTCGGTTCGACCATATATAAAATTAAAAATAATAGCTGGCAGCACTGGCCTTCCTGGGACAAGGAGATAGCAGATGACTGGCAGGGGAAAAGTCATGATGAAATTCATGCTTTATTAGCCGGGTTTGAGGATTTGCAACTACAGGAGCAGGATAGACAGAAAACCCATAAACTCAGTTATTATCTGCCTCTGCAGATCAATCCAGCTGTGCTGATAGAAAACATACAGCAACAACTCCAGAAGCATCAGATACTGGCAAACCTGGTGTGGAGTATTGACGAACAGGCAGGTAATGGTCTGCTTGACATATTACCTGCCAGTGCCAGTAAGCGTCATGCCATCGAGTTTTTAATGCAGCAATTGCAGTATGATTTAAAAGAAACAGTGTTTGCCGGTGATAGCGGTAATGACCTGTCTGTACTGGTCAGCCCGATTCAGTCCGTACTGGTAGCCAATGCCAGTGATGATGTAAAGGTGAAGGCCAGGGAAGAAGCCGAAATCAATAAACAGCAAGAGACTCTTTATGTAGCGTCTGGTGACTGCTGCGGTATGAATGGAAATTACAGTGCAGGTATAATAGAAGGTGTTTTACATTATATGCCGCAAATGAAGATCTGGATTGAGCGAGATTAGGAAAACGATGAGTAACAAAAACAGGCTGGTGATTTATGGAGAAGTACTGTTTGACTGTTTTCCTGATGGCAGTAATGTGCTTGGTGGTGCGCCATTCAATGTTGCCTGGCATTGCCAGGCGTTTGGTTTGAAACCCCTGTTTATCTCACGAGTCGGTAATGATCGTCAGGGAGAGCAGGTAAAACAGGCGATGCAAAACTGGGGTATGAGTACAGCTGGTTTACAACTTGATGCCAGTCATTCTACCGGCAATGTCGATGTCAGTTTTAATCAGGGTGAGCCATCCTATGACATTGTGGAGAACAGTGCGTGGGATTTTATCAGTATCGATGAACTGCCTGATATCGATAATGATATTTTGCTGTATCATGGTTCGCTGGTACTAAGAAATGATATTTCAGCAGCAACTTTAAATTTTCTGAAAAAGGCGGTTCCAGCATCTGTTTTTATTGATATTAATCTTCGTGTTCCATACTGGAATACTGATGATATCAAACCGCTTATGAATACATGCAAATGGCTGAAGCTGAATGAAGATGAGTTAGCCCTGATCGTGCCGGAACAGACAGAACTTGAAGGCAGGATGAGGCAATTATTAAAATCCAGGTCGCTGAGTCTGGTGGTAGTAACACAGGGTGAAAAGGGTGTCACAGCATCTGAAAAAGCTGGCGAGATTATCTGTGTTAAACCTGAATTCACCACCGACGTTATTGACACGGTAGGTGCCGGGGATTCCTTCAGCAGCGTGCTATTATTAGGTCAGTATCATCATTGGCCACTGCAGCTAACATTGCAACGAGCGCAGCAATTTGCCAGTGCGATAGTCGGTATAAGAGGCGCTACGATTAACGATAGAGAATTTTATCAACCGTTTATCGATGAATGGCAAATATAACTATTAACCTGTTGCTATTCGCTAGAAGACTGTCTCCCAGGATTAAACCGACAGTCAACAACCTAAAGATCAATAAATTGAAAGTAAAATAATATGTACGAACAAGTTTCACATTCTTTGCTGAATGATATTTTAATCAGGTTAAACCCTGAAATTAAACAGCAACAGATTCGTCATTTCTATACCCGCCTGGGTGCTAATTTTTATTCAATACATTCACTGTTTCAGGTGTTATATGGGGATCGGGATGATTTTGAAGAGCAGGCACAACGTCTGGTTGAAACCATGGCCCGGCAGTACATTGTTCGCAGTGACCAGGCAAAAGAAACCGATCTCGAAAGAGAGAAAAATCACAACTGGTTTCTCAGCCAGGAGTGGGTTGGTATGGCAATGTACAGTGATGGCTTTGCCGGCAATTTAGAGGGCTTGATAACAAAGTTGCATTATATCCAGGAACTGGGGGTCAACATGATACACATCATGCCAATACTACAGTGTCCAATTGGAAAAAGTGATGGCGGTTATGCGGTCAGTGATTTTCGCAAAGTGGATGATCGTTTCGGCGATCTGGATTCACTGAATTTATTGTCAGAGGATTTAAAAAAGCGGGATATTTTACTGACCCTTGACGTCATCGTGAACCACACATCGAACGAACACGAATGGGCAAAAAAAGCCCGACAGGGTGATAAAAAATATCAGGATTATTATTACGTGTTTGATAATCGTGAAATACCCGATATGTTCGAAGAGAATATGCCTGAAGTTTTTCCTGAGACCTCACCGGGTAATTTCACCTGGGATGAAGAGATGCAAAAATGGGTAATGACGGTATTTAATGATTATCAAATGGACCTGAATTACAGCAACCCGGCCGTGTTTATCGAAATGCTGGATATTATTCTGTTCTGGGCTAACCAGGGGGCGGATATCATACGTCTCGATGCGGTAGCGTTTTTATGGAAAAAGATAGGCAGTACCTGCCAGAATGAAAGAGAAGCTCACCTGATTTTACAATTGATGAAAGACTGCTGCCAGGTAACTGCTCCCGGCGTGTTGTTTATTGCTGAAGCAATCGTTGCACCGGTTGAAATAACTAAATATTTTGGTGAAGATGCAATCAATGCCAAGGAATGTGAGATTGCCTACAATGCAACCTATATGTCCCTGTTGTGGGATGCTGTGGCAACCAAAAACACCCGCCTGCTGTACCAGGGGCTGAAAAGTATTCCGGATAAACTGGAAGGTGCTACCTGGCTGAATTATATACGCTGTCACGATGATATCGGTCTGGGTTTTGATGACGCAGATATTCAGGCTGTAGGTTTTGAACCTGCAAAGCACAGAAGATTTTTAATCGATTATTATACCGGCGTGTATAAAGATTCAATTGCCCGCGGCCTGCCTTTCGGTCAAAACGATAAAACAGGTGATGCCCGTATCTCCGGCTCACTGGCTTCCCTTATCGGCTTGCAGGCAGCACTTGAATCTGCTGATCAGGATGGTATTGACAAAGCCGTTCATCATATTTTATTGCTGAATAGCATGATCATGTCATTTGGTGGCATTCCACTACTGTATTATGGTGATGAGATTGGGTCACTAAATGACTGTACCTATCTAAACGATGAAAATAAAGCCAATGATAGTCGTTGGGCACATCGGCCAACTATCGACTGGGAAAAAGCAGAATTACGGCATCAGCCGGGTACTGTCGAACATCGCATATTCAGCGCCGTTAAAAAGATGATAGCGGTACGCAAGGAGATATCAGCTTTTTCTGATTTTAATAACCGGGAACTCATCCAGCTGGATAACCCTCATCTGTTCGCTTTTTCACGCTTTGACCTGCAACGGTCTTCCAGCGGCGTACTGGTAGTGGGAAATTTTGATTCGCGTCCACAGTATCTCGACTTAAATGTTGTAAGCCAGACCTTCAAGATACAGCAGGGGCAGATCAAAGATCTTTTTTCAGGTAGTACACCGGCGCTCTTCAAAGACCAGTTAGTGGTGCCTCCATACCATTTTTACTGGTTATCAGACTGAATTAATCTGACGCTGTCTGCCGGCAATTAATGTAACTTTTGGTGTCTGCTTATTTCATTCAATTAAATTTCTGCAGAAATTTCACTTCCGGTTGCAGTACACCACTGATTACGTCCCATCGCTTTGGCCTGGTAAAGAGCTTTGTCTGCGTGGATCAGGGGCATCTGATTATTCATTGTCTGGTCTGGTGTTGTCGTGAATAGACCAATACAGCAGTTGATTCCAACTGCTTTGCTTTCAAAATCAATATTGATCAATGAAATGGCTTTTACCAAACGTTCGGCAATATTTTCAGCCTCAAGGGTATTTGTATCGGGTAACAGAATGACAAACTCTTCACCACCATAACGGGCAATAGTATCAGTAGCTCGGGGCAACTCTTTTTTTAAAGTATCTGCTACCTTAATCAGGCACTCATCACCAAATACATGTCCGTAAGTATCGTTAATCTTTTTAAAGTGATCCAGATCCATCATCATGATACTGATGGGCACCTGCAGACGGTTACATTGCTTCCATTCTTCGCTCAATTTCCGATTGAAATACATTCTGTTTTTCAACCCGGTCAATGGATCTATGGTACTCAGATGCTCCATCTCAATGGCTCTTTGAGTGGCCAGCTGATGATTTTTGATAGCCTCCCAGTAGTCATTACTCGACAACCTGGAAGCCTCCAGTACATAGACCAGTGAGAAGATAGCCAGAGTGACTAGAACATAGTTTTCAGAGCCGCCATTTATAATACCGATTATGATGCTTGGCATGAAAATTAATAGCGGATAAATTATGCGAATTTCTCTCGATATGCTTAATGTAACAGTGCCGCCCATGGCAAATGCAGCAATAATAATCATATAGGGATAATGTAATTTCTGGTACTCGCTGAATTCAATAACCCAGACAGATAATAATCCCCAGTGTAATGCACTGGCTAAAATCATCAAAATCAACCATCGACTTCTTGAATTAACATTAACCAGCGGCTCCCTTTTCATCCTCCTGAAGTGAATAGCTCTAAAAATTGATAGAGCGATAATTAAAAGGGTATTTGCGTAAAAGACTACAGGGTCGAGTCGATGAATTTCTGCCCATAATGCGGTAAATAGCCATATGGCAAGGTAAATAAAAATACCACCACGTGCACGAATGGTCAGATCCGTATAGAGCTGTTGTTTTAAACTTGAGTTTTTTTTATCTAACATGCTCTAAATAAGGAAACTGGAATAGTTCGACATATCGAAGAGATGACTAAGTATATTTTCAATGTATGATAAATAATGCTAGCTGTGAAACCTGGTTTTACCTGTCCATCTGCTTTAAATTTGAATTTAGCAGATATACGGTAGACCTTAAAACCACTTTCATGCTATTCAACTAAAATATTTATCTCCCTGCATTCATCTGTATAACTGTCACTACAGCACTTTGCCATTTATAGCTGCAACCCAATTGAAGCTTGTAGAGGCAGTAGTTCAGGTAGAAATGTTAAGCAATTCTGAAGCAGAATTGTAAAAAATAAAATCGTAACAGCGATACTTAGAACTCATATGTGCTGAGCGCAAAGTCATTATTAAAAACTAACCCGCGCTCCCCCATTTAAAAGTTCGAAGCCGGGAGGAATAGTTTTCACAGTCTGAACTATTCAAAATGGTACCGGGTAGCGTTGGATAACCTGGTCAATATCATTTAAAACCTGTTTGGAAAGAACCAGTTTATATGCTTCAATATCCTCTTTAAGCTGCTCTAAAGATGTTGCACCAATAATTGTCGAGCTTACCCCGCGAAATTGATAAACCCAGGCCAGTGCCATTTGTGTTAATGAGAGATTGTGCCGTTTAGCAACATCATAATATGCCTCAATTGCAGAGTGGGACTGACTGGTATCACGAAAAATCCCATTGCGCTGTTCTATAGTCCAGCGACAACCTTCGGGTTTTGCACCATTCCTGTATTTGCCGGATAAAGCACCTCCGGCTAAAGGAGACCACGGCATATAAGCAACATCATTCAATACACAGGTTTCTATAAGGTGTGGCGAATCGATTAAATGTAGCAGGTTGAATTCGTTTTGAATGGAAACCATTTTGGGTAAATTATGAATTTCGGCAAGTCTTAAATATTCATTAATACCCCAGGGTGTATCATCGGATAATCCGCAATGGCGTATTTTTCCTGCCTTAATACAGTCGTCCAGTGCTGTTAAAATCTGCAGATGCTCTTCTCGTTCTTTTGCAACATCAATTTTCTGGATATCGAGGGTTTGTGGCCAATGTTTACCAAAATGTGGATTAGGACGATTTGGCCAGTGCAACTGATATAGATCGATATAGTCTGTCTGAAGATTTTTTAGTGACCTGTCTAATGCTTCTTTAATGCTGTTACCAGAGATATCCTCCCCGTTTCGAATCCATGGAAGTCCCGCCCCGGCTATCTTTGAAGCTAATACAATATCTTTACGTTTAGCTGGATTTTTCGAAATCCAGTTACCGATGTATTTTTCGGTCAAACCACAGGTATCCGGTTTGGGAGGAACGGCATATAGCTCGGCGGTATCTATGAAGTTTATACCTTCGCCCAGTGCATAATCAATCTGCTCGAAGGCCTGCTGTTCGGTGTTCTGGCTTCCCCATGTCATAGATCCGAGGCAAACTTCAGATACCTGTAAATCACTGCTACCTAACTTTGTGTATTTCATATTTTTTTCTTCATATAGTTTTAGTGTAACTTACGAATCTAACAATAACTGCGAATCCATTTAATACAGTCTAACATTTTAATCATGTTATCTATTTTCATTGTTTTTTTCCTCATTTCTTGCAGGTATCATAACCGAGACAAGAGGCGGCGAAC
>CALCSG010000014.1 GCA_937894085.1 uncultured Gammaproteobacteria bacterium | reverse complement strand
CGTTCGCTAGATCTGGAATTAACTGCGTTGCACTTCAGAGTTGAATCCGCCACTTTTAAAAATGAACGAATTAAAATTTACCGATCTACTGCAACAGCTGGATGACACAGCCTGGCAGCATGTACTGGATGGTCAGGCGATACTGATGGTAGATGACCTTGTGCTGGAAACAGGTGACCTGTCAGACCCGCGTGTCATTATTAAAGCGTCAGCCAGCGAAGATATTTCGAGTGTCGATGAATTCAAACAGCATATTCTCGACAATACAGCAAAAGTTCTCAGTAATTATTACTGGATACATCCTTTAACCTTAGCCGGTTTTAATCACCAGGTTAAGGCTTTAATCGGGCAAAAAGGTGTGGGAAATTTTGCAGCTATTAGCGGAAAAATGCCGGGCTATACGTTATTTGTTGATGGTGGAGAAGTCGTTGCTGAAACACCCGACAGCCCGCGTTTTCGCTATGGCGCATTTTTAGAGTTTGAACGGACTGTAGCGAATGAACTTATTGAATCCACGGTTAAAAAATGGGTGGAACGGGGAGATGCCTATGAGCTGTATCTGAATATGAATGTTTGCCGGTATAATTGTTGATTGACTAAATCTATAGGTTGCAAATTATAAATCGCTAAAAGGACTGCGAACACCTTTTGCGCCACGATTGAGAACATGGGTGTAAATTTCAGTCATTTTTACATCCTGATGGCCTAATTGTTGATGAAATACATCCCTGTATTTCACTCTTCGAGCGCATACAATACGCCCAAATATGATCCCATCAGATTTGTCCTGTACTGTCCGAATGTAAGCTACAGGGACGTAGTGAATGTCGGGTTTGCAGGAGCAAAAAACCGACCTGCTCCTGATTCTAATAGATGAGTTGCAAATGAGTGACGAAGTGTATGGCTTGATGTCTGTTTATCGATACATGCGTTTGCTGCAGCAACTTTGATAGCTTTGTTAATGCTGGACTCGTCAACATGATGACGTCTTAAATTTGTAGTACCCGGCTCAAAAGTTAAACGAGTGGCAGGAAATAGGTACTGCCAGGATGGTGAGAAACTGGCTTTAGGGTATTTTCGAGTTAAAGCACCCGGCATCCAGACACCGGCATACAGCTTATTTGATTTATCTTCCTTTAATTTGAGTTTTACCTGATCAATCTGATCTTTAAGTCTGGGTACAAGCTCTGGAGCAAGCGTTGTTAAGCGGTGCTTAAGACCTTTACCATTCCAAACTTGTACTTGCAGATGGTCAAAATCCAGATCCTTTACACGGAGCCTTGCGCATTCAATTCTCCTCAAACCAAAACCATATAACATTGAAGCAATAAGTAGATGAACACCGTTTAACTGGTTTAATAAATCAGATACTTCCGACCTGTTGAGTACTATAGGTAACTTTGCCTGTTTGACAGACCGTCGAAATTTGCTAACATCTCCTAGCGGTGTTCCAAGAAATTTGTTATATAGAAAAGCTAATGCATTTAAAGCAATCTTCTGTGTAGCAATAGATACTTGGCGGTCAGCAGCCAAAAACGTTAGAAACTGCTCCACTTCAATATCATGCATTTCAGAAGGGTGCTGCTTTTTATGGAAAATGATGAAATACTTGATCCAGTATAAATAAGTGTCAATTGTCCGTTTGCTGTACCGGCGGACGAGCATAAAGCGAGAAATGGATTCAATAAATGGAGATGGAGAAGGCATAAAGACGATTCCTTTCGTTTATTTAGAAAAAATAGCGTATCACTTTAAATATATTATTCAATAAAAAAATAAAAAGGTGGATGACCTTTTTAATGAAATTATTCAAATTATCCAGAAAATAATGAACTAATTTTCAAGGAGTTATAAACAATGGTCGGTTCTGTAATAAATAAAAAGGTCTACCCTCTAATATGTATTCAGAGGTCAACGACCTTTGAATTCAACTGTTAAATTATTTATGAAAGACATATATCGATTGATATTATCATTTGTGTTGGCAACGCTATCAGCGTATCCCGCAACTTATATTGCTGGAGCATTAATTTCACCTGAGAATTTAAAAATAGGAATAGAGCTGCATGGGATATTTGGATTTGGGCTAAATAAATATTTATTCGGCGCCATAATAGTATCAATGATTATATTGGCATTGCCTACATATATAACCCTAAGGCTTATAAATATACACTACTCATATATTCTAGCGATATTTGGTCCTTTATATGGCGCGTTAATTGTTTACATAGTTCCTGGACAATATACGATACAAGGACTTATACAAGGTGCAATTATAGGCATGATTGTCTCAGTCACGGCCGTTACATTTGCACCAACAAGAAAATTTAACAAGTAAAATGCACTCGGAAAAACACGCCGCTTCGCTCTGTGTTTCCCGGTGATTTCGGCGTTATGTTTAAAATATGTTCGATGAAATAAATGTTTCAAAAAGCCTTAAAAATAAGAGGCTTGTTTTAAAAAAAGCAGATATCCAAACGATTCCTCATTGGGTATATACGTTGCTATCTTCGGTCTGTAGCTTCTTTTTTTTCTTCAGCATACTCTCGGCCATACTTGGTCTAACGGGAGAACTTTCAAACTTCAAATATTTAATCGCATTATCTCTGATCACGACTGGATTACTTTATATTCCCGCGAGGAAGTTGAAGAGCTATCATCTCGAAAATAGAGAAATATTTAGGGATGAAATGGAGGCATTGCTACAAAATAGAGGCTGGCATGTTTATCGAAACAACCAAAAGTTTATGGCAGCTCAGTTAAAGAGTGATCGACTGAGCTTCACATATTATATTGCATTATTTTCAGAGAATAAGGTCTATGTTTCATGTGGGTTACCAATTCCCTTTCCTGTTCCAATCGGTACTATTTTCGAGTATCTGCTTTACAGAGCAACTCGCAACAAGGCTACCATTTCTGAGTATAGGGTATCATAAACATAACAATTAAAATTCACACGGACACAGCAAAAGTGGCATGCCATTTTGCTGTCGCAAAAGCCCTGCCAATTTCGCTGTTCCTGTGATTTAGGCGTTAGCTGCTTTAAAGAACAAAAATTAAGTGACAAAGCAGTTTGAAATAGAAGTGCAAAAAATAATATCCAGGTCATTAACTTCAATGCTTCAGGGCTGAAGCAAGACAACAATCAAGCTCTGAACTTAAAGTTAGTTTCAAGTTGTGGCATCGCTTATGCTCTGGTATAAAAGTGCAGTTGGTGCATGTTCACCACTAAACTTTACGTTTAAAAAATTAAGGGTTGCGGTTTGAACATATTCAAACCTGAAAGACCAGTTTAAAAATGGAGCACCACGGTAGGCAAAAACAAATAATGAAAGGGTTCAACGCATCAAAAATCATGGTTTCATGTTCAGCTAACAAGGGCTTCAAAACGGACTCGCGGCACTGTTCGTGCCACTCACGTTACCGCCGGGGCGCGGCCGTTTAAGCTGGCGTTAGCTTTAAATAAATAGAAAATTAACAAATTGAAGGAACAAAATTATTAAGACACCCATAACAAAATTATTAAGACACCCATAAATTATTAAGACACCCATAGTTTAAAAAGGAAAATAATAATGGGCAAAAAATGTATTTACTTCAAATTATGATGATGGGTTTATACAGGTTTATAGCTTATTGAAGCAAAGCACGATGAAAATAAACGTTGAGAGAAGATTTTTACAATAGGAGATCGTAGCCATCTATCTGGCTTGATAATAAAAGAAGCAGAGTGATATTTTGTGTTTTATGTTTCAGGAAATAGCTCAGCACATTTGTTGATACCATGCGACCAGTGCTTTCCAAGCTCTTTGCAGGCTTTCCTAACCTGATGTACACAACCTACCAGAGATGTAAACGGACTTTCAAAATCTTTGGATAAATAGATCCAGTGTTTTGTATCAATATTCAGTCGGCTTAGAATTTCAGGGGTATCAGAAGCAATAGCGCCTCTTTTATCATCTCGAAGAATTCGCCCTGTCCAGTCTACTAACTCGAGATAGTCGGTGTATTTAAAGGGTAAACCTTCAGGCATGGAAATAATAAGACACCCATAGTTTAAAAAGGAAACCCGAATTCAACTCATAAGTGCAACTTAACCTAGCTGCACTGTTAAGGAAAG
>CALCSG010000013.1 GCA_937894085.1 uncultured Gammaproteobacteria bacterium | reverse complement strand
TGAAAATTCTGGTTTGTGTCATTGATGTTATGTCACCATCAATGGAACGCAAATTAATAAAAGGTCGTATCGATAACCGGTTTAACTGTATGCTCAGCCCCATATCGAGACCCACTTCAGTCCAGTTGATCTCTGTTTCATCTATAATTGTTTTCGTACCCATATTTATCTGGTAATTGACAGCACTATGAAACTGCAAATTTTCCGATAACTGGATTGGCCAACGCAGGTAAAGGGTAATAAATTGCCCCGTATATTTTTCAGCACCATCTACATTTTATCTATCTGTCAAACGCAGGTCAAATTGTCCTGCTCTCGCTCCTACTCTTAAATCTATCTCAGTTTTTTCTTCGATACGCAGCCCGTAAAAATCAATATTAGCCAGCTTTACGCTAGATGCCTGCAACCAGTCGCTATCACTCTTCCCGACAAAAGCGGCTATGCCTGTCCAGCCAGTTGCCAGTACCTGTAAAGGCAATAGCAATAATAACCATAATATTCTAGTAGACACCGATAATATCCTGCAGGGAGTATGACGGTTTCGCTGTTTTATTAATCGCTGTTTTTTGCGCTATAGCGGATGATGAACAGACATTGTTAAGACTGACGAATAATGCCTCTTTGAGCATTGGATCCTGTGTATCACCAAAGGCAAAATCAAGATTATCTTCAGCGCCACAATTAGCCGCTATTCCGTCAAAAAATTCACCTTCACCGTCCTGGTTATAACCGGAAAATGTGATCGGCAATATCATTTTGTCACAAAATTCTGTCGGGTTCATGCCAACCGGTTTGCCTACGGTTGTAGCACCTACCGTTTTAATATCTACAAAAGGCTTAAGTCCGTTTATTACCATTTCACTGGCCGAAGCGGTTGCGCCAGTAGTAATCACGGTTATCTGTTCAAGAGCCAGTTCATTCTGTAGCGATTTAAAGAAATATTGCTGGTTGAGATCCTGGTGTTTATCGTTATGTTTCAGCAAGGCAAACAAATCTGTGGTAGCGCTGGTGTTAAGCATCCAGCTCGCCAGATATTGAGCCACCGTCACGCTTCCTCCGCCGTTGTAGCGCAGATCCAGAACCATTTTATTCACTGCGGCCGCTTTAAACTCAGCAAAAACTTCAGTCAACTCAGCAATAGAGGTACTTAAAAAACTGTTAAACACAAGATAAGCCACTTTATCGCTGCCATTTTCAATGATGCTGCGATGTAAAACAGTATTAATATTAACGACAGATTTTTCCATATGAATATCGACAATATCGCCCGTCGATTTGCGCACCAGCATATCGACCGGATAACCCTCTTCATCGGGGCCGAATATAGCTTCCCAGCCTATTGTTGAAATGATTTGAGCAACTGGCTGATTATTTATTGAAAGAATCGAATCACCACGTTGCAGACCTGCCCTGCCTGCTGCAGAATCATCGAATATGTATCTGATCTGCACCGTATTATCGGACTGTACCAGGAAGGAAAAGCCGTATTTAATGACTTGCCCCTGAGTAAACAGGTTGTAGAATTCCTCTGCATCAGCGATGTAAGAAAAACGGTCAATATCAACTTTAAGAAAATCCAGCGTTTGTTCGGGAGAATCGAAATCTTTATAGTTTAGCGTGGGTTCTACTTCCTGATACCAGAAGTATTGATCCAGTAATAATTCGTGTACAAAACGGTTTTGCTCAGGGATACTGCATTCGTCTCCTGAATTTCCACCACTGCAGGACAGCAACAGGCTACACAGTAAAACAGTTATAATATTTCTATAGTTCAGCATCTGGTTTGTTTTATTCCCAGCCAAAAACAAAAGCCTCTCCGTTGTAATACTTTTATCAGCCAGCTGCAAGTACCCTGCTAATTATTATCGATGTCCAGACGTTTTAACTGTTCTTTATCGCTAATCCGCTCACCGGTTTCGGTGATCCATTGTTCAACCAGCTTAATGATTTCATCAGGCTTTTTACCAGCCGGATCAATCGGTTTACCTATGACCAGTTTAATAGTGCCCGGCCATTTTATCCAGCTATGGCGTGGCCAGAATTCACCGGCGTTGTGTGCGACAGGTAAAACGGAATAACCGGTCTTTTCAGCCAGTATGGCTCCACCCAGCTTAAACGGTTTATGCTGCCCGGGCATCACTCTGGTACCTTCAGGAAATAACATCACGATACGCCCTTCATCCATACGCTGACGCCCTTCTTCGATAAGCTGCTTGATGGCTTTACGACCGGTACCGCGGTTAATGGCGATAGCATTCATGGCTTTCAGGCCCCAACCAAAAAAAGGTATAAAGGTTAGTTCCTTTTTAACAACCCACACCATCGGTCGAAAAAATTTCTGCAATGCAATCGTTTCCCAGGTAGACGAGTGTTTACTCATGATGATAAAACCATCGTCTGGAATATTTTCCAGGCCCTCGACCTGATACCCGAGCCCACAGGTCAGCTTAATCCAGCCAAGGTTCAGGTCGATCCAGACTTTAATGATGGCAACACGAACGGATATAGGAAAAATGCTCGCCAATGAAAGTAAAATCGCGCATATCAACACACTGGGCAGGAAAATAATCCAGAACAGACTGCCCCTCAGAGTCAACCAGAACTTATATAATGATACTACGCTAGATTTATTTTTTTCCATGCTGGTACCTACTGGTGGCCTCTTAGAAACTCTCTGACAAAGTGGGAGAGATTGTCATACACAGGAACGCCATCTAATGGCGCATGCTTCTCCAGCGTTCGAATACCTTTTCCGCTTTTGACTAAAACCGGTTGGCTGCCAGCCAGCCTGGCGGCCTGTATATCAGTATATTTATCACCCACAAAAAGCGTGTCCGTCGGTTTGACATTAAACTCTTTAGCTATCTGCATTAACATGCCCGGTTTGGGCTTACGACAAACACAGTTATCATTAGGACTGTGCGGACAAAACACGATACTGTCTACCGATGAACCTCGCTGAGCCAGTAAGTCCTGCATTTTTTTATGGATAGCCTGCAGAGCTTTTTCATCAAACATACCCCGTGCCAGACCGGATTGATTGCTGGCGACCGCCACTAGATAACCCGCTTTTTTCAGCCGGCTGATCGCTTCGATACTGCCGGCAATTGGTATCCACTCTTCGGCTGATTTAATATACTCATCCGAGTCCTCGTTTATAACGCCATCGCGATCTAGAATAATAACTTGAGCTTGCATGCGAATATCTTACTGAATCTTTGAAAAATCAGCTGCACGCAAAAAGCTATTCGCTAAACTTTGCAATAAAGCGAGTCGATTCAGTTTCAGGGCTTCATCATCCACCATGACCATCACCTCATCAAAAAACTGATCAACTACAGGTCGTAAATCAGCCAGTACAGTAAGACCTGGTAAATACTCTCCCTGATCAAAATGGGCCATCGCTGTTTTTTCCAGGTTTGATAATGTCTGATAGAGATTTTTTTCAGCGGCCTCCTGTAACAAATCAGCATTAATATGAATGCTGCTCGGGTTTTCCTGTTTTTTCAGAATATTACTGATTCGCTTGTTCGCCGCAGCCAGTGCGATGGCAGAGTCATGTTTCAGGAATTCGGTTACTGCCACGATGCGCTTCTGTAAATCGGTCAATAAAGTTGGCCTGCAACTTAACACGGCATCGATAACATCAACCCGGATACCCTGATCAAGATAGTAGCTCTTGAGTCGGTCAAAAATATAATCTACTACCTCATTAACAACCGCATCGGCATCAATTTTATCTGCCAGACCAGCTGCAGCCTGCAGGCATAATGCATGGATATCTACTGCCAGATCATTCTCTATAATGATACGGATAACACCCAAAGCCGCGCGGCGTAAACCGAACGGATCTTTCACACCGGAAGGTTTTTGACCGATTGCAAAGATGCCCAGCATGGTATCCACACGATCTGCAATCGCCACGCATTGTCCGGCTATAGCTGACGGTACAGCATCGCCCGAGTAACGTGGCCAGTAATGTTGCTCAATGGCAGTCGCTACCGTTTCTGACTCACCGTCCAGACGTGCATAATAATTACCCATGATGCCCTGCAACTTGGGAAATTCACCCACCATGTCAGTCATTAAATCACACTTACATAACTCGGCGGCACGTTCCGCTTCACTCACATCGGCGGACAGACTTTCCGCCAGATAACCCGCCAGTGAACGGATACGAATTACCTTGTCACCGATAGTGCCCAGCTGCTTCTGAAATACCACTGATTCCAGGCTTTGCAAGCGCGAAGAAAGGGTCACTTTCTGATCCTGCTCATAGAAAAACTTGGCATCCGAAAAGCGCGGACGTATGACACGTTCATTACCACTGGAAACCAGCTCTGGTTTTTTACTATCAATATTTGAAATCGTAATGAAAAACGGTAACAGCTGATTATCAGCATCGAATACTGCAAAATATTTCTGATGATCCTGCATGGTGGATACCAGTGCTTCCACCGGCACCGATAAAAATTCATCATCAAATCGACCACTGATGGCTATCGGCCATTCGACTAATGCCGTCACTTCATCCAGTAAATCTTCATCCATTCTCACTGCACCGCCCAATTTTTTAGCGGTTTCATTGAGCTGCTGCCTTATCACTTCCCTGCGCTTTTCAAAGCTCGCTAACACATATGCCTTATCCTGCAACAATGCCTCGTAGTCAGTTGCGCTGGATATTGTTAACACTTCAGGAGCATGAAAACGGTGCCCGCGGGTTTGATTGCCGGCATCTGTACCCAGAATAGTAGCATTGATAGTTTGATCATCTGCCATCATTACCAGCCAGTGCACCGGACGTACAAATTCATCAGCACGATCTCCCCAGCGCATACGCTTTGGAATCGGTAAACGCGTCAGTGAATCGTTAACGATAGCGGGTAACAATGTCTTTAATTCTTTACCCGGTTGTTTTTGCTCAAAATACAACCAGGTTCCCTTATCGGTTTCTTTTTGCGCCAGATCGGCAACTTCAACACCACAGGAACGTGCAAAACCCTGCGCCGCTTTAGACGGATTACCCTGCGCATCGAATGCCGCCTGTAATGCAGGGCCACGTTTCTCGACGACCTGATCCTGCTGATGCAATGGAACGCCTTTTATCAACATGGCAAGACGTCTTGGCGTCGCAAATGACTCCACGGAGGTAGCGTTGATACCGACTTTTTGCAATCCATCTACCACACCTTCGGTAAATGCCTTTGATAGCTTAAGTAATGCTTTAGGTGGTAATTCTTCGGTACCCAGTTCGATTAAGATATCACTCATGAGGCTTCTCCCGATTTTTTCACCAGCGGAAAGCCGAGTTCTTCACGGGACTGATAATAAGCTTCAGCTACCCCGCGTGACAGTGCACGCACCCGCAATATAAATCGCTGACGTTCGGTGACCGATATAGCATGTCTTGCATCCAGCAAATTGAAGCTATGAGAAGCCTTTACCATCTGCTCATACGCCGGCAGGGGTAATTTGGCCTCCAGCAGTTTCTTACTTTCGCTTTCGCAGACATCAAACCAGTGAAATAATTCATCTGTATTGGCATGTTCAAAATTATATGCAGACTGCTCTACTTCATTCTGGTGAAATACGTCGCCGTAGGTGACATCTCCATCCGGACCGTGCGTCCACACCAGATCATAAATACTCTCTACACCCTGAATATACATCGCCAGGCGTTCCAGCCCATAGGTTATTTCTCCGGGAATTGGTCGACACTCCAGCCCTCCGACCTGTTGAAAATAGGTAAACTGGGTCACTTCCATGCCATTCAGCCAGACTTCCCAGCCTAACCCCCAGGCACCCAGAGTGGGAGACTCCCAGTTATCCTCTACGAAACGAATGTCATGCTCTAACGGATCAAAACCCATCATCCTGAGTGAATCCAGGTACAGTTCCTGAATATTTTCCGGACTGGGTTTTAACAGAACCTGAAACTGGTAATAATGCTGCAAACGATTAGGATTTTCGCCATACCGACCGTCGGTAGGTCGACGACTGGGTTGAACATACGCAGCACGCCAGGGTTCAGGTCCGATTGACCTGATAAAAGTGGCAGGGTGAAAAGTGCCAGCACCCACTTCCATATCGAGTGGCTGCATAACAACACAACCCTGCTCAGACCAGAATGTTTGCAAGGTCTGTATCAACCCTTGAAAAGTGCTAACATCAACTTCAGATATATCGCTCATAGACTATTGAATGTAAAGTATGTAAAACTGGAAGAACGCGTTCAATAAAAGCCGTATATCGACTTGTCACTGCGCACCCGAATTAAAATAGCTAGCTAGTATAGCCAAATGAACCCTTTTACTCATTAGTTTTTATCCCTACATGCCAGATAAACCGATTGCCACTCTGTACTATGTCCACGACCCTATGTGTAGCTGGTGCTGGGGGTTTCGAACACAACTGCTTAAACTGAAACAATTATTACCGGATGATATTCAATTTACCAGTCTGGTGGGTGGTCTTGCTGCTGATAGTAATGACCCCATGCCTGCAGGCCTGCAACAGGATATTCAATCTGCCTGGAGACGTATTCAGCAGGTAATTCCGGGGACACAGTTCAATTTTGATTTCTGGACACAAAATACGCCACGTCGATCTACTTACCCTGCCTGTCGGGCAGTCATCACAGCACGTCAACTCGCAGATAAGGCAGATCAGATGACTTATGGTATTCAGCAGGCTTATTATCTAAATGCTCAGAACCCATCGGATTTGAAAACTTTACTCGACGTAGCCGTTTCTATCGGGTTAGATAGCAGTGAATTTGAACAGCTGATGCTTTCCAGCAAAGTTGAAACCGCGTTAAACACTGAACTGGAGCTGGTCAGATCTATTCATGTTTACAGTTATCCCAGCCTGGTTTTACAGCTGGATGCTGAAACCTGTCCCGTTAAACTTGATTACAATTCGGCCCAAACTAGTCTACTGGACATAGCTTCCATTCGTTCCAGTCACCACATTTAAAGTAATTCATGAACTCAATCCTGTCCGACTGGTTAAGCAGCCTTAAACAATATTTTCAGATGTCGCTGTTTTTATCTTCACCGGCAAAACTTCCACACAGTCCTGCTCCTGTTTTGATTACCGTGCTAGCCTACATAGCCGTGGGTGAACTGTTACTGGGTGATCAAAGAAACCTGCTTTCCATCACCATCCAGATTGGCATTGAAGTATTGATCCTGTTCTGCATTAGTTTTATCGCTTTAAAATTTACCCAAAAACCACAACGACTTGTGCAAACAGTATCTGCACTCATCGGAGTCAGCCTGATCGTCAGCGTGGTAAGTCTTGTTATCATGTCGGTTTTACCGGACAGTGGTGATGCAGAACAGTTAAACCCCCTGGTAGTTAATATCAATCTACTTCTATTATTCTGGAACCTGGCCGTTATCTCGCTTATCTTTAAAAGAGCATTTGGGGTCAGAACTATTGTTGCCGGTTTTATTGCTCTTAACTATTTTGTATTTTACGAATTCCTGTTACTCAACTTTTTTTAATCATTTGATATGAAAATTTACATACTCGGAATCTGCGGCACATTTATGGCAGGCATTGCTATGCTGGCGCGTGAAAAAGGCTATCAGGTGATGGGTTCTGACGCCAACGTGTACCCTCCCATGAGCACTCAACTGGATCAGGCCGGAATCGAATTACGCGAAGGTTATACGGCAGATAACCTGGATGAAACAGCTGATTTATTTGTCGTTGGCAACGCCATATCTCGTGGCAATGAACAGATTGAAACCATTCTGAATAAGAATTTACCCTATATATCCGGCCCTCAATGGCTGTATGAACATTTGTTGCGTGACCGCTGGGTACTGGCAGTAGCCGGCACGCATGGCAAAACCACCACCAGCAGTATGCTGGCCTGGATACTCGACTATGCAAACATGCAACCCGGATTTTTAATCGGTGGCCTGACCCAAAATTTCAATACCTCAGCAAGGCTTGGCAAGTCACCCTTCTTTGTCATAGAGGCGGATGAATACGACACCGCTTTTTTCGATAAACGAAGTAAATTCGTACACTATCACCCGCGCACGCTGGTGCTGAATAACCTGGAATTCGATCACGCCGACATCTTCGATGACCTGGATGCGATCAAACGCCAGTTTCACCACCTGTTACGCATCGTACCGGGCAATGGACTAATCATTAATAATCAGCAGGATGAAAACCTCAGGCAGGTTTTATTACAGGGATGCTGGTCGGAAATAAAAAGCTTTGGAACTGATGCTGCGACACTGACGATTGACAGCATAAATAAGTCGATCAACGACAGCTTGAGCCACTCAACTTATCAGCTTTATTTACCGCAGGCAGGATTATTCAATCAGCTAAATGCCTGTGCGGCGCTGCTAGCGGCACAACATGCTGGTGTGCCGATACAAAGTGGTCTTGATGCGCTGAAGCAGTTTGAAGGCGTTAAGCGACGCCAGGAAGTGTTCGCCAGTATTAATGGCATTACCTTAATAGATGATTTCGCGCACCACCCTACCGCCATTCGAGCTACACTGGAGGCCCTCAAACCAGGCACACAGGGCAGGCTTATTGCCGTATTTGAACCACGCTCTAATACTATGAAAATGGGCATTCACCAAAATACCCTTGCAGCAGCATTTAACAGCGCTGACCAGGTCATGTTTTATGACAATAACTTGTTAGACTGGGATTTAAAGTCTATAAAATCTGCACAGCTGGAGATATTTAACAATATTGAACAGATTATTGCCGAACTGGTCAAAACAGCGAAGCATGGTGACAACATTGTTATTATGAGCAACGGAGGTTTTGCCGGAATACACCAGAAACTCAAGCAGGCACTACAACAAACACTGTAATGACAAAAAAAATCCAGCCACTGCTGAAAATTTCTAAATACGAAATCAAACAGGTCATTGGAAAAGGTTCCATGGGTATGGTTTATGAAGCTTATGACCCGTTTGTGCAGCGAGCAGTTGCCATCAAGGTAGCTCATCAAATTGACCACAGTGATGCGCGACTGGCGCAACAGACTCGGGAAGGTTTTTTTGCTGAAGTCTATTCAGCCGGGCGCATGCATCATCCTTCCGTGGTATCAGTCTACGATGCCGGACAACAGGATGACCTGAACTATATTGTGATGGAGTTTGTGGACGGCGTGACCCTGCAGGAATATGTCACCGGTAAACGCGTACTGTCTACCAGCCAGGTTATAGACGCCATTTATCAATGCGCCAAAGGTCTCGATTATGTACACCGGCAGGGCATTATTCATCGGGATATCAAACCCGGTAATATCATGTTAAGCACTGATGGTGAAGTTAAAATTATGGATTTTAGTATCGCCCATGTCGATCAGGGTGATGGAACACAAAGCAGTGTGCAGGGAAGCCCGATGTATTTACCTCCGGAACAGTTAACCGAGGAAAAAAGACTGGTAGAACAATCAGATATTTATTCTTTAGGTGCCGTCATGTATGCCTTACTGGCCAGACGCCCTTTATTCAAAGCCAGTAACCTGGAATCACTGATTTATCAAATAACCGAAATGGAGCCGGACTCACTTTCAATGATTCGACCCGATATACCGCAACAGGTCGTTGATATCGTAGAAAAATGCCTCAGTAAAATCATTTATCAACGCTATGATAATGCGCGCCAACTGGCGAATGAATTATCCCGGGCTTATGGTCGTTTACGTGGTGTCGGCGAACGTATTGACATGAAAGAAAAATGGACTACTTTACGCTATCTTAATTTTTTCAGAGACTTTAGTGACGAGCAGATTACCGAAGTGGTGGATGCCAGTGAATGGATAGATTACAAAAAAGGTGAAATGATAGTTTCTGAAGGTGAAATTGAAACCGCCTTTTATATTATTGCCAAGGGAGGTGTAGAGGTCTGGAAAAATGATATTTCTATCGGCCGTATGTATCAGGGAGACTGCTTTGGTGAAACGGCTTTCATTAAAAATGAGCATCGACTGGCGACCATTACCGCTCGCACCGATGTCACATTAATGATTGTCAGTAGTTCGTTGCTGGATAAAGTATCAATTGAGACCCAGCTACAATATTACCGGATATTTCTCGAAAACCTGGTTACCAGGCTTTCAAAAGCAACTGACCAGTTGATAGAACGAGACAAGGGCAGGTCGTCATGAAAAAAAACGGGACTATAGCTGTTGCAATGACCGGTGCTTCCGGTGCCGCTTATACTATTCGACTGCTGGAACAATTAATTCTGGCTGAGTATCACGTTCAATTTATCTGCTCTCAACCAGGACAGATTGTGTTAGCGATGGAAACAGAGTTGAAACTACCTTCCAGTCCGCAAAAAATGCAGCACAAACTCAACGAGTATTTTAATTGCACTCATCAACAAATCACGGTGTATGGTAAAGATCAGTGGACAGCCCCGATGGCCAGTGGATCATCTGTAGCAGAAGCCATGGTAATATGCCCCTGTTCGATGGGCAGTCTCGCCTCGGTTGCACAGGGTATCAGTAACAACCTGATACATCGCGCAGCTGATGTCATCATGAAAGAAAGAAAGAAATTGATTATAGTACCGAGGGAAACACCCTTCTCCAGTCTGCACCTGGAAAATATGCTAAAACTTTCAAACCAGGGCGTCATCATACTGCCACCTAACCCTGCCTTTTATCAGGGTGTTGAATGCATCCAGGATCTTATTGATTTCGTGGTTAGCAGAATACTTGATCAGCTCGATATACCAAACAAACTGTCACCAAGATGGGGCCAGGAGCAGGATTAATGACAGAACTCGCATTATTTCCACTTAAAACCGTATTATTGCCCGGCAACAATCTGGCGTTAAAAATATTTGAAACCCGCTATACCGACATGATTGCCAGTTGTATGCGCGAAGATAAAGAATTTGGCATAGTACTCATTTATAACGGACAGGAAACCGATAAAAATTCTGAAATATTCAGCATCGGCACCAGTGCAAAAGTAACTGACTGGCAAAATAGAGATGATGGGTTACTGGGCATCACTGCAACAGGTCAGAGACGTTTTGAGATTCACTCAACAAGGACTCTCAGCAGCGGATTATTAATTGGCGACATAGAATACATGGATGACTCTATTGAGCAAGCAGTGCCTGATCAATTTTATTACATGAGTGAGTTATTGAGACACATATCTCCACATAACCACGAAAATTTTGCTGAGCTGGATTTCAATACGATGGTATATAAACTGATTTACCTGCTGCCACTGGATAACTCGCTGAAACAAAAACTGCTCGAAGTACCCAGCAGTCTTGATCGCGCGGTGGTTTTACATGCGGAGCTAATTCGTCTGGGTGTGATTCAGTATATTAAACCATAGGAGGGCAAGATGATCGCGCAGGGCTTAGGGTTTAGAGGAGATATTCTAAAGGAGTGGAATAACTAATCTGTACTGCCGAGTTTGGAAAATCTCCTGTAGGTTCAAAGAACAAGCCAGGTTGTCATTCCTGTGAGAAATACGGGCTAGAATCAGCACGTTATTCGTTACACGTACCAATCGTTCAGTTATAATAATAAATATATAACCTTAAAGTAGGAGTACCGAAGTGGCCGTTGTAGTAGCGACAAGAGAAAATATAGAAGACCTGGTAGAACAGAATAATATCGTCATTTTTGATTTTTGGGCTCCCTGGTGCGGTCCATGCAAACAATTTGGACCCATTTTCGAAGCTGCTTCTGAAAAATACGATGATATTATCTTTTCAAAGGTCAATACAGAAGTCGAAAAGGAAATAGCCGCACATTTTAGCATACGCTCAATTCCAACCATCATGGTGTTTCGAGAAGCCATGCTGGTATTCGCCCAACCCGGTCTTATTCCTGAAAATGCAATTGGTGATTTGATTGATCAAATCAAAGCCCTCGATATGGAAGAGGTCAAAAAAACTAAAGAGAAGGGCTGAAAATGATTAAACTCATAACCCCGTTTATATTACTTATTTCCCTGTCTTTTTCTGGGCAGGCAAAAGAACTGGCCGGTGTCACTGTTGAAGATCAGCTAACCAGCGCCAACAATGAACAGCTCATTCTGAATGGCATGGGGTTAAGAGAAAATTTTTGGCTCGATATTTATGTCGGCTCACTTTACCTGGCAAAACAATCCAATAATGTTGCTGAAATTTTATCCCAACCTCATGCTCTTCGCATTCAACTTGATTTTATTTACAGCAAAGTCTCCAGCGAAAATTTGATAAAGGCCTGGAAAGAAGGATTTGAGAAAAACCAGTCTGTAGAAAAGCTAAAAGTCTTACAGGAAAAGATAGATATCTTTTACGGTTTTTTTGAAGAAAGCGCTAATAAGCATGATCAATACATTATCGACTATGTACCTGGTCAGGGCACTAACGTATCCAAGAACAATGTATTGCTAGGCAATATCAGCGGCGAAGATTTCAAGAATGCACTGGTTGAAATCTGGCTTGGAAATTTTCCTGCCGATAAAAATCTTAAAAAAGGTATGTTAGGACTGAATTAAACCGCCCTTATAAAAAGAACAAATAAAAAAGCTGCTCAATGAGCAGCTTTTTTATTTGTTCTTCCGAATTTTCGAATAGTTCAACTATTTACGCAATACCCAATACCAGAAGCGCCTATACTTCTTATACTTTACATATTCGTGTTTATGTTAATTAGCCCATCTAAAATTAAGAACATAATATTCTAAACTTTCATGAACAATAAATATTTTACCTCTGGAAACAGAAAAAACTCAAATAGAAGAGTAGAAAATCAAAAAATTGAAGGCCCCGACAAAAGAAACACAGACAGGAGGTTGAATACCAGTATTGATGAATTAACTTTGACTATGGAGAATGGAGTTATAAAAATTAATCAAACTCCACTGCTGAAATATATAGGGATGAATAGTAAAACAACAATACAAAAATTCGCCGGGTTAATCACACAAAATCAATATGAATTAGCAAGAAATTCCATTAATTCAATGCTTATCTTACCTGAAGATGTAAGAAAGGGACTATTTGATAGAGTATTAAAGCCAGGCCCGTTAAAAAGAATTGAAACTCATCTCGACATAAACTGGAATGAGGTAGGTAAATATAATTTCCCTAGAATACTTGTAACAGTTGGAACAGAAGAACTTTGGATTTCGAATCCAGTTTTAAGATCAGATCAGGCAAATAATGAAGGAAATCAATATCTGGAAAATTCAAAAAACGAATTAAATAGTGCATTAGAAAAATCCCTTCAAAGGGCAAGAATAAATAAATAAAATTAATCTAAATGGCTCTGTATGAAAATCATGTAAAACCACTCTATACCAAAACTACTGTCATTCCGGCATTTTTTTAGCCGGAATCCATTACAGATATGGCACTTTTTAAAGTTTTAACTTCGTTATTAATGGATTCCCGCTAAAAGTATGCGGGAATGACGACATTGCATGATTTTCATACAGAGCCATATAAACCTATATCAAAGCGGCAGCTTGAACTCATTGATATTTTGTAGCTTTTCAAACACAATCGTAACAAGGATAAAAAATAATAATCAGGGCTAGTCGTTGATAGATACCACTCTTTTAGAAACTGAAACTCGTCAACAGATCGATGAAAAACTCGAAGCTTGCGGCTGGGTGATCCAGGACTATAAGCGAATCAATCTTGTAGCAGGTGACTATGGGGTTCATGGCGTTGCCGTCAGAGAGCATCCGACAGATGCTGGCCCGGCAGATTACATGCTTTTTATTGCGGGTAAAGCCTGCGGAATCATAGAAGCAAAACGGGAAGGTACAAATCTTGGCAAAGTGGCTGAACAGTCTGCTCGCTATGCGACATCTTCAATCAAACACATCGAACGCTGGCTACCAGAAGACCAGCCCTTGCCATTCCTGTATGAAGCCACCAATCACGAAATAAGATTTCGTGACGAGCGCGACCCCAAACCGCGTAGCCGCAATGTATTCCACTTTCACAAACCAGCAACCCTCAAAAACTGGTTAGAACAAAGCGACACTTTCAGAGCTCGCCTACAGCAACTCCCTGAATTGAACACCAGCGGCTTACGCGCCTGCCAGATAGATGCTATCACCGGTATCGAAAAAAGCCTTAAACTAGCTAACTTACGCGCCTTACTGCAAATGGCTACAGGTTCCGGTAAAACTTTTACCGCCGTTACTGAAATTTATCGACTGGCAAAATTTGCCAAAGCTAAGCGTGTCCTGTTTTTAGTTGATAGAGGCAACCTGGGTCGACAGGCCTTTAAAGAGTTCCAGCAATATACCGTGCCGGATGATGGTAGAAAATTTACCGAACTCTACAATGCGCACATACTGGGGCAGGCCGGCATAGGCGATGAAATAAAAGTCACCATCTCCACCATACAACGCATCTACGCACGCCTGAGTAATAATGAACTGGACGATGAAGTCGATGAACACTCCGGTTATGAAACTGATGCCAATACCTTCAATCAGAAACCAAGAGAAGTCAGCTATAACTCAGAAATACCCATCGAAGCCTTCGATCTCGTCATCATCGACGAATGCCATCGCTCCATCTATAACCTGTGGCGACAGGTGCTGGAATATTTCGATGCCTTTCTCATCGGCCTTACCGCCACTCCCACAAAAAAGACTATCGGCTTCTTTAATCAGAACCTCGTCAGCGAATACACCCACGAAGACGCCGTTATCGACAAAGTTAATGTGGGTTACGACATCTACAGCATACGCACCAGAAAAACACAGCAAGGCGACAAAATAGAAGCCGGCACCACCGTACAAATACGCGACAAACTGACCAAACAAAAACGCCTCGAAGTCCTCGACCAGGCAGAAGAATACACCGGTCAGCAAATCGACCGTTCCGTTATCGCGCCCAACCAGATACGCACCATCATCCAGACCTTTAAGGACCGTGTGTATAAAGACATCTTCACTCACCGCAACGGTGAATGGCTACCCAAAACCCTTATCTTTGCCAAAGATGACGATCATGCCGAACGCATTGTCGATACTGTGCGAGAAATATTTGGCGAGGGAAATAACTTCTGTAAAAAAATCACCTACAAAGTGGGCAAAAAAACTGCAGAAGACACCATTGCAGAATTCCGCACTAATCCACAACTGCGTGTCGGTGTTACGGTAGACATGATAGCCACAGGTACGGATATTAAACCGCTGGAAATTGTCATGTTCATGCGCGATGTAAAAAGCCCGGCCTATTACGAACAAATGAAAGGCCGGGGCACCCGGGTCGTGAGTGTTGATGAACTCAGAAAAGTCACCCCCGATGCCAGAACAAAAACACGTTTCGTGTTAATCGACTGCGTCGGTGTTACCGAAACCGATAAAACAGAATCAAAATCACTCGAATCAAAACCCAGTGTCGCCACCGAAAAACTCATGCTGCAAATAGCCAAAGGTGATCGCCACAGCGACAGCCTGCGCTCACTCGGTAACCGCATGCTACGCCTGGACATGAAGCTGGACGACCAGCAACGCAAACGCATTAACGACCTGGTAAAACAATCCGTACCCAAAGAGGTAGCCGCCCGGTTACAAAATGATTTTTTAGAACCAGGCACACTCTACGCAATAGCCTCCAACTTAATCCACGGTACCAAAGAAGATAGCTTAGTCACACAAGCGCAAGCCGAAGTGGGTAAAGAAGCGGTAAATGATGATGAAATCCAGAAAGCCTTCAAGCAAACGGCCGATCTATTAATCCACGCCTTCCACAACCCGGACCTGCGCGAGTTAATAGAAGCATTAAGAAAAGACACGGATCAAATCATCGACGACACCCCTGATGAACTCATTGACAGCGACACAGGCTACAGCGAAGAAAAAGTAGAAAACCTGATTAACAGCTGGCAACAATTTATAAAAGATCATAAAAACGAACTCGATGCCATCCAGCTCATTTACCAGCAACCCTACCAGAAGCGCCACCTGAGTTACGAACAAATCGAAAAACTGGCAGAAGAAATCCAGCAACCGCCGTATAATCTCGCACCGATAGAAGTGTGGAAAGCCTACGAGCAGTTGGAAAAAAACAAAGTCAAAGGCGTACCACCCAGAGAACTGTTAACCAACATCGTCAGCCTCATCCGTTTCTCCACCGGCCTAAGCGACGTGCTCGAACCCTTTCCCGAACTGGTCAACAACCGCTTTGACAATTGGCTAAAACAACAGGCGCTCCAACGTCATTCCGGCGAAAGCGGGAATCCAGAACACGATCGTCATTCCCGTGAAGACGGGAATCCAGTGTTTTCCCCGGACCAGCTAGACTGGCTAAACAAAATAAAAGATCAAATTGCCCAGAATGCCGAAATGACGGTGGAAGACTTTAACTACATCCCTTTTAACCAGGAGGGTGGGTTGTTAAAGGCGCACGAACTGTTTGGTAAAGACCTAAATAATATAATCCAGCAACTAAACGGAGGCGGATTCAACTCTGAAGTGCAACGCAGTTAATTCCAGATCTAGCGAACGAT
>CALCSG010000012.1 GCA_937894085.1 uncultured Gammaproteobacteria bacterium | reverse complement strand
CACGGTTTAAATAACCCATTCCAGTAGTGTGTTGATCGTTGTATTTTACAGTGTCGTTATTAGACATAATGTTTCTCCGTTTTGTGGGGTAAAGAGTCAAAGGAAAAACATTGATCCCAGTGGGAAAAGTTTTCCCGATGGGTGAAAGTGGTGTTAATAATTTCTGCTACAGAGTTAACAAGCTTAAAATATTCCAGAAAATAATCAGTGTTATCAGCAAATGCCGAAGTTTGATGGTAATAATTGAAGCTAGAAAGGCTGTGTAAATAGAAGAGTGACCACGCCAGAAAATGGCTGCATCATTTCAGTGATCATGTGATGCCTTCCTGATTATACTGACCAGGAACAGATATGCTTTTAATATAGCAAATAAAACGTGATTTGCAAATCCTTAGATGAATTTGAATTTAGCTGGTGATGACAATCCTTTTTTCTTCATTGCAGTCATTCGAGTTCTGTAGCGGAATAGGGGCATTTCGAGTCGAAATTAACTTTTGAGCATTCTCAATTTGACCGAAAAATGGACAAAGGAGCCATTGCTATAATTTACAATAAGTATTACCACCGTGTTGAATCCATCCATGAATCATCTTATTTGTAGTGAATCCTTTGGCACAATTGCCATTATAATCAATCAAAATAAGTCCCCCCCGCCCATTTACTTTTCTCCTTAGATAAGCAATGGCCTGTTCGCTTGCCATTTCAGCGTCAAGTCCCTTAAAAAGGATCAAATCAGAAGCTGTTTTCGCCAGTACTGTACGCATAAAATCTTCCCCATAACCGGTGCATGAAACAGCACAGGTTTCATTATCAGCATAGACCCCTGATCCGATAATTGGTGAATCACCAACTCTGCCATAACGTTTATTGACGAGCCCTCCGGTTGAGGTAGCTGCTGCGAGATTTCCATTGATGTCCCGTGCTATTGCACCTATCGTTCCATACTTGTCATCATATTTTATTTCCATCAAATCCTGGCTGTCATGATCAAGTCCAATTCGATTAGATTGATATGCCGCCTGCCATTGCTTAACTCTGTCTTCCGTCAAAAAATAATCGCTCGGTGCCATTTCTAAATTAAAATGATTAGCAAAACGATTGGCCCCCTGTCCTATCAGCATGACATGTTCACATTCTTCCAAAATGGATCTTGCAAGTTTAATAGGGTTTTTAATATTCTTTATAGAAGCAACCGCTCCAGCTTTTAAGGTTTTACCATCCATAATTGCAGCGTCCATTTCAACTTCACCATCTTCATTCAAAACGGATCCTTTACCAGCGTTAAATAACTCGTTATCTTCCAGTAGTGATGCACAGAGAGTAACAGTATCCAGAGCACTTCCTCCTTCCAGTAGACAGCTACGACCTTTTTCAAGGATAACTCGAATTTGCTCACTATAATGATCAATTATTTCCTGTGTTTTTACATTATCCAAGGTGCCTGCACCGCCATGGAGCATCAGAGAGTAAGTATTATTTTTTGGCATAATTTTATTTAAAGGCGTGGATTTAACAAGTAAGTTCCCAATTTAATGAGAATAAATATTTAAGAGCCTATTTAACAGATAATTTATTTGGCTAATCTGTATTTCCTGTTTAGACTCAGGCCTTAAATGTAATACTTCTATTTGAATTAAATCATTTGTAGCATTACAAAAAAACATTGATTTTTAGTCAGGCTAAGAGTTTAATTCTACCCAAAAAAATCCGGTATTCAACGTCTATATTGTCTACTGACCTAATGGCCCACGCATTCGAGACTATTGTCACGATGAGGAAGTTCTAGTGGAAAAGATAAAATCAAACTGCATCGTACCAAGTTCGGCTTATTCCGTACCTAAATCGATGATAAAGAAATATGATACGTTGAACCGTAAGATACCGGAAGTTGGGGATCTTATCTTTGGAGAGGTTTTCGAACTGGGTCATCACAGCTCTATCGAGAGTAGGTCTGCGCGTTTGCATACGATCAATATTGGTACGAGAGCGATTTTTGTTTATGGTAACCGCTATGCCCCCGATCAGTTTGAAGGACTAGTACCTGATAAATTTAACGATTACGTAGATTTGTTTAGCCGGGGTGGTGTGGTTGGAAAAGTGGTTAGCCAGAACCAGATGCTTGGTGTTTCCACCAAAATCCGTCAATTAGGTTATGTTTGCAATGAAGATGGTGAGGTCATAAATACTAGGGATTTTGTATTACTGAAACCAACAGTCAATACAAGAAAAAAACCTGGAGCAAAGCTAGTACTGTGTGTTGGTACCAGTATGAATAGTGGTAAAACAAAAGCCGCCGCCGCCTGTTGTTATGCAATTACATCAATGGGTAAACATGTTAGGGCAGCTAAAATTACCGGTACAGCCAGCCTCAAAGACATTCTTTTAATGAATGATTGTGGTGCTGAACATATTGCAGATTTTACCTATTTTGGACAGCCGTCCACGTACAAGCTCGAACTGAAACAACTTCTTGCTATGTTTAATGATTTCGATATGAAATATGGTAATAATGCTGAAAACTATCTGGTTATTGAGTTTGCTGATGGCATCTTCCAGAGAGAAACCGCTATGTTACTTAAATCAGAAGAAGTCAGAAGCCGTGTTTCTAAACTCATCTTCTGCGCACCTGATTCGACAGCCGTATATGGTGGAATAAACCGCTTAAAAGAAGAGTTTGGACTGGAGCCTGATGCAATCTCCGGTATCTGTTCCAGTTCACCTTTGGCGATGCGTGAAATTCAATCTTTTACTGAAATTCCTATAATACAAAGTATGGAAAAAGATTTTAAAAAGATATTCAGTATTATTAAATAGCTGTCATTGAACAAATATTTACAGTCAAGTAGCTACTCAACAGCTGTTCTGAAATTATAAAACTTACTGTAGATTCCTGAGATACAAATAATTTAAGTCCCGTTAAAATGAGGCTTTTCATATTACGGGTATGTTACAATTTTTTTACAGGTCTACCTGAACCAATCCTGCTATTTATTCTGTGACATTTGCTTCACTGACAGTGACACCGAAAATGGCAGCGCATTCTTGAATATACTGATTTTTTTCCGTGGCATCCTCAATACCAGCTGATGTAGCCTGTTGTTCACAATAAACTAGAGTATCTTTATCAAATTCGGATAATTCATTTGCCAATATAACAGGGGATGACGATATTAAGCTTAAAAATGTAAGCACAGTTATTGGCTTCATAATAGGTTCTCTCAAAAATAATTAATGTTTCTTCGCCCTTGTCATATTGAATGCCAGCATAGACAGGTTGATGTATTCTCATGGCTGTATCCTGATTGAGTAAAGCGAATAAAAATGCAAGTGACGATTACTAATTTCGATTAATATAGTGGGATTGTGTGATGTGATGTTCATGTAACAACGTAACACATCAATTACATTGATCTCATGCCCACGTGCCTCGGCAGCTTCTACCAGGCGTCGGGTTGAATAGAGTTTTTTATTTCTGGATAGAAGTGCTATTTTCATTATTTTCTCTTTATTTTAAGTTTTTTGGGCTTACCAAGTACAAACGATGCCCCCGGATTGACGATTATTTTATCTTCCATGGCTGTACGCCCGAGCAGGAAGCGAAATTTCATGCCATCGCGATTGGTCAGAGTCACTTCTATTGGCCAGCGTTGACCATCCAATGATACATCGGTAGTAATGACATAGCGTTTTTCCTTATGCCCACCCGAATCAGTCACGATACGTTGATCTTTGACCCTGGCTTCACAGAACACTTCATAGTCACGATCGTTCTGGTGAGGGTGTATTCCAAAACGTACCCACTCTTCATCCTGTCGATTGAATGGTTCGACTGAAAAAGCATGTAAACAGGATGTCCTTGCACCGGTATCGATTTTCGCCTTGATATTTGGTAGCCCCAGATCCGGGAAGAAAACCCACTCCCTCCAGCCTACTGTAATTAAATCCAGTGTCATTTTCTTGATTACTCTCTTCTGTTTAGTTCTTGTTATTCAAGGTGGGAATTTACTATTAATAGCAGAATTCTCACAGGGAAAATTATCAAAGTTTAGTATTAAGATTATAGAATGGGCTTCAACTCTATCTTTACTTGCTGATAACTTGCTGTGAGAGTCAGAATTTAAGAAAAATACGGTCTTATTTCAACGATTTCAAATATTACTTGTACGTATCCTCTCTGGCTGGTGGCAACGACCGGTTTCGCCACCTAGCAGCCGATAAAGATAAGTTAATAGAAATAATTCCATAGTTCGACGACTACTACCTACTTAATTTTTGTCAACGTCCGGTTTTTGTACTTTTTAAAAAAGCTAGCTGAATAGAAATGCGAATTCGAAGTATGAATTATTCTGAATCTTATTGTTAGTACCAACAAAACAATTATTTCTTAAGCCCTATTTAAAGTCGCTGCACCCCTCAATGCGGCTAATAACATGGTTTCATCTGACAGCCCACATTGTTCTTTCAATACTTTCAACAGCAAAGCACTAAAGCGAAATGTATCTCCGATACACACAGGTAAAACATACAAGCGCCCGGTACCGGCAGAAGCCCGGATAAAAAGCTTCTGTGACTGGCGTATAATTTCCACGCCTTTTCCCGGTCTTTGAACATGGATGCTGGGTAGGTACCCCATCAGTACCGCGCATAGCTCAGGCAACTCCCGATCGCTAAGCTGGATGGTGATTTTGTTTTGCCAGTTGACGGATTCACCCTGTCTGGGTGCGACCTCGATATTGATAGTGGCCAGATTATTCTGCTTGTGCAACCAGGTCTTTTCCGCGCACAGGGCAGCCTGCTTGCCAAAGCATTTAACCTTTTCACCGAAGTGTGGATTATCCGTCACGGTAGCGGGGTTCATCGTCGGTCAACTTGCGTTTATACCAGTTGAACATATCAATATGCGGCTCTGCTTCGCAATCGAACTTCGGTTCTCGCGGCAGTCTTTCTGGGATGGGAACTTTAGAGTCTAACGGGTTATCACGCCACAAACGCCGGGGCAGGGTATCTTGTCGACACAGGACTACACCGGAGATAGCAACAGAGAGTCGTTTAACCCGGTCAGGGTTAAGCGGATCAACTGACACCAGGTTGGCACGTAGGGCGGCAGGAAGGTCAGATTTTTCAACCAACATTTCATCCTCACCCACCTGTTCGATCAGATCCGTGACCAGGGATTTGGCCGGATGATCATCTGGCAGGTTTTTAACCCGCTCGACGGCCTTTGCATAATGTATTTTTTTCATAGTGCTGTGTTTGATAGCCCAGGTCCAGCTGATGGATTTTATTTGATCAGGTAATGCACGCACTTTGGCATAACAACGGCGTAAATCAATCTCGGACAGCCGGGCAGTATCCAGAGCATCTTGCAACTCTTTGGGACGACTAATCTGTGGATCGGTCGCCCCGCGTATCCACTTGTCGAACCCGTGCTTATGATTCTGGTATTTCTTGCGGATAGCCAGAACGACATCCTTAAAGGCTACTTTCGCCTGATTAAAGTCATCCGCCAGCACCATGCTGTTCTCGGAGACGCAGAGGATCCCGGCATGAAACGGGCGAGCTGTCACCGGTTTATCGGTATTCTCCTCGGTCTTTGTTTCATCAGTACCGTTTAATCGATACAAGCGAACCAACGATTCAATCGCAGTCTCATGTGCTTGCACAGAACAGGAGTCACTCGTAAAAGTCATCACCTCAAAAGGAAAGGTATCACGATCCTCTCGCAGAGCATCCGCCAGTGCCTGGCCATGATCTTTCAAAGACTTAAAGGCCTGCACCAATGCCGCCACATCTTCAGTCACACCACCATCAATTGTTTCACTACGCATCACACACCCAAAATTGTACCATTAAAACATGGTATATTATAACATACCCACAATAGAGAGGAAACATATACCAGCTTCACCACCCCAGCACCCTCGTTAATCGATACCTGGTGTTCGTCCGCCCTGATTTCCCCTTTCTTTTACTTCTTTTTCCTGGGATATCCTGACTTACACGCCCCTGATAGGGACGCGATGCATGGGTTTAGCAGATTGATCAGTCATCAGGGCGAGTTGCTACAGTATCCGGCCGGGCGGGGAGGGGTTTTGGGGGACTTTAGTGCGGGTATGTCATAATAAATTAAATCCGTGTTTAGTATTGAATCAAAGTCTTCATCGGCCACCACCTGGCGTCCATTGACAATCATGATAAAAAGGCCAGTCTTCTATTTCATAAATTGAGCAATTAAGGAAAATGGAGTGGGGGGATATTCAGTATCTATATTGCAACCTTTTTCATACCCTCAATTTTAAGGCAATAACTCAATAGAAATTCAATTAATGGTTTAAAAATCATATCAACGAGTAGGAATAAACTTGCCCCAATCTATAGCGTAGCCGAAAATACAGGCTAGTTAAAAAAATGGCAATTAACCCACATGATGAAGCTCTTTACCAAAACACTATGTCATCAAGATGATAGTTATATTGTGGCTTGGAGCAAAGGATTAAAAAATAAAGGGTTTATATCAGTAGAGGGTATTACATCAAAGGATCCAGAGGTGGTTGCAGAGATATCTGCTATAAAATACCTACTGTTTAACGAAAATATATTCAATCGTGAAATTACGACAGGAAAAGGATTTCAACTCATCTGTGATCCATTAATTCACAAAATACATAATGGCAAAACATCACGTAAACACCTTGAACATTCCTTATTTTTTTTAAATCATAATTTTGATGGCTGTCTGGTGACTAAGATGACCAGGAACCATGAAGAATTATTACCCCAATTAGATGATGAGGATTTACCTGTAATCACTATAAAAGATTCTGGGTCTATACAGGATAATGACATTATTGATACACCCGCCATTGGCCGGATACGCATTACCAGCCATGCACTTGAGCAGTACAAGCAACGTCTGCATAGCGGAGAAGCAGAAAGGCCTCGTCGATCATTACTTAAACGATTACGCCACCCCGAAATCAGGCAAAAGATATTGCCAGATAAAGTAGGAAAACAAAAATTTAGAAAATACGGAACCATGGAAAATACCGAGATATGGGGGCATGACAGTAGTCAGATGCATTTTGTCGTCGTCAGAGACCCATCCGACCAGCTTGGCACACTGGTAACAGTTTATAAGCGACATCCGGATTATCAATAAATAATTCAATTTACCTATCAAAAGTTTTCCTAATTTTTTATGGGATAAAGTAGAGTTTATAATAAAAATAAAGACCGCTACCAGATTAGAATCCATGTCACATTAAAAAATAGAGGATAATTATATTTTCTATGGAGAGAGGATTCATTCATCAAAAAATCCTTAAAAACTTTATAAAAAGCACCGTAAAGGTGACGAAAAAACAAGTAAAGCCCCGTATCAAAAATAAATCAGTGCCATCATTGATTAATCAAATATTCTGACTTATATTCATGGTGTTCTTTGTCGCTTTGCGACATTACTTAGGTAGCTGTCCTAACTAAATAATCAGCTTTACGTGGTCTTCTGACCTTTTCCCAAACCGGGGTTTTATTACCCTGGTCGGGTGGTATTACCCCTATTTTATAGAGGTGATACTATGTCGATTAATGCAATTTTTGTTGCGTTTATCTCAGTTGTTGCAATCTTGGTTTTACTGAGAATTGCTTCAATCATTAAGGCTCAATTTATTTCCAAAAAAATTGTTGTCACTCCAAAAAGAAGAATAATAAGTCCTTCTTTAACACCGGTTATTCGTAATACTAATCACTTATCTCTAGTCCCCACGGATGAAGACTTAGCGATTCATATTCCGGTTAACCATCTTAAAAAAACCAAAGTAGGTTTTGACTGGCCTGATAAATATTCTCGCCACTCTTAATCATAGTTATCCCTCTAATTTATTAGAGGGATATGTTTTGGAATTTTTCACTCGAATTGTTTTATAAGGACATATTCGAGAGCGCTTTAGAGTGCTTAATGGCTCCAGGCTGTTTGCGGGGGCTTCGCAATAAATCTGTGAAAACGGGTTCATTGCGAAGTCCCTGTCAACAACCTAATAGGAGCAAATCATGAGCACTTCACCAAAAGCCCCAACTCAAAAAAACACTTCAAAAAAAGACGAAATCAACCTCAGTCTGGTACCAATCGATAAGGAGATGGCAGTCCATGTGCCAGTTAATCACCTTCATTTCGGCAAGAAAAAAACTTTTGACTGGAACGATCTGTACCGTCAACACTGAAGTACTGGCTCCCGTCATATTTTATGACAGGGGCCTTATCAAAAATTCACCATATGAAATGGTGGTTTCGATAAGGCTTAATGTCTCACAGAATTAATTGCTTCGGCAATAATTGGAAGTAGCTGGCTTCTATCAAAATAACCAGCATTAACTGAAACCCTGGCGGGACGACATCTCCGCATAGGGATAGTTATCTCGCTGCAACTTTAATGTAGGAGATATCTTATTATGAACATTTTACCAATGTTATTAAAGCAAGCCCGTCAAGGTCGTCCAGATCTGGCTGCAATGAATCTTGGTGCCTCTGGTTTTTCCAGTAAAGCATTGAAAATATTTGTGCGCTATAGCTATAAAGATGGCGAGCGCACATCGGTCAATCGATTGATGAAACTGTACCGGTATTACCGTCATCAGGCTGAATCTGTCTGTTGCTGTTAAGCGATCTATTGATTAATTACTTTTAATCGGTATTTCAGACAGTCACTCTCTACATTATTGCCACTCTGGTAATGCTTTGTAGAGAGTTTGACTCGCACACTTATCTTCGGAAACTCAGAATAAATATCTTTGGTCTTGAAGACATACTTTAAATAAAAGTTAACTCCAATTACTCCTCTCTCATAAGAGAAATTTAACTGGAGTTATCGTTATTTCACCCATCAGGGAGAGCTTCACCTGATGGGTGAAGTTTTCCCGATAAATTATATTGAGGAAAATCATGAATGAAAATTCAACTATAGAAAGTCTAAACCAGTTTGAAAACATTAAAGTTTTAGAGCTCAATGAAGTAGAGCAAAATTATATGGTAAAGCTTGGCTTGGAAGTTCTCCAGAAACGACACAATCCAGGTGAATGTCTGCAGAGTCCAGAAGACACCAGGCAATATTTACAACTATTATTGAGTGATCGAAAGAACGAGGTATTTGGTATTTTATTGATGGATAATAAACACCGAATATTAGCCGTTGAAGAGCTGTTTCACGGTACTTTAAATCATGCCTCTGTCTTTGTTCGGCCTATTATACAACGTGCTCTCGAACTCAATTCTGCTTCGTGTATATTATTTCATAACCATCCATCCGGTGACCCTGAACCAAGTAATGCTGACAAAGCGATCACGAAAAAAATCGTAGATGCTCTAAAGCATATTGATGTAAGCACACTGGATCATATTGTAGTTGGTGCCGAGGGTTCCATCTCTTTTGCAGAGCGTGGATTAATATAAATCCCAATCTATCTAAATAACTCCTTTCATCAATAGATGAAGGGGGTTTTCACTACTGATTTCTTTAAAAGTCATCAATGAAAAATCAGAGTTATTCCTAACCAGAGGTTATCTGGTCAGTATCTTTAAACTGAAATGGATACAGGAAAATCCTGTTCATTCAAATTAAACCCTTGGGGGATACATCCCAGCTTTGGGATGGTTATCCCCCTTTAGTTAGGAGATAGCAAAATGGGCTTTTTTTCATGGCTTGGTGCCGGTGATGATCAGAGCATTATGAATCGCTACACACCAGAATGCCGTACAGTTTATATGCTACAGCCCGATGGAAAACTATCAATTCAAGACGAAGGTTACAAACGATTTGGTCCGTTACTAATAAGCATAAAGAAGAAAACACCCCAAAATATCCACTTTATATAAACGGAGGCGATACTTTAATGATCGGATCAGTTATATCACGGCTTCAAAAATATATTTCATGGCAATAATGCCTTATAAAATTCAATATTGAACAATAATTATCCAATTTAACAGAACCGCAATCAGCGCGTCTTCAGCAAAAAGATAATCTCACTTATCCACAGGGTTACGCACAGAAAATGTGGATAAAAAAACAAGCCCTCTCAAAGATAGCTAGAGTTTTACAAAAAGTTAATTCACTGGTCAATGAGAGAGTCCAACTGATTCAATATGGGTGGATAAAATGCAGACGCCATTATTGATCCAGTTACATGATCAAATCTGCAAAATTCTCGATACGCAGACCAATGAATCAGATTTATACTTCCCATAGCAACGTTTTGTTTTATATAGTAGTCATAAATTTACTTTTTGTTTATTATATGCCTCATGAGTAAAAAAGAACCCAAAATCTTCCCTAAAGAAAGAGTCGCCCTGGTAGCATTAGGGGAAAGGATACGTTTGGCTCGAAAACGTCGAAAAATGGGTACGGTTACTTTGTCTGCTAGAGCCAATATTTCGAGAACGACACTAAATAGAGTTGAAGCTGGCTCGCCCAGGGTGGCTATGGGGATATTTTTCAGGGTTTTGTCAGTGCTGCATTTAGACAGTGACTTTGATCAGTTGGCACGGGACGACAAGCTTGGCAACGAGTTGCGAGATCTCGAATTGCGAAGGAATGAAAAATGAGTATTGATAGTCTTGAGGTATGGGTTGACACAGGGCTAACGGGATTACAGCAGATTGGTCATATGGTTCATGAGCACGGGCATATCCGTTTTGAATACATTGACCAGTGGCTTGACAGTAAATTCCGCTTCAATATCGATCCACATTTGAGTCTTGATAAAGGAAGCTTCCACCCTCGGCCTGAAATCGGTAATTTTGGGATGCTCCTTGATTCCTCACCTGACCGGTGGGGTCAAACATTGATGAAGCGTAGAGAAGCACAAGAAGCAAAAGACGAGAAAAGAAAAGCTAGAACACTGTATGCATGGGATTTTTTGATTGGGGTTCAAGATCAAACCCGCCAGGGTGCTTTGCGCTATAAGCAATCCGGTTCAAATACTTTTCTGGGTGATCATAAATTACCTGCTCCACCGGTTACTTATTTACAAGAACTACAGGAAATAGCCACATCGCTTAGTAGCAAACGTATTGACGATCTTGATGCTTTAAGAAAATGGTTAAGCGTATTAGTAGCGCCTGGTGCATCATTAGGTGGAGCACGTCCTAAAGCTAATTTTTCACAAAAAGACGGCTCCTTGTGGATCGCTAAATTTCCAGCTAAAGACGATGATATGGATATAGCTGCCTGGGAAATGCTGACACTTTCTCTAGCTGCACAATCCGGCATTGATGCTCCAGAGGCAAAGCTTTATCAGTTTGGTAAAAACTACCATACTTTTTGTGTCAAAAGATTCGATAGAGAAAATGATAGCCGTGTTTTTTATGCTTCTGCCATGACGCTTCTGGAAGCAAATGAAAGTGAAGGTTACAGTTATATTGACCTTGCTCAGGTTATTCAGGATAACGGTGATTCTGAATTTATAAAAAAAGACCTTGAGCAATTATTTCGAAGAGTTGTTTTCAATATAATGGTCGGCAATAAAGATGATCATCTGCGTAATCATGGCTTTGTGTTAAAGGCTAATGGATGGAGACTTTCAAAAGCTTTTGATGTCAATCCCAATATCGATAAGCATGAGCATGTTTTGAATATTGATGAGTCAGATAACAGGCCGAGCCTGGAAAATGCAGTAAATAGTGCTGCATATTATGATTTAAAAGATGCAGAGGCTAATGCTATTGTTGATGTTATAGCTTCAAAAGTTTCTTCATGGAAAAATGAGGCACTTAAAAGGAACATGGCAAGAGCTGAACTTGAACTGATGGAGCAGGCATACTCTGAGAGTTAAAATATTACGGAGCAATATAAAATTAACAATGACTGGTTTAAAAATGTAAAAAAATAAAAAATCTAGCAATTTTTCTCCATAGTAAATTTCACGATCCTGACTTTCCGTATTAGATTGAAATGATGTTACCAGAGCAAACTCATTGTGTAAAAATGGGGTAAATTTAAAAATAGAGGCAGAAAGATATCATCATTAACATTTCGATTTATTTTGATTATTGCTCAACACCTGCAAAATCAAAAAGTGGATCATAATTTCCAGCATCAGCCGCCCTGAGTGCATTGATATACTGATTCCTTCGCACATTCATCTGTTGTAAATCATATCCTCCTGACCAATCTATCCAGTCAGTTCCGTATACTTTTTCCAATAGGGCATCAGCATAGAAACGTGCATGCCGGCCATTTCCATTTGGAAATGGATGAATATAAACAAGGCGATGATGAAATCTAACAGCTGCCTCTTTTGGGTCATAGGTTTCATGTTCAACCCAATATTGAACATCATCAAGTAGCTCTCTCAGTTTGGTGCTAATTTGTATTGGGTCAACACCAATATTCTTCTCTGTATTTCGGTATTGACCTGCCCACTTCCAGACAGCGCCAAAAAGCTGTGAATGCAACTTTCGAGCAAATTGGTCATTTAAAATATCTTTACCCTTGTGGCGGGTAAGCCAACGGAGTCCATCTTGAATATTGGCCTGTTCCAGATGATCAAGCTCTCCGCGAGTAGTGACATGAGAGAACTTCAATCCATCCATCTCATCAGGATCTAATGGCGTTGCGCCTTCAGGATATTCCATCAATTCATTCCAAATTATTTATCATTCCAAAGGTCGGAGGGCGATTCCCTGAGTATCTCCTGTTGCAAACGATCCACTTCAAATCTGAGTTGTTTGTTTGATAACGCCTGAGCCTCCAGAGCCATTTGATAACTTGCCTGAGTAACAATTTTTTCTGCTTTTATTCTTGCTCGATCTGACAATATATCTTTAACCGGTTTTTCGGGGATAACAAAGTAAACGAATCGGCAGCCCATTCCTTGGGCCATTTGCTCCATTTTTTTAAGTGTAACCCCACCTGATAATTCGGCTTTTTCAGTATTAAACACCGAAGCCTTAGTCACTCCTAACCTATTAGCCAATTGGACACCGGACATGCTTAATGCCTTACGTACACTGCGAAGCCAACCTTCGTTCGGTGCAGTTAGATTTTTAACGCGTTCTTGAGCACGGTCTACAATCTCCTGATATTGATTCAAAACAATTTGTTTAACTGGCATGGTACACCTATAAATTTACCACAATACATTTAAAGTAAATATATAAATATACTTATATAAGTTAAAAGTCAACTTATAAGTATACTTAAATAAGTGAAATCAGAGTTAAAACTGTATTGTCAGGTAATTTGACCGATTGAGTAATTACCTCATACCTTTGACATCCACTCCTCCCTAAAGAGAAGGGCACTCCATAACGCTTACGCTGCTCTGGGAGATAACACCTCATAATCGCCTGTCGAACGATAGCGCTGATATCCCCGTCATGAATAACCGAGTTTTTCGCGCCGTTTTGATAAAATAACCCACCTTTTCAATTCATAATTCATGCTGGGATTCAAGTCTTCATAATTAAGCACCGAAAAGGTGATTGTAGATGGTAAAGGATCTGAAACGAGTAGGGCGATAATAATCAGGTTTTCTTAAAAGACTATTTAACCTTTGGTTTTCAGCTCCGCCATATTTTTATTTTTATTCTTGCCCGCCACTCTTTTTTTGTACTGGGGCACGATCTCCTATAGTCGAATTATCGCTAAAAATATCCTGATAGCTTCCTCACTGTTCTTTTATGGCTGGTGGGATATAGCCTTTGTACCGTTGATACTTTCCAGTACTTTTATTAATTACGCCATAGGACAAAATTTACAGGTCGTAAAATCAAGATTTCTATTGGCTGTAGGAGTTATTCTTAATCTGGCCTTGCTTGCAATCTACAAGTATACAAATCTGGCCATCTCAACTTTTAACTATTTAAGTGAGCATGATGTTGAATTGTTGCAGATCGCGTTACCATTGGCCATCAGCTTTTTTACCTTCCAGCAAATTGCCTACCTGGTAGACAGCTACCAGGACAAAGTACAAAACGACACCCCTCAAAACTATTTTTTATTTGTTCTGTTTTTTCCGCAGTTGATTGCCGGCCCCATCGTTCACCATTCTGAGATGATGTCGCAATATCAGTCATTAAAGCGATTAAAGGATATGACTTCAAAATATTTTGTTCACGCCCTGATACTGATATTCGTTGGATTGTTCAAGAAAATAGTCATTGCCGATAATCTTGCGCACTGGGCAAATCCAGCATTTGCTGCACCGGAAGCATTAACACTGCTCGATGCATGGACAGGCCTGGTTGCCTACAGTTTTCAAATCTATTTTGATTTTTCTGCTTATTCTGAAATAGCAATGGGGGTAGCACTATTATTCGGTATCAAAATTCCGATCAATTTTAATTCACCTTATCAATCCTCATCTATAACAGAGTTCTGGAGGCGCTGGCACATCACCTTAGGTCGATTTTTGAAGCAATACCTATACATTCAACTTGGCGGCAACAGAAATGGATCTATTTCAGCAATTTCCGCGGTAAGCACAACGATGCTGCTGGGAGGATTGTGGCATGGTGCAGGCTGGCAATTTGTGCTCTGGGGAGGGTTGCACGGACTATTTTTAAGTACTGTTTTTATCTGGCGCAAAACGGGTATTGCGATACATAAAACGATTGCCGTTTGCTTAACATTTATATCTGTTGTAATTGCCTGGGTACCTTTCCGATCAGAAAGCATCCAGGATGCACTCACATACTGGCATGCAATGTTTGATGTGCAGAATTTCCACTGGCAACCTCTACATGCTTCACTACTTTCTCCATTCTTCGGTAACGAACTGTCCAGTACATCAAGTTATTTTAATGGCTGGGAACTGGGCATGTTATCGATTATTACTATAGCCGTGATGCAATATAAAAATGTGCATGAGTATCTTGAGGAATTTAATCCGACCATTAAAAACTACGCATTGATCAGCACATTTTCAATGGTAGCCCTCGCTATCATGGGTCGCCCACAGACTTTTATTTATTACGGTTTCTGAAATATGAATAGAGTCATAAAATTTAAAACCTGGTCTTATTTGTTCATGACGACATTGCTTTTGTTTGTCTTGTTCATTTCGATCACGAATCTTTATTACGACCACTATCAGGTGTTCAAATTGAGTCTGTCTGGCAAGGAGCCTATTAACAGTAATCAGCGATTTAACAAGATTGAATATCTGGATCAGAATATCGGTAAGTACAACGGGTTTCTCCTCGGCTCTTCCAGAATGGGGCACTTCCCAATTGAGTATGTTAATAAACATGCCGGTGAACATAAAAGTTTCTACAATTTGAATATTTTTTCAGCTGTCCCGGAGGACTATTTGAAAATCCTGAAGTATTTAATGAAATCCGGGCATCCTATAAAAGAAGTAATCATCGGAATTGATATATTCCCATTATTTAACCCACCTGACGTAAACCGACCAGCTTTCCGACACCATCCTAACATTACAGGTAAAAGTCGCTTCGAATACCTTTTGGATTATTTATTCCAAACCAGCTTCTTTTATTTATTCACTGAAGCCGGATATTACTTTGGTGAAGAGCCCATTATTTATCAGCACGATTACACGACCGGGCGTTACTATCCTCATAGATCCATAAAATCAATACAAGAGAACCCTGGCCTGTATTGGGCTAACCAATTAGTCCAGGCAGATACGAAAATTACATCACTACAAGATAATAGCCAGAAGATAAACCCTAAACAAAAAGAAGACCTTGGAAAGCTACTCGCCTGGTTAGATGAACAGGAAATTAATTACAAAGTATTCATTCAGCCAACACACCCCAAAGAACAGGCTCTCTACTCAGCAGAAAAAGAACTATTAATGAATGATTTAAAAAAGTACGAAATTATCAGGATAAAGGGTATTCAGAAAATACTTCAATACAACACAAATTTTTATGATTTGATGCATTACAAGCCTGTTGTTGCAAAAGCAATTATTGATTATCTATACGAATAAAGTTAGTAAGATCCATCTCATGAATCACCCGGTTAAGTTATGAAATTAGCATATCGAAATAATAAGGGTCATTTCAAATTAACTGAACATAAATTGAACCTGAATCCAAGGTTATAGAAAAGATAAGTTACAACCAGCATCTACTGGATTACCAGGTGGAGATATAACCGGGGGTAGCAATTGAACGATTATCTATTGGAAGGAGACTTGTTTTTGCAGGTTAGCGAATTATATTCATACCTCCATTGTATGGTCACCAGTTGCTTACATAAATTGGCCATTTCTATATAAGCAGACATACGAAATTACATGTTTAATTGCTGGTATATGCCACTGCAGACACTCAAGGATATCAAGTCACCGGCAAGTTTATGGACTTATGTGGGGTACTGGGGATTTTCCCCTCTAAAAAGACATAATCCTCTGTAAGCCGTACCA
>CALCSG010000011.1 GCA_937894085.1 uncultured Gammaproteobacteria bacterium | reverse complement strand
ACGTAAGAAAAAGATGCTGGTAGATGGGGCCAACTCTCAATCGGAATATGACACGGCAGAATCAATACTGGCAGTCTACCGGGCAGAGCTGGATCAGCTAAGCGCCGAAAAAGAGAAATCGATCATCAGTGTGGATAACGCCAAACTCAATCTTGGCTACACAACCATTAAATCGCCTATTGATGGTACCGTAATTTACGTATCGGTCGAAGAAGGTCAGACCGTCAATAACAACCAGGGTACGCCGAGTATTATTGAGCTGGCACAACTGGATGTGATGACCATCAAGGCGCAGGTTTCTGAAGCAGACATCATCAATGTTGGTGCGGGACAGGAAGTCTATTTCTCTATTTTGGGCGCAACAGGTAAGCAGTACCGTGGTGTCTTACGCGCAATTGAACCTGGGCCGACTTTACTGAGTGGTGACGATAGTACTCTGAAAATTGGCGATGATGAAGCGATCTACTACAACGCTTTGTTTGATGTAGAAAACCCGGACAACCTGTTGCGCTTCGGTATGACAGCGCAGGTATCCATTGTTCTGGATAGTGCAGTAGATGTTTTGCTTGTTCCGTCACAGGTATTGATCAAAAAGTCCGGCCCGAATCCTTCCTATCAGGTTCCTGTGAAAAATAGCGACCAGGTTGAATATCGCAATGTGAAAGTTGGCATCAACAATAAAGTCTACGCTCAGATACTGTCAGGTCTGAACGAAGGTGAAGAGATCGTTATCGGTCAGTCTTCTGCTAGTGACAAAACCGTTTCCGCTAGCTCTATGAGGAGTTCGATGGGGGGTCTACCGGGAGGTAGTATGCCCGGACGAGGTGGCCCTGGTCCAGGCAGGGACATGAGGTTATAACGGATGGCTGAAGCACTGTTAACTATTGTTGGTGTAAGTCGCTCTTTTGCTGCAGGAGAGCAGGAACTAACGGTTCTAAAAAATATTAACCTGCAAATTCAACGTGGTGAGATGATCGCCATTATCGGGGCTTCTGGTTCGGGAAAATCCACACTAATGAACATCCTTGGCTGTCTGGATAAGCCAACTAAAGGCAGTTACTTCATCAATGGTCAGGACACATCCACCATGGGTGAAGATCAACTGGCGGTGTTGCGACGTGAGTACTTTGGATTTATCTTTCAGCGTTATCACCTTCTGGGTGATTTAACCGCGCAGGGGAATGTGGAAGTTCCAGCGTTGTATGCGAATGACGGTCAGCACTCCCGACAGGAAAAAGCGAAAAAACTGCTTACCCGCCTTGGTTTAAGTGATCGCCTGGACCATAAACCCAGCCAGCTTAGTGGTGGCCAGCAGCAGAGAGTCAGTGTGGCCAGAGCTCTTGTTAATGGTGGTGATGTTATTCTGGCGGATGAGCCGACCGGAGCGTTGGACAGCAGTAGCGGCGAAGAGATGATGAAACTTCTTCAGGAGTTGCATAGTGACGGCCACACCATCATTTTGGTCACGCACGATGCGGATATTGCCAGGTTTGCAGATCGAGTTATTGAAATCAAAGACGGTGAAATCATTGGCGATAAAAAAAATCGCATTGCAGAAGAGGCTGGTCAACAGCTAACAGAGCACAAATGTTCTGAACAGAAGAAGCAAAAAACAAAGCGTGGTGTCAACTGGTCGCGTTACTTTGAGGCGCTGAAAATGGCGCTAATTGCGATGTCTAATCACCGTCTGCGAACTTTTCTGACCATGCTCGGCATCATTATCGGTATTGCTTCAGTGGTGTCGGTGGTCGCACTGGGCGCTGGGTCACAGCAATCGATTCTGGATAATATCGCTTCAATGGGTACCAATACTATTGAGATAAAACCGGGAACAGGACGCGGGGATCGCCGCTCGGGACGAGTTCGCTCACTCACTGCAGATGATGCCAATGCGCTTAAAACTTTGCCGTTTGTGGATAGTGTCACCCCAACTGTCAGGGCTCATGTAGCTATTCGTTATTCCAGTGAAACGGTCACAGGTTCGGTGCAGGGGGTTGGTACCGAGTATTTCCGTGTGCGGGGTTATACCCTGGCGCAGGGGCAATATTTTGGTGAAGACAGTGTCGAGACTCTGGAGCAGGTCGCTGTTATTGACGCGAACACCGAACAGGAGCTCTTCTCTGACGGTAATGCACTCGGAAGCGTCATCTTTCTAGGCCGCCTTCCTGTACGTGTTATTGGCGTGACGGATCCCATTGAAAGTGTGTCTGACAACAGTGATGAGCTGAATATCTGGCTACCTTATACCACAGTGTCCGGGCGTATATTCCGCCAAAACTATGTCAACGATATCACCGTAAGAATCGATAAAAATGTCTCTAGTAATGTGGCGGAGCAGGGCATTATTAGCTTACTGACCATGCGTCACGGTATTGTTGATTTTTTTACTATCAACACCGATACCGTGCGAAAAAGTATAGCGAAAACATCTGAGACCATGACATTGCTTATTTCCGCCATCGCATTTATCTCTTTGTTAGTTGGGGGTATTGGTGTTATGAATATCATGCTGGTATCGGTAACAGAACGAACTCAAGAGATAGGTATACG
>CALCSG010000010.1 GCA_937894085.1 uncultured Gammaproteobacteria bacterium | reverse complement strand
TCGTTCGCTAGATCTGGAATTAACTGCGTTGCACTTCAGAGTTGAATCCGCCCTTAACACCTGTGACAGAAACGCCTTTAAAAAATAGTCCCCTAACCCATGTGTTTCTACGGGGTCTAATAACCAAGCAAGAATAGCGGAATGACGGATTTCCATACTTTCCATCCCCATTACTTTAATGGGATTAAATCGATCCAAGTATGCCTGTAGTTCTTGCAACTGATCATTGTTTATCAAAAGTCTTTCTAGATTTTTATAATCATCATCGTCATCTAAATTCAATATCACCATTTATTACTCTCCTAATAGATATTTCTCTCAACGAAAATATATTTTAATCCTACTGTTTTATTCGCGATCTTTATCCATTTTTATTTTTGAAAAATCCACCAAAATATTACTCAAATTATAATTTCTTCTAATTGTGAAAGTATCATCACCATAGCCAAAGTATCCAACCGACAATAAGCCAACAAGTCATTTCTGATCTCATCGCGTTTCTGCTGATCCTTCAACTTATAAAGATTAGCGAAAGTATCCATCGCCATGCCACCATGCTGGATATTCAGCGTTTTATAATTCAGCTCCGGGTCATCAGGGAAAAGCGCAGGCAGTACCGACTTAATTGAAAAGCTGCCGTTGAAATCTGGATGGTAGTAACCAAGCTTACGGAAAGGGTCAAGCAAATCCACGAATCGATCAAGTAGTTGCATCAGACTATCCGAATATTTCGGATATGCGCCAGCCATTTCTCGAATCATGCGTTTTTCGAAAGGCATGTTGTAAGCCATGATGCTGCCTGTATCCGTAAGATCATCCAGCATCTGTATGACGAGTTCTTCCCGAGGATCGACGTGTTCATCTCCCAGGAATTCTTTGTGCTTTAGAGGTTGATCCTCTTGCAAAATATGCAGGGAATATTGAAACGGCATCTGCATATAGGGCTTTTGTCCATCAAAACGAGGAATGGCTTCATAGAATGTTTCAAAGTCCAGAAAATTAATGGGGTACTCAAGCGTATCCAAAAAATCATGGATGATGTCTGGATCGATCATTGCCTGATTGTTTAATACACTGTCGACCTGAACACTTTGTATTTCGCTAAGCCCCTCAGTTGCAAGATCTTTGTATTCAATCTTACCCTGACGATATAGCTCGAATTTTTTTTGTCCAGACATTCGGTAAAGGTTAAAAACGGATTGCCCCGGAATGTGGCTCCAACAGTGCTGACTAAAGTCACAATTATGCGGATCACTGCATTGCGGGCCGATATCGATAGTTGGTTCGGCTTGCTTTAACATACCTTCCATAGCGCCAAGCAATTCGGGTATTTGTTCCTGTTTCACAAGGGCTATCTCGGTGATGTCTTCGATGGCGAATAGATCGATTATATCCAGTTCGCCCTGCCTGATGTACTGATTGTTTACATGCACGATACAGGCCTTAGTTAGCGGTAAAACATTCGATAACGCATACCACTGTATTGCAGCATCATCCTGATGATAAGGCTTTACACCGGTTGAGGCTTTGACCTCATACATTGCCCAGCCGTCTTTTTGCTTCACCAGGATATCCGCCATGGCGAAGATGCCTTTCTCCTTGAAGGTGGCTTCGTAGATGACCTCTACACCGGCTTCGATGAGTTCCTGAGTTTTGCGCACCATGCCATCGAAGTCGTTGGTATCAAATTTTATTTCGACGCCACCAGGAAAGAGCTGGCAGGCCAGCTCCCCAAACGTATGACCGGTTTCGAACAAGGACTCGGATTGTGCATCCGGCTGTTGCTTTAACTCCGGGCTATGCTTGAGTAGCCATAGGGCTTTATGACATTGAAGGCCCTGTATATATTGAGATTTTGATAGCATTACTCAGAGCCTGCCTGGCTCATCTTTTCTTTATGTCGTTTTGTTATTGCTTTTATTCCTTGTTCCCTTTTCTTCCTCGCCTGCACTATACAATAAAAGTCCATATTTTGATCA
>CALCSG010000009.1 GCA_937894085.1 uncultured Gammaproteobacteria bacterium | reverse complement strand
TAAACAAAACTTATGGGTAACTAGCTCAAAGCCTTATGTAGCGTTGCCCCTTTTTACGACTTTATTATTTACACTTGTCACACTTTTTACGACTTTATTATATATTTTACGACTTTATTAGTAGCAAATAAACCGGAACATAAATAAGCAGCCTTATTCAACCGTAACACTTTTTGCCAAATTCCTGGGCTGATCCACATCCGTGCCCCTTTGCACGGCGACGTGATAACTTAATAATTGCAACGGAATAGTCGACAATATCGGGGTAGTCCATTTAGAAGAGCACGGCATTCCAATGACTACATCATCTGAATCTTTAATCATATTCACACCGTCATGAGCGAATACGTAAAGTCGACCACCCCGTGCCTTAACTTCCTGCATATTTGAATGCAGTTTTTCCAGTAGATCATCATTAGGCGCTACTACAATAATCGGCATATCGGCATCCACTAATGCCAGTGGTCCATGCTTTAATTCACCGGCCGGATAAGCTTCTGCATGAATATAGGAAATTTCCTTTAATTTTAGAGCTCCTTCCATGGCTATTGGGTAATGCTCTCCACGGCCCAGGAATAGCGCATCATTTTTATCGATAAAATCTTCGGCTATTATTTCAATCTGTTCGTTCAGCTTTAAAAGCTGATCTATTTTTCCAGGTAATTCGTTTAACTCATTGACAATATTCTGAAGTATTAACTCATCCATTCCTTTTTTCTTACCAATAGTTATTACCATCAACAACATGGCTACAAGTTGTGTGGTAAACGCCTTGGTAGATGCTACTCCAATTTCCGGGCCTGCACGGGTCATTAATACCAGGTCAGATTCCCGTACTAATGAACTTTCAGGCACATTACAGATACTTAAGGAGCCACAGTAATTTTCTGAGCTAATATCCCTGAGAGCGGCTAGTGTATCCGCAGTTTCACCTGATTGAGACAAAGTGACAAATAAAGTATTTTTCGGAACGACTACTTTTCTATACCTGAATTCACTGGCAACCTCTACCTGACAGGGTATGCCTATCAAATCTTCCAACCAGTATTTTGCAACAAATCCGGCGTGATAACTGGTACCACAGGCGATGATCTGTATATTTTCAACTCGATCAAATATAGCTTCTGATTCATGTCCAAAAATCGCATCGAGCACATCAGTCTTTGTAATTCGGCCTTCGAGGCAATCGGTAATGGCAGATGCCTGTTCATAGATTTCCTTCAACATAAAATGTCTGAAGTTACCCTTATTGACTGAATCACTGGTTAACTCAGACACGTTAACAGGCAGTTCTTTGGTTTCACCCTGCAGATCAAATACCTGGTAGCCTTTGCCTTTTAATACGGCAAAGTCACCTTCTTCAAGGTAAAGAAATCGTGTAGTAACCGGTAACAGTGCAGATACATCTGAAGCTACAAAATTTTCTTCAAATCCGAGGCCTAGAACCAGTGGACTTCCCTTTCGACAGGCTATTAATTCATCAGGAGAATCAACTGCGATTATGGCTAAAGCATAAGCGCCTTCCAGTTTTTCTGCCGCCTTTCTAACAGCATCATGAAGATCATCCGTATAAAAGCTTTCCACCAGGTGTGCAATAACTTCGGTATCAGTTTCAGAGGTGAATTCGTAACCCTGACTCTTTAATTCCGTTTTTAAAGTTTTATAATTTTCAATAATGCCATTATGAACGACTGCCACTCTATTTTTAGAGAAATGTGGATGAGCATTGGTTTCTGAAGGCGCACCATGCGTTGCCCAACGTGTGTGTGCTATACCTACACGACCTTTTTGTTGCTCAGGGATTTTATCAGCCATCTGCTGGACTTTACCCAGTGAACGGAAACGCTCCAGTCCATTTTCATTAATCAGTGCAATACCAGCAGAATCATAACCCCGATATTCCAGGCGTCTTAATCCTTCGACCAGTATCGAGCTGACATCTCTTTGTGCCATTGCACCCACTATTCCACACATGTTTTTGCTCTCTTTGCTGATTACGTTTAATTCAAAATATTATTTATTTTTGCGAGGCCTGGCCCAGCCAGTGATACTTATTTGTTTGGCCCGTGAAAATGATAGCTGACCTTCAGGAGTATCTTTAGTTATCGTTGATCCTGCACCAATTGTAGTACTTTTTGAAATAAGTACCGGAGCAACTAATTGCGTATCAGAACCTATAAAGACATCATCTTCAATGATTGTTTTATGTTTATAGGCTCCGTCATAATTACAGGTAATGGTGCCGGCACCAATATTAACAGAGGCACCCATTTCGGTGTCGCCAATATAACTCAGGTGATTAACCTTACTTCCTTCACCAATCGTCGACTTTTTGATTTCAACGAAATTACCAATTTTTGCTTTGTTGTGAGTTTTTGTTTCAGGTCTTATTCTGGCAAAAGGGCCAATATCGTTATTTTCACCTATATCTGACTGATCGATAATACACATCGGTTGAATTTTCGTGTTTTTACCAATTTTGCAATCTTTTAATACACAATTAGCACCTATTTCGACACCATCTCCCAGCTCGACAGTTCCTTCAAGCAAGCAGTTGATATCAATTATTACGTCATGACCAGCCTTCACTGTACCCCGAATATCGATTCGTTGAGGGTCAACAATCTTAACGCCCTGAGTCATAAGTTGATTAGCACCTGATAGTCGATAAATGCTTTCCACCTCTGCCAGCTGTTGCTGGTTATTGACGCCGAGAACTTCACTTTCATCAGTACAGATCACTGCATCTACATTATGATTTCTGGCTACTGCATGTTTTACTACGTCAGTCAGATAATATTCCTGTTGAGCATTATCTGCATCCAGCTCGGCTAGTAACTCACGGTATTCGGTGCCTTTAATATATAAAATACCCGAGTTAGATTCCTTGATTTGACGAATATCTTCACTGGCATCCTTTTCTTCAACAATAGCGGTGACCAGTCCTTCATTATCTCGGACTATACGTCCATATCCCGTGGGATCAATAGCGTCAAAACTCAACAGACAAACCACATTATTCTGACGCCCTTTTGCAATTAAAGCTGACAATGTGGTTTCCTTAATTAATGGAACATCACCATATAATACGAGAATATCGTTACCTGTATTAAGTTCATCATGACACTGAACTACCGCATGCCCTGTACCCAGTTGTTCAGTCTGTTCAACAAAAATTAACCCCTGACCCTGCATTGATTCTTTTACCTGCTCAGACTCATGGCCAATTACCACTATAATCTGCTCAGGATTTAATAATTTACTGGTATCAACAACATGCTGCAGCATTGGTTTACCCGCGACCTGATGAATAACTTTTGGCTTGTTAGACTTCATCCTGCTGCCTTTTCCAGCAGCCAGAATAATGATACTTAGTGACATATTGCCGTTCCTTTAAATCAGAATTATTATCTTAACAAGAATAAACTATTTAGCATTTAACAAAAAATTATAGTACAAAAAAAAGGGAGCTAATGCTCCCTTTTTTTAAAACTGTGAACCAGGTTTAACTGTTAGTGTTTAACGGTTGATTTTTAACTTCTGAATTGCTGCTATCTGGGCTGCAGCTGCAGCAATTTCTGCCCTGGCTTTTGCTACATCGATATCTGTTTTTTGATCTGCCAATGCCGCTTCAGCACGTCTTTTAGCTTCAATCGCCGCCGCTTCATCCAGATCATCAGCCCGGATAGCCGTATCAGATAACACTGTTACAACATGTGGCTGAACTTCCAGAATACCGCCAGAAATAAAGAAAAACTCTTCTTTTCCATTGCCTATATCCAGCCTGACTTCACCAGGTTTCAATGGTGATATTAAAGGCGTATGGCGTGGAGCAATACCAACTTCACCCATGATAGCTGGTGCGTAAACCATTTCTGCAGGGCCGGAGAATATTTGCTCCTCGGCACTTACGATATCAACATGTATTGTCATTGCCATTATTGTGACCCTCTACAGTGCATTTTATTAAAGCGATTTCGCTCTTTCAGCAACTTCTTCTATACCGCCCACCATGTAAAAAGCCTGTTCAGGATACTGATCCATCTCACCACTAACAATCGATTTAAATGCGGCAATAGTGTCTTTAAGGCTTACATACTTACCAGGGGCACCGGTGAAAACTTCGGCCACGAAGAATGGCTGAGAAAGATATCGTTGAATCTTACGGGCACGGGCTACAATCTGTTTATCATCTTCGGATAATTCATCCATACCCAGAATTGCGATAATATCTTTCAGTTCCTTATAACGCTGCAAAGTACCCTGTACTTCTCGAGCTGTATCATAGTGATCATTGCCCACCACATTAGGGTCAAGCATTCTCGATGTTGAATCGAGTGGGTCTACCGCCGGGTAAATACCAAGTTCAGCGATTTGACGCGACAATACCAGTGTTGCATCCAGGTGAGCAAACGTAGTTGCAGGAGATGGATCGGTTAAATCATCGGCTGGAACATAAACTGCCTGGAAAGAAGTAATTGAACCAGTCTTGGTGGAAGTAATACGTTCCTGCAAGGCACCCATTTCTTCAGCAAGAGTAGGCTGGTAACCTACCGCTGATGGCATACGACCCAACAGTGCCGAAACTTCAGTACCTGCCAGTGTATAACGATAGATATTATCGACGAACATCAGAACGTCACGACCTTCATCACGGAAATGCTCAGCCATTGTCAATCCAGAAAGTGCTACACGTAATCTCGCACCCGGTGGCTCGTTCATCTGGCCATAAACCAGTGCTACCTTATCTAAAACGCCACCTTCCGACATTTCATGATAAAAGTCATTTCCTTCACGTGTTCTCTCACCGACACCGGCAAATACCGAGAAACCAGAGTGCTCAACAGCTATGTTTCGAATCAGTTCCATCAGTGTTACGGTTTTACCAACACCTGCACCGCCAAACAGACCAATTTTACCGCCTTTGGCGATAGGCATGATCAGATCGATAACCTTGATTCCAGTTTCCAGAATTTCAGTTTCAGATGACTGTTCGTCATAGGCTGGTGCCTCTCTATGGATTGGCATTGTTTTTTCTGCGCCAATTGGACCAGCTTCATCAACGGGTCTTCCCAGCACATCCATAATGCGGCCCAAAGTTTTCTGACCGACAGGCACCTGAATAGGAGAACCGGAATTTGTAACTACCAGACCACGACGCAACCCTTCAGATGGGCCCATGGCAATCGTTCTTACAACGCCATCACCTAACTGCTGCTGCACCTCAAGAGTCAAATTATCCGCATCCGTAATATTGAGTGCGTCGTAGACTTTAGGTACAGAGTCACGAGGAAACTCTACGTCGACGACAGCGCCGATTACTTCCACGATATTTCCAGAACTCATGCTTGATTCCTCTTACAAATATAATTTCAAATTTAGTTTAAACGGCTGCTGCGCCGCCAACAATTTCACTGATTTCCTGAGTGATGGCTGCCTGACGTTCCTTGTTATATATTAATTGTAGCTCTTTAATCAAATCGCCAGCATTATCAGTTGCACTCTTCATCGCAACCATTCTTGCGGCCATTTCACAGGCTATATTCTCAACCACTGCAGAATAAACCAGTGACTCAATATAGCGGTCTAACAAATTATCGATCACTTCTTTAGAATCAGGTTCATAAATATAATCCCAGTGATGCTTTAACGCTTTATCATCAGACGCAACCACCGGCACCAGTTGTTGAACTGTGGGTGACTGTGTCATGGTGTTTACAAAATTGTTGCCGATCAAATAAATCGCATCAATCTCGCCTTTTAAGTATCCTTTCATTATCACCTGTACTGTACCGATAATATCGGTAATTTCAGGCCTGTCACCAATATGACTCACTTCCGCAGAGATTTTAGCGCCGATTCGCTTGAAAAAACCCAGTGCCTTAGTACCGATAGTAACGGCTTCAAAATCTATTTTTTGATCGTGCCATTCGGTAATCAAACTCAAAGACTTTTTAAACAGGTTTATATTCAAACCGCCACATAAGCCGCGATCAGATGAAACTACTATTAACCCTACCTTCTTAATTGGGCGAGCAACCAGGAATGGATGTTTATATTCAGGATGTGAACTACCTACATGCCCGATAACTCTCTTAATTTTTTCTGCGTAGGGTCGTGTCGCCTGCATTTGCTCCTGCGCACGACGCATCTTACTGGCCGCAACCATCTCCATGGCTTTTGTGATCTTCGCAGTGTTTTGCACACTCTTGATCTTGGTTCTTATCTCTTTAGCACCAGCCATAATCTAGTCTCTATAAGTACCGTTAAACGTTCGCTTAATAAACGCCGTTGGCTTTAAAAGTTTCAATAGCCGATTTTAAACCATTGATGATTTCATCGTTGTAATCACCAGACTCATTAATCTTATCCAGTAAATCGCTATTATTAGACTTTACGTGAGAATGCAGGGCTGCCTCAAAAGCTACAACTTTTTTAACATCAACATCATCAATATAGCCTTCGTTGGCCGCAAACAGTGAAACAGCCATTTCAGCAACCGATAAAGGAGCATATTGTCCCTGTTTCATTAATTCAGTTACACGTTGACCACGCTCAAGTTGTTTTCTGGTTGCTTCATCAAGATCTGAAGCAAACTGAGAGAATGCAGCCAGTTCACGATACTGAGCCAGTGCCAGACGTACACCACCACCGAGCTTTTTAATAATCTTGGTTTGTGCCGCACCACCTACCCGGGAAACCGATAATCCAGCATTTATCGCAGGTCGAATACCGGCATTAAATATATCTGATTCAAGGAAAATTTGACCGTCAGTAATAGAGATAACATTAGTAGGTACGAACGCCGATACGTCACCACCCTGAGTTTCGATTATAGGTAAGGCTGTTAATGAACCGGTTTTACCTTTCACTTTACCTTTAGTAAATTTTTCGACGAAATTCTCGTTAACTCGTGATGCACGCTCTAACAGACGTGAGTGCAAATAGAATACATCACCCGGATATGCTTCACGACCTGGTGGACGACGCAACAACAAAGAAACCTGACGATATGCCCATGCCTGCTTTGTTAAATCATCATAAACAATCAGCGCATCTTCACCACGATCACGAAAGTACTCGCCCATGGTACAACCCGAATAAGGTCCGATATACTGTAATGCTGCAGAGTCTGAAGCATTGGCAGCAACTACGATGGTATGTGCCATTGCGCCATGTTCTTCTAATTTGCGCACTACATTAGCAACCGTTGATGCTTTTTGCCCGATCGCTACATAAATACATTTAACGCCAGTACCTTTCTGGTTAATAATAGCGTCTATCGCAACAGCCGATTTACCCGTTTGACGGTCACCGATAATCAATTCACGCTGACCGCGTCCAACAGGAACCATGGCATCGATAGCTTTCAGACCACTTTGTACAGGCTGATCTACCGATTTTCTTTCGATAACACCAGGCGCCACTCGTTCAATGGGTGAAAACATTTTAGATCCAATCGGACCTTTACCGTCTATTGGATCACCCAGTGAGTTCACCACACGACCCAGTAGCTCAGGACCAATTGGTACTTCCAGGATACGACCTGTACATTTAGCCGTATCACCTTCCGTTAAATGCTTATAAGGCCCTAAAATTACAGCTCCCACAGAATCTCTTTCGAGGTTAAGAGCCATACCATAGGTGTCACCTGGAAATTCAATCATTTCACCAGACATGACATCAGCCAAACCATGGACGCGTGCTATACCATCGGTCAAACTTACGATGGTACCTTCTGTTCTAGCTTCTGCAGCGCTCTCAAAATTTTTGATGCGTTCTTTTATCAGTTCGCTAATTTCTGACGGATTAAGTTGCATAAGGTGATCCCATGTTCAAAATAAAGAATCCAAAAAATGAATTCAGAAAATTCAGTGTTATTTGTTCAAAATTGATGTCAGTTTACTCAGACGCCCAAGCGCAGATCCATCTATCACCAGATCACCCGCCTTAATAATGGCACCGGCAATCAATGATTGATCGATTTCAACTGAAATACTTATCTCTTTACCCAGTCGTTTTTTCATTTGACTGGCAATTTCTTTTTCTTGCTTGACCGTCAGTTTTCTGGCTGACGTAATCTTAACTTCTACTATGCCTTCTGCTATCTGTTTGAGCTCTTCATAAACCACATGAATTGCATCTAACGAAAGAAGCCGGCCATTTTCAACCAGCAAAGACAACAGATTTTTCACTTCCTGGTTAATTTCCGGGGCATCTTTTACCGTCGATAAAACGGAAACAAATAGTTCGGATAATTGCTTATCTTCAACAGAAGGTGAAGTTATTAAAGCCTGCATATCCTCATCAGCTGCAACCTGAGCAGCTAGTTGCAGGACATCAGACCAGAATTGAAGATTATCCTGCTCACTGGCCAGTTCATAAATTGCTTTAGCATAAGGGCGAGCAGCAGTTTCAAAATCAGACATTCTATAATGTACCTAGATTTGCGCCATCAGTTCGTCAAGCACCTTGCCATGAGCTTCTGCATTGACTTCTCGTTTAAGTATCTGCTCTGCACCAGCCAGTGCAATAGATGATACTTCTTTACGCAGATGTTCACGCGCAGAATTTATCTGCTGTTCTATGTCTGAACTGGCAGAAGCTTTAATCTTTTCAGCTTCATCACGAGCAGCCTCTTTCGCTTCATCAACTATTTCATGCGCACGCTTTTGCGCCTGAGTAATGATTTCCTGAGCCTGTTGCTTTGATTCTTTAAGATTGTCACTAACTTTAGACTGAGCAAGCTTGAGATCTTTCTGACCTCTTTCTGCCGCAGCCAAGCCATCAGCAATTTTAGCCTTACGTTGTTCCAGAGCCGTCATTAATGGCGGCCAGACATATTTCATGCAGAACCAGACAAATATTAGAAAAGTAATACTTTGTCCGATCAGAGTTGCATTGAAATTCATATCGCTGTCCTCAAATAGAGTTTAAAACAATAGTGGTATTAACCACCAACAACAGCAAACATGATGTACATAGCCAGACCAACAGCAATCATTGGTACCGCATCAACAAGACCCATAACGATGAAGAATTGTGTACGTAGCATTGGAATAAGTTCGGGCTGACGTGCAGCGCCTTCAAGAAAGCGACCACCTAAAACACCGATACCAACCGCAGCGCCTAACGCACCAAGGCCCATCATAATTGCGCCAGCAATAAACAGCAGAGCGTTTTCCATGAATTTCTCCTAATAGAAAAGAATATATATAAAAATTAGTGTGATTCCTGGGATGCCATATCAAGATACACGATAGTCAGCGTCATAAATATAAACGCCTGCAAAGTGATGATCAGGATATGGAAAATAGCCCAGCCCAGTTGTAAAACTTCACCAAACAACCCTAATGCCCAACCACCGCTGTACATCAAAGCTATCAGTATGAATATCATTTCACCGGCATACATATTGCCGAATAAACGCAGTGCCAGTGAAATCGGTTTGGCTATCAGGGTAACCCCTTCAAGCAACAGGTTGATTGGCATCATAAATTTGGGAAACGGATGGAAAGCCAGTTCAGCAAAAAAACCACCCGCACCTTTGAATTTGAAACTGTAGTAAAGCACCAGTATAAAAACTGACAGAGAGAGACCGAAGGTAATATTCGGATCAGTAGAAGGTACTATCTTTAAATATGGAATCCCTATAAGGCTTGCCAGAAAAGGAATATGATCAACAGCCAGTAGATCCATAAAATTCATCAGGAAAACCCAGACAAATATAGTCAGGGAAAGCGGAGCGATCAGACTGTTTCTGCCAGAAAATGACCCGCGAACAGATTCATCGATAAACTCAAACAGCATTTCAACAAAATTTTGCCATCCACTGGGCGCATCTGCTGTTGCAGCTTTACCTATTTTGCGGAAAAACCATAGAAACAACACGCCTAGCCCGATAGAAAAACCCATAGAATCCAGGTTGATTGACCAGAAACCCATCTCGGCCAAATCTTCAGCACCATGCGCTATACCCCAACCATGCTGTTCAGTATGACCAAACGTAAGGTTAGTCAAATGATGCTTGATATAATCGCCTGAGGTTTCGTAAGCTGACATTGCTGACTATTTACCCTTAAATAAAATTGGCACAAAAACACCGGACATTTGTATTAACAAATAACCGGCAAATAAAATTATTGGATCCCACTGATAACCTGAGGTAAAAGCCAGAACAAAAATCATGCCTGCCATCAACCATTTACCAATATTAGATCGGTATGTATAACTCAGCCATTTGGCTGCGTCATTACTATCTGCCCTGCGTAACATTTTATAACTAAAATAAACGCTCGGTAACAGACTCGCCAGACATCCAGTTAGTGCTGAAAACACATCTCCTAATTTAAACAAATAAACCAGAAGAGAATATATCAGTAACAAAACTAACTGTACTGTAAGCAAAAGCTGGATTTGAATTTTCATCGTTTTAGTTACCGATTAAAAACTCTGTTCCCCTTGAATGCCGCAGAAGTATAAGGAGTTGTTTGACATTAATCAATCGGACAATCAAAAATTTTATACATCAAATAAATATAAATATATTAGTAAACTCTGATTATTAGATCAGTAACAATTAATCAAGCAAGTGTTTTAAAATTCCGTCAAGCTCATCATTGTTATGAAAATTTATAACAAGTTGACCAACCCCTTTATCTGCTGATTTTATTTTCACTTCAGTACAAAGACTATCACTAATTCTTTGCTCCAATCGCTGAATATCAGGGTCTACTTCAGCTTTAGGAGGTTTTGGCGGAGCCGGAGACAGAGTCTTTTTCACAAGAGCCTCAGTTTCACGGACAGACAATCCTCTGTTAACCACAATTCGGGCAACATCCGGCTGATCATGTTCCGCCAAAGCCAGCAGTGCGCGGGCATGCCCCATGCTAAGTAATGACTTATTAACCAGTTCCTTAACCGGTTCGGCCAGCTCTAACAGACGCAATAAATTACTGACAGCCACGCGGGAACGCCCGACAGCTTCTGCCACCTGCATGTGGGTAAGCTCAAAATCATTAATTAAACGCTGCAAAGCCGCTGATTCTTCCAAAGGATTCAGGTCTTCACGCTGGATATTTTCAATCAGGGCAACCGCTGCAGCTGACTTTGTGTCTATATCCTTTATAACGGCAGGAATTGACTGCAAACCGGCCATTTGTGAGGCGCGCCAACGACGTTCGCCAGCAATCAGTTCATAATGAGAGCCTTCTCTTCTAACCACTATCGGCTGAATAACGCCCTGGGCAATTATAGAGTTTGCCAGTTCCTGCAAAGATTCTTCATCAAAATGTTTACGTGGCTGATATTCACCACGTTGTATTTTATCTATCGGTAACTCCGTCAATCCGGAGGCAATTTCTTCTTCGCTTGCCTGAGTCACCTGTTCAACACTTCCAATCAGAGCCCCTAATCCGCGACCTAATCTTTTCTTTTTAACAACCATATTAATTCACATAATGATGCTGTTTGGCATCTCTTCTCAATACTTCGCCAGCCAGCGCAAGATAAGCCATAGAACCGCGTGAGTTTTTATCATATTGCAAAATTGGCAGACCATAACTGGGGGCCTCGGCCAGGCGGACATTACGTGGTATCACAGTACGGTAAACCGTGTCTCCAAAGTGTTCTACTAATTCACTGGAAACATCATTCGACAGGTTATTACGCGGGTCATACATAGTACGTAACAGTCCTTCGACCTTGATTTTTGGGTTAACACTGATTCGAATCTGCTCAATAGTTTCCAGTAAAGCAGTCAAACCTTCCAACGCATAATATTCACACTGCATTGGAATTACGACGCCATTTGATGCCACCAGTGCATTCACCGTTAACATATTTAAAGAAGGAGGACAGTCGATCAGGATATAATCATATAGATTATCAACCTTCTCAAGAGCCAGGGTTAATTGACGCTCTCTGCCAATCTTGTTCATTAACTGAACTTCAGCGACGGTCAAATCACCATTCGATGGCAATAGATCAAAACCCGCTTCCGGCGCTTTTATAATTGATTCCTGAATAGTTTTTTCACCCAGCAGGACATCGCATACACTGGAAGCCAGTTCGCTTTTATCAATCCCGCTCCCCATCGTGGCATTACCCTGGGGATCCATATCAATCAACAGCACACGACGCTTGGTCGCAGCCAGAGAAGCAGCCAGGTTGACACAGGTTGTGGTTTTTCCTACACCGCCTTTTTGATTGGCAATTGTAATGATTTTGGTCATATTTCCTGTCGCTGTATAGTGACCAGACTACGCTTTTCGGCAATGCCCGGAATTTGTAATTGATTGATCTGTAATTTAAATAAGGTCGAATCCAGAGATTGTAACTCGTTTTCACTTAACTCTGTTTTCATCGTAATCAATCGCGTATTGCCTTGCCAGATTGCATCAACCGAAGACACAAAATCCAGTAAAGAAGAGTATGCCCTGCTAACAATCACATCGAAAGAAGAATCGGCATGATAGTCCTGAATACGCGAGTGCACAACTTTAACATTAGACAAACCGCAACTGGCGATTGCCTGCTGAACGAAACGGGTTTTCTTTCCATTGCTATCCAGCAGCACCCAGTAAGACTCCGGCAACATAATAGCCAGCGGAATTCCCGGCAACCCGGCACCAGTACCAACATCCAGACAGGAACCCTGTTGCGGCATTTCGCTTATTATCGAAAGACTATCCAGCACATGATAAGCCACCATTTTCTGCGGGTCAGTTATTGCAGTCAGGTTAAAACTTTTATTCCACTTTATTAACAGCTCAAGATAATCCTTTAACTGCTTTATTTGCCTGTCATCAAATGAAAGATTTAACCCTGCAAGACCTGCCTGCAGCATAGAAGTTAACATTATGCTGATTTCTGCGCAGGAATCTGACGTTTTAAATGAACCAGTAATAAGGAAATCGCAGCCGGCGTAATACCCGAAATTCGGCCTGCCTGGCCAATGGTAGCGGGACGCACATCCTGCAACTTCTGACGAACTTCATTAGAGAGCCCCTTGACCAGTGCATAATCCATTTGTACTGGTAATTCGGTAGATTCATGCTTTACAGCTTTGTTAATCTCATCCTGCTGGCGTGACAGATAACCTGAATATTTGCTATTAATTTCGACCTGTTCCTGCACCCTTTCATCAAATTTCAGTTGCTTATCCAGCAAAGGCATCAGGTGATTTATGCCAATTTCCGGCCGCTTCAGCATTTCAGAAAAGCGATATTCACGGTTAATAGGGTTACCCAGCAAAGGATTCAGAATTTTTTCAGCAGGAACCCCCGGGCGCACCCAGCTTTCCTTTAAAGTCTGGTTTAACAATTCAAGCTGCTCTCTGTATTCACTGAAAGCTGCCCAACGCTGGTCATCGACCAGACCCAGTTGACGGCCTGTTTCAGTCAGCCTCAAATCAGCATTATCTTCACGAAGCATCAGGCGGTATTCGGCTCGACTGGTAAACATGCGATACGGCTCACTGGTACCACGCGTTATCAAATCATCGACCAGCACACCCATATAAGCTTCAGAACGAGCAAGGTTTAAGGGCTCTTTACCTAACACAGCCGCTGCGGCATTAGCGCCGGCCAGTAAGCCCTGAGCTGCCGCTTCTTCATAGCCGGTCGTACCGTTAATCTGCCCGGCAAAATACAAACCCTCAAAAAAACGGGTCTGCAAATCGGGGCGCAAATCTCGCGGATCAAAAAAATCATACTCTATAGCATAACCGGGACGGATAATATGCGCCTGTTCAAAACCGGGGATACTATGAATCAATGCTTCCTGTATATCATAAGGCAGACTGGTAGAAATACCATTAGGGTAAACTTCAGATAGATTCAAACCTTCCGGTTCAACGAAAATCTGGTGTGATGTTTTATCTGCAAAGCGCACCACCTTATCTTCTATCGACGGACAGTAACGCGGACCGGTACCTTCTATTACACCGGTAAACAGAGGCGATCTATCCAGGCCAGCGCGAATAATATCGTGCGTCTTTTCACTGGTATAAGTGATGTGGCAACTCACCTGTCGAGGATGTAAATCCACCGAACCCATGGTAGAAAACACCGGTAACGGATCATCTCCTGGCTGCTCCTGCATTTTAGAATAATCCAGCGTTTTACGATCCAGCCGCGCCGGAGTACCGGTTTTTAAACGATCGATTCGAAAAGGCCGTTCACGCAAACGATCAGCCAGTGCAATAGAAGGTGGATCGCCGGCACGACCACCACTGTAATTGGCCTGACCGATATGAATCTTTCCGGCCAGAAACGTACCAACGGTTAACACCACTTTGGATGCGTAGAAATTGAGCCCCATTTCGGTTGCAACACCCTCAACACGACCATTGCTTTCTATCAGATCAATAACCGGTTGCTGAAACAGCGATAAATTTGGCTGATTTTCCAGCACTTCGCGGATAGCTGCACGATATAACTGACGATCAGCCTGTGCCCGGGTAGCTCGAACCGCAGGGCCTTTACGACGATTTAGAATACGAAACTGAATACCCGCTTTATCGGCTGCAAGTGCCATTACACCGCCCAGAGCATCGATTTCTTTAACCAGGTGCCCCTTACCGATACCACCGATTGCAGGGTTACAACTCATTTGACCCAGCGTATCAATATTATGAGTCAGCAATAAAGTATTCGCCCCCATACGTGCAGACGCAAGCGCAGCTTCGGTGCCGGCATGTCCACCACCAATCACAATTACATCAAAACGTCTGGAGAAGTCCATCACATCATTCACAATACAAAATAATCGACTATTCTAGTCTGTTTGTTATTCATCTATCAATCCACTTTTGACAGAAGGCTGCTTCGTATGCATATTAGGCCTTCATAATAAATACAACACTGGCGCTTTAAATTCCAAAATGAAATACATTCTATTCACCTTTATTCTTGTTACCCGGTCAGCCTTCGCTGCCAGCCCTGTCTGGCTAGTTGAATCAGATCACTACAAGATTTACCTGGCCGGCACCATCCACCTGCTACGCTCATCGGATTATCCTTTACCGGATGCCTTTGAACTCGCCTACCAGCAGTCACAAAGCCTGGCATTCGAAACTGATATCGGCGGCAGCAACAGTCCCGCCTTTCAGTCACAATTAATGAAAGCAGTATCTTTACCACAAAACCAGAGTTTAAAAGATATTATTTCAGCAGAAACCTTTGCAGAACTTGAGTCACACTTTGCAAAGAACCACCTGAGCGTTAATCAATTTATCAAATTCAAACCATCGATGGTTGCCATATCACTGACCTTACTCGAACTGGAAAAACTCGGTGTCAGCAACTATGGAGTAGATCAATATTTTTTCAACCTGGCTCAACAGGATATGAAGAAAACCCTTGCACTGGAAAGCCTGCAGCAGCAAATTGATTTTATCGCTAACATGGGCAAAGGGCAGGAAGACCAAATGATCCGGCAAACCCTGGAAGACATAGAAACCATGCGTGAATTATTTTCCGACATGCTAACAAGCTGGAAAACAGGAGACATTCAACAACTTGAAGAAATGTTTATTTTACCCATGCAACAGGAATTTGATACGCTTTATCAACAGCTACTGGTGCAAAGAAATTTAAACTGGTTACCGCAAATTTATGACTACCTGAAAACTCCTGAGACAGAAATGGTACTCGTCGGATCCGCCCACTTACTGGGTAAAGATGGTTTGATCAATCATTTAAAACAGGCGGGTTACCGGGTAACTCAATTAGAGTAGAAGGGTTTAACCAGAATTTTTCACAGGAGTGACAATCCCTCGCCTGTTCTTTGAATTTACAGGGTTCTTTCGATACTCGACAATACACATTGTTATTCCATTCGTTTAAAAAAATTCCTGTAAATCCAAAGCCCTGCGCGATCATCTTGCTCTCCTGTGAGAATTGCGGGTTAAATACCTGCAAAATAAGTAATTCTAACGGTAATTATTCCAATATTTTTCAGGTTCATCATTAGGTATATCGGCATCAATATCACACACTAAAGCCTGCTTTTCCTCATCGAGGCGCAGCTTTTCACGCACATTATCTTCAAGATACTGGTAAATATTGCGTCGGATAATGGCGAAGATAGAGTTATCCAGATAAAAGCCAAGCTCTTTCAGCAAGGCTTCAATCAGCTCAAACGAAAGATATTGCAGAGAATAAGTCAGCGTCAGCCGGTAATTAGAAACAGGTTGAGCATGATATACACCCTGAATTCCACGCAAAGCCGCACAGGCAGCTTCCACCTGATGCGTATCGCCGCTACGGTTCAGGCAGATTTTTCTTTCTCTAATATGAAGGTGCTCATCCATTGCCAAAGCGTACGACTTCAGTTTATAAAATTCAACACAAATTTACAGGTTATTTTCTGGCCAGTGTAACTCGGGCTAAATCGTTAAAATCGCGTAGCGTTGAAATATCCCTGAAACCGTATTGCAAAAAAATACCGGTCACCGCCTGCTGTTGATCATAACCATGCTCCAGCAATATCCAGCCTTCGTTCTGTAAATACTCTTTAGCTCCCTGAATAATTACATTGATAGCTTCCAGGCCGGTTTCACCACTGCTTAATGCCTGTAACGGTTCGGCAGGAAGGTCACCCTGGCTCAAATAGGGATCGCTGGCAGCAATATAGGGGGGATTGGAAACAATAATATTAAATTTTGTTCGCTGCACGGATTGATACCAGTCAGACTCTATAAAGGTTATATCCAGGTGATGTTTCAGTGCATTCGATTGTGCAACTTGCAAAGCTGGTAAACTGATATCAGTTGCCAGAATTTCACTTTCAGGAGCATATTTTTTTATCGCCAGCGATATCGCACCGGTACCCGTACCCAGTTCAAGTATTTTTTGCGCAGGCAGACCCGCTATTAAATCCAGCACCGAATCCACCAACATCTCGGTTTCAGGCCGGGGTACCAGGGTCGCAGGTGTCGTAGTTAACTCCATCGAATAAAATTCACGACTTCCTGTTAAATAAGCAACAGGCTGGGGCTGCAGGCGTTTACGAATTAAATCATGAAAATGCTCATATTGATCCGAAGTTAACTCTCTTTCCGGCCAGGTCATTAAGTAACTTCGGTTCTTTTGCAAACAGAATGCCAGCAGAACCTCACTATCCAGAGCAGCCGAACAACTGATCGAATACAGAATGCCTGTTGCCCACTCTAGCTGTTGTTTGATCGTGTAGGGTGCGTCGTGCGCACCATCATCATTGCCTGCCATGATAACGATGTGCTCGTCTCAGGAGCATCAATATTCTTCAGCCAGATTGGCTAACTGTTCGGCCTGATGCTCATTCATCAACGGGTCGATAACGTGCTCCAGGCTACCTGACATGATGTCGTCCAGCTTATACAGAGTAAGATTAATACGGTGATCGGTTAAACGGCCCTGGGGATAATTGTAGGTGCGAATGCGTTCTGATCGGTCGCCGCTACCGACCAGTGACTTACGCTCTTCTGCCTGTTCCTTATCCTGTTTCTGCTTTTCGGCATCATAAATTCTGGCCTGCAGCAATGACATGGCGCGCGCTTTATTTTTATGCTGAGAACGCTCATCCTGACACTCAACAACCGTTCCGGTCGGTATATGGGTTAAGCGAATAGCCGAATCGGTTTTATTAACGTGCTGACCACCAGCGCCCGAGGCACGAAAAGTATCCACCCGCAAATCGGCCGGGTTAATGTCAATTTTTTCCACATCGGCTGTTTCGGGAATGACCGCCACCGTGGCCGCCGAAGTATGCACCCGTCCCTGCGATTCGGTTTCCGGCACGCGTTGCACACGGTGAGCACCTGATTCAAATTTCAAATTAGAAAAAGCACCTGCCCCTATAATACGGGCTATAATTTCTTTATAGCCACCATGCTCACCCAGGTTGCTATTTAATACTTCGATTTGCCATCTTTTATTTTCCGCATAGCGACTGTACATGCGGAATAAATCTCCCGCAAAAATAGCAGCTTCGTCACCACCGGTACCTGCTCTTATTTCAAGAAACACGTTGCTGTTATCATTAGGATCTTTAGGCAACAGCTGTTTTTGCAACGTCATTTCAAGCTCTTCCATGCGCTGCTTGGCTTCATTGATTTCTTCTTCAGCCATTTCACGCATTTCAGCATCTTCTTCCTTCAGCATTTCTTCTGCTGCTAACTTATCCTGCTCAAAATTTTGAAATTCAGTAAATGTTTTCACCACATCCTCAAGTTGAGAATATTCCATAGACAATGTACGAAAACGATTTTGATCATTAATCACTTCAATATCAGACAAAAGACCGGCAATTTCTTCATAGCGCGCACTGAGTATTTCTAACTTGGATAAAATGGAAGCCTTCATGGATGTTTTCCTGCGGAATTCTCGTGGGTGGTTAGGTAAGTAACGCTTTAACTGTGGTCGATTAACGAGTGTAATAACTGAATTAGCGGCTTATCGTCTTCTTTTAATGCCTTGCGCATCTCAATGGTGGGTCCATGCAGCAGTTTATTAGTTAAATTGGAAGCCAGGGTCTCTATGACTTTAACCGGATCTTCT
>CALCSG010000008.1 GCA_937894085.1 uncultured Gammaproteobacteria bacterium | reverse complement strand
TTCCAGTTCGACGAGATGGGTAAAGATATCGGCAGCTCTGTTAAAAAGCGTACCGGCCAGCATAGCGCCTTTGACTCGTTTTTTCTTCGGGTCATTCTCTGCTTCATAAGCGGCGCGAACTTCATCAAGTTTCTTGCCGGGAATATTAATGCCATGTTCCATATGGTTGAACAAACGTCGCGTTAAAGACTGAATAAGTCTCTTTTTAGCGGAAAGATTTTCTATCGGAGGATCATAATATTTTATCCAGTAACCATCATAATAGAGGCTGATAACACCTTTAATCTCCTTACGGAAGCCATTCTCTATTATTTCTTTCATTTTAAGCCTCATCAGAATTTAGCTGGCATTAAAACATTGTGCTTTAAAAATGCTAGATAGTTATTATGAATTATTCACCCAAAGCAATAAATTTTCAATTGATGATTATAATGAGCAAGAACTATTCACCTTCAACTACACGGCATTTTACAATAGCTTGCTTAATAATTTATCAGATTTTAGCAATTGGCTCTCCTTAACCTGAAACTGACAGTCACTTGTAGTCATTTATTTTTTTCATGTAAACTTAACCCTGATATTTTAAAAATTTGACCACTAAAGGGATATATCGTGTCCAGAACAAGCCTGTTTTTGTTAATTAATTTTATGTTATTTTGTTCAATTAAAACTGCTAATGCAGAGGTTTATAGATGGGTTGATGAAAACGGGATAATGCATTTTTCCGATAAACCTCATGCTAATGCCACTCAGTTAAACCTTAAAGCCCCTAAACCTGCAGGAATTGGTATAAGCCAGAAACAGCTTCAACGTAGAAAAGAATTACTCGAAGAATTTCAGGAGAAAAATGAATTAAAACAGAAACAGGCTATAAAAAATGAAAAACAACAGGCTAAAATTGACAGCAATTGCACCAGGCTGAAAAACCAGTTGCGTAATTATGAAGAAGCCGATTACCTGTTTGCCCGTGATAAAAATGGTGAGAAACAAAATATGACCGATCAACAAAAGAAAACCGAAGAAAATAAGCTACGCGCTTTAATTGAAGAACGCTGTTAGCTCAAAATCTTGCTGGATTTCTACCGCCATAAACTACCAAAACCATAAACTAAACAAGATGAATATGGTTAAGACACTGAATTATCCGCGTTACGAAAAAAAATTAGCCTCATTATTAACGAATATAAAAGTTCCAGAAAGTGCCAGGTTACTTGAAGCTAGCGGTGTTGTATTGGTCGATAAAGACTATATTGTAGTTTTTGATGAAATGTATGGTATAGCTCGAATTCCACAATGTTCTGAAAATGGATTTAAACAAGGAGAAATTATCGGTTCACAAAATAGCCGGGAGGGATTCGAAGCCATCGCATTTGATTCAAATGAAAACTGCTTTTATGGTATTGTCGAAAATTCCGCATACCAGAATGACTGCTACAGACCATTGATTCAAAAATTCACCAGGGATTTAGTACCCTCAGGTAATCCGTATCAACTTCCACTCAATTTGCCACTGGATAATATCGACCCTAACAAGGGGCTAGAAGGGGCAGCCATCGTACATAAAGAAAATAGTACCTTCATTTTCGGATTGTGCGAAGGTAAAAACTGCAACAGCGATGACTCTAAAAAATCCAGCGGACAAGGTATGATCCAGATTTTTGAAAAAAATGGTAACAACTGGGAACACTACGGGACTCTTCAATTACCTTTAGAAGTAGATTTTAGAGATTTTTCTGATCTTTCTATCCAGCAAAACCGTATTGCGGTCATCTCTCAAAAATCTGCCAGGTTATGGATTGGAACACTCAACGTGGAGCGTGACTCGTGGCAGTTATCGCATAAAAATATTTACAGCTTCCCTACTAAAAAGGGTAAGAATATTTATTGCAATATAGAAGGTGTCGACTGGATATCTGAAAATCAACTCGTCATAGTGTCAGACATAGCCAGTAAAAATCGCTGCAAAGCAAAAGAGAAGATGATTCATGTGTTTGATATTCCTCAATAGCTTTTTAGCCGTTGAAAAATAAGTTCCTGTAACCCTGTTTGGGTAAACATTACAGGATTAGAATTGAAACCGGGAACAGACCGAAATAACTTTAAAGCCAGAATTGTTCAGTCAGCAAAGACCAACTTTAGAAAATAATCTGTATAAAGCCGAATGTCAAAAGGATACTGAAGAAACTTTCTAAAAATTGATTTAAATCTTTTTGACAAAAAATTACGTCAATTTAATTTCACTTTCATTACCTTTTCAACTATAAATAGTAATCAAGAGGTTTACCTCTTTTAAGACTTAGCCGGAGCTAGAATTAAATTTTAATTTCAGTGTCCTTGCTAAGTCTTTTTTATTTCTAATTGTTTGATGTCCCCTGCTTGCAGAGCAATTCTAGAATTACCATTCAACAATCTATAAGTCGTAGTAGAACCTACTTTTCGTTCTGGCACTAACTACATGTGATAGTATTATCAAAGTTTTCCAGAGTTTTACTCAACAAAACATGTCTAAATATTCCAGAAAAAACACAATATCAGATGAAACTAAGGAAGATGCACTTAAAACTGCTCGGGGCACCCAACGGCCTGGACAAACCAAAGAACAAACCAGGTTAATAGCTCAAGGTATTCAAAAAGGTATCGATTTATATAAAAAACAACAAAAAGCAAAAGCTAGAGAACTCGATAAAAAGCTCAAACAAATATCATCCGGACAACAGAATTCCGTTTCAATCGATGAAAGCGCTGAGCTGAAAGCAGGTAACACAGGTAATAAAATGCCCTGGTTTTTACTTGTTATTTCCTGGATAGGATTTATTGCCTATCTGCTCTTCACACAATTATCTGTCAAATAGTGTGTAGTCTGCCAGATAACTTAGTGCTTGAAGAAGTGGCTGTATATATCATCTTTGCAGATTAACAACAGCCACCATCATTTTCATTTTTTATTCCGGCTGAAGAAAAAGGCATTAAAGTGCCGCAGTCATCGAAAATTCCATAATGAGTTTCTGTATCACCATAGAAATCGAAATAATCAGCAAAACGACTCTCTTTTAACATGCGGTAAGTATTGCCACAAACCGCAAACATTTTTCCTTTCTGGATATGATGATGAGCATCCAGAGAAAACAACATTTCATGGTGTTTTATGCCACCCTTATAAACGACAGCCTGACCATAATCTTCGCAATGCGATTCGAGCCCGGGCAATTTAAACAACCTATAGGTAGCAGAAAAAAAGTTAATATGCCCGATCCTTAATGCGATTTCTTCATTATCTATTCCCAGTGGACGATCTTCCACCAAACGCGGGTCGAGGAAACCAGCCTGCTTTGCAAGATTATGGAAGTCATTCCAGTACAGTGCACCGCTCAGACATTCGCCATACAGCACAGGATCATCCACCAGCTCCTGTTCAACCCTGCGATCCGAATACACATCTGAAAAATATAATTCACCACCAGGCTTAAGCAGGCGATATGCCTGTTTTAAAACAGCTTCTTTATCAGGAGATAAATTGATAACACAATTTGAAACGATAATATCGAAACTTTCATCCTGTAGGTCCAGTTCGTCCAGCTTTTCAATATAGCCTTTTATAAATTCAACATTCGTATGTTTATATCCAAACTGTTCCTGATGCCACTCCAGATGCCGATCCGCCACAAAAAGTTGTTCATCGGTCATATCCACACCAACAACAAAACCACTTTCCCCGACTAACTGAGCCAGAACATAACAATCCCGACCGGAACCACAGCCCAGATCCAGTATACGCATGCCCTCTAAAGCCTGCGGCATCACCAGTCCACAGCCAAAATATCGAGCGGAAACCTCTTCATTAACATTTGCCATGGCTTTTTTCAGATAGCCGGGAATATTGATATCCGTACAACAGGCATCGGTTTTTAAGTCGTCAGAATGCTGTAAAACCTTTCCGTAATATTCTTTTACTGAATCATTCATAGTTGTCACTTTTTAAGTCGGTATAAACAGTATTTTAACCAGTGCTACAGGCAAATCTATAGCTATAGATTAATTTAACAGGATTTATATGAAACTGGATCTAATGGACAAAATTAAAGTTAGCTATCTTCAGAATGAACTTTAATTTCCTGTTTTTTCATGAGTTGTTGAATAATTTGTTTTACCGATAATACGCTATGTATGCCGGCGACACTTTTTCCTGCCTGCCAATATTCAGAATTATCATTATCTGAAGAGATAACAGCTTTTAAATTCATAATGGATCTCAGGCTCAGAAACAGCCGTGTTACATGTTTAAACTTTTTAGAGCTTAACATCCAGGACAATACACCCTGAGCTTTAAACTGTTGTTCATTTTTTGAGGCTGGCTTAATGATTGATACCGGTACACCTGTCATTTTCTCAGTCAGCGTAATATCCTTTTCTCCCGCAGCTATAATAGCCTGCTTATAGGTATCACTCACCCTGCATTCATCTGATGCAATAAATCGAGTACCCAGCTGGCAAGCCTGATAGCCGATTTTTAGCATATCCTGTAAACCATCACTATCGGAAATCCCACCCGCGCAAACAAGCGGTTTGTTAAGTGAAAAACAAGCCTCATATAACTGTAGAGCAGACAACTTGCCTGCATGTCCACCTGCACGGTTATTCACACAAATTAACCCATCTACTCCACAATCAACGCCGATTTCGGCCCATTTTCTTTCAGTGACATCATGATACACCTGCCCTCCATAAGCATGAACCCGTTCAACCACCCAGTCCGGTTTACCTAAAGAAGTAATAAAAAAAAGTACTCCCTGGTCCAGCGCTATATCTATCCAGCTGGACATTCTTTGCTGATATCTGCGTGATGATTTTTCAATCAGAGCATTGAAACCAAGCGGTTTAGCAGTCAGAGACTGGATATATTTCAATCCTTGCAAAAAGTCATATCCATGAACATAAGTTAAAGACAGCGGCTGAATGATACCTAATGCCCCGGCTTCAGAGATTGCAGCTACAAGTTCAGGATTACTACAGGGATACATCGGCCCACCAATGATTGGGAACTCAACGCCTGTAGACTCGATGAATTGATTCATATCAGAATTAATATAAATATAAGATATTACTGTTTAAGTTAGTGTTAGCGGACTATATTATTAACCTATATCCTTAATAAAACAAAATAATGAAAAGGAGACAGATATGACTGACCCAAAAGACAAATTATTAAAAGCCTATAATCGTATGGTCGATGAACTTCACGCTGCAGTAGAAAAAGCAGAAGAAACACTTTCTCCAACCATTGATGAAATGTTAAAAAATGCAGAAAACCTCACTAAAAAGGCTTATGCCCTGACGCAGGATGAAATAAAAGGTATTTCAGAACATTTAAAACGGGATATAGCCTCTGCCAGAGAGCACATGCAAACTGATGGTAAAGAGTTCAAACAATGGCTAAATTTTGATATTCAGCAGGTGGAAGATCAATTTGTCGATTTTATTTCCAAAGCAGCTGATAAAACCTGGATTGACTTCAAGGCCCTGGAAATACTCAGCAAAAAGAATAGTGTTTATAAAACAGGGGAAATTTGCAGTGCAGGCACTTTACGTTGCCTGGATTGTTCCCAGGAAATGAAATTCACTAAAAGTAGTCGTATACCACCCTGCCCCAAATGCCATCACACCAATTTTGAGCGGGTAGTTTCTTAAGTGGAATTTCAGGTACTTTTCAGGTTCCACACGCACTGAATATACCTATGTATTTACAAACGATGTAACATTATTTGTTCAAGCTAAACTCATTACTGGTTAACTGGCTGCTATTGATTTGCCTGATCATTCTATGGGGCACATCTTTTATGTTTACTGCTGTTTCGGTTGAAACAGTATCCCCTTATTCAATTGTATTTTTTAGAGTGCTAATTGGTGCTTTAATATTAACCGTAGCAGTTTACGCAAACGGATTAAAACTTCCGTTCACCATCAAAGCATGGGCTATATTCATTCTACTGGGCGCAATTGGTAACCTGCTACCATTTTTTTTAATCGCCTGGGGACAGCAATCAATCGACTCGGGGATCGCTGGTATGATTATGGCCACGATGCCTCTAATCACGATGATTCTGGCGCATTATTTTGTTCCCGGAGAAACCCTTAACCGTTATAAAATAACCGGCTTTTTACTCGGCATCGGTGGCATAACCATTTTACTAGGGCCAGTATTCGAAGGAAATAACAGGACCATGCTGAGCGGAATAGCAATTTTTATCGCGGCAACCAGTTATGCCTTTAACACTATTTTAGTCAGGCGTTTACCACGCTTTAATCCGTTGATTGCAGGAGCGGGCGTACTAATCGCAGCTTCTATTACTATGTTTCCAGTCTGGTTGAGTAGCCACCAATTCGCGTACTCTCAAGTTAGTTTAAAATCTCTTATTTCTGTCATCTGGCTGGGTATAGGGCCAACAGGAATAGCCACGATTATCCTGTTTTACGTGATAGAACGAGCTGGGCCCACATTTTTATCAACCATTAACTACCTTATTCCAGTGGTAGCATTTTTCTGTGGCGTAATCATTCTCTCAGAACCTGTCAATAGCAGTAGTATCTTTGCGTTGATCATAATCTTATGTGGCATCGCGCTTACTCGCTACCGTGCCTCACATCTGGCAAGACCCTGAACTATCTGCTTATATTCACTGGAATGCTTCAATCACAAGCTGCTTTCAAGTCAACCGGTAATTTTAACAATTACCGGTTCAAATCAAAAGATGCATTCTCAACAATAACATCATACTTATAGCCATAGCCAAAATCCTGATCGGTCACTAAAGTACCACTGGCAATTACTACATCACCAACATTAGCAGTAGCAGTATTAGCACGGAAAATGATGTCATTTGTACCCGCAGAGCCGGTCCCATCCTGGATATGAATCCAGTTTGAATTCATAATACCGTCAGAAACTTTGACGACTTTACCGCGAACTTTTACCACCTTGTCTTTTAACTCTGCTTTTTTGCTAAATAATTCTGCGACTGTATAACCATCTTCAACTTTACTGATTGGACTAACGTCAGCGATGGGAGCAGATATTTTACTGTGTAACTTAACAGCCGGAGAACCCGCAACCTGGTTTCCATGAGTAATACCACCGACAAACATAAGATTATCGAAAGTTCGATTAAGGGTCTTACTGTTGAAACTGGGCATATTCATTTGTTCACTAAAACTGACGACATCACCCACTTTAACTGCAGTATTGCTTCCAGCTACCCAGTATTCTTTTTGTTTCTCTTTAATTTTTGCATAAGTGTACCCTCCAGAATTCATGGTCTCCAGAATTGTACCTGTATGGTCGATGGCGAATAGAGCTGGAGACGTCAATAGTATGGCAACAGTCAGTGCAAATTTATTTTTCATGATTTTTCTCGTTTAAATTAACAGCAGCAACTATTGTAGCTGCTGTAACCTTAAGAACAAAAGGGAAGTTAGTAAAATTTAAGAATTACGATGACCGATGAGAAATATTTATTCATCATTTGCCAAATACTGGTAATGCTCACGTAACTTTCTGCTTAGTGAGTTCAACAGGCTGGATGTTTTCATATGTCGATTCTGCTTTAATCTCTGGAAAGCGCATCAACAGGGTTAAGTTTTGCGGCATTACGGGCAGGAAGATAGCCAAACAGAACGCCAATTAACGTTGAACAGACAAAAGCCGCAATGATAGGCGAACTAGAATAGATCATCTGATAATCGCTTCCAGTGTATGTGAAGATTACGCCAACAAGATAGGCGAGCCCGATCCCCAGCGCGCCACCACAGAAGCAAACCAGCACCGCTTCAATCAAAAACTGACGCATGATATCTGTCTGTCTGGCCCCTACCGCTATGCGTATACCTATCTCTTGAGTTCGTTCTGTTACCGATACCAGCATGATATTCATAA
>CALCSG010000007.1 GCA_937894085.1 uncultured Gammaproteobacteria bacterium | reverse complement strand
ATCGTTCGCTAGATCTGGAATTAACTGCGTTGCACTTCAGAGTTGAATCCGCCATGTTAAAACATCTGCCTTCCTAAGTATTTTGATCACCGTGATAATCGGACTGGCACTGGTGGTAGCTGCTTATTGGGTTGCACTCAGAATAGTAGTTTGTCCTGTTCGAAATGTAGCGAATAAGCTGCATGATATTTCTCAGGGTGATGGAGACCTGACACAAAGCCTGGCCATAAAAGGAAACGATGAAATAACAGAATTATCCAGGGGCTTTAATGCTTTTACAAAACAAATACGAGATTTAATTGCAGATCTGGTGGTTGTAATTGGTCAACTTAGTAATACTTCAACTGAGCTGGCAAATCAATCAACTCAAACACAAAATCAGATGAGAGCGCAGCAATCCGCTACTGATACGGTAAATCTCGCTATGCATGACATGTCTGCAAAAGTTGATTCAGTCAGCCAGGCTGCAACTGAAGCCGAAGCAAGTATGAAAAATATGGATGCAACTCTGGAACAAAGCCAGTTAGTGATTTCTTCTACACTTAATTCCATTAATGAATCTGCCGGATATATTGATTCCGCTAATAATGTTATTGCTGACCTTAACCGTGATAGTCAACAAATTGGTTCTGTACTGGATGTCATTCAGGGTATTGCTGAACAAACCAATCTGCTGGCTCTTAATGCGGCCATAGAGGCGGCCAGAGCAGGAGAGCAAGGAAGAGGATTTGCTGTGGTTGCCGATGAAGTAAGAACACTGGCAAGTCGTACACAGGACTCAACAACTGAAATAAAGGCTATCATAGAACGTTTACAGCAGGGCTCCAGCAAAGCTGCTTCGGTTATGCAAAAGAGCCAGCAGCTCGCGCAGGAAACTGTGTCAAAAACTGGCGATGCTTCAGAATCTCTATCCAGCATAACCAGCAATATTCAGACTATCGGGCAAATTATTAATAACATCAGCTCGGCGGCAATTTCACAAAATCAGCAGGCGCAAAGCATGCAACAAAACTTGAGTGATATCAGGCAAATAACCGCAGAAACGACTACCAGCAGTCAGAATATGTCAGAAATCACTGCCAATCTTAACCAGCTAGCCAGTCAACTTCAGTCAATGGTTGGACATTTCAAGATTTAGATTAAAATTTTTGATCTAGCATAAATAGTTTTTTATCCTGCTGAATTATTTCCAGCTTCTGTAAGGAATCTCCTGCACAGGGGCCGGCTATGCATTTTCCATCGTCGATAATAAACCGTGCATCATGCACAGCACACTGTATTAATGCACCATCCATATCAAGAAACTGATGTTCAACCCAGTCCAGTGGTGCACCAGTATGCGGACAGCTATTACGGTAAGCAAAAAACTGTCCATCTTTAAGGACCACAAAACCTTCAATAATTTCCTCATCAATCTCGATACTGAAACCTCTGCTACCCGGTTCTTCAATATCATCAACGTTACAGATAAAAAGTTTATTTGCTTTCAAATCTCATACCTTTGAACTGAATTTTCTGGGCCGCTAAATGATTGGCAAATTTCAGAGCGGATTCAAAATCATCATTTTGGTTTAATCGATGTATTAATCCGCCAATGAAACAGTCACCCGCACCTATTGTATCCACCACTTTTTCGATTTTCTCTGCCTGCAGCTTTATTAATGTACCCTGGCTATCTTGCCCGAGTAAGCCGGAATCACCAAGAGTGCACACTATATTCAAATTCGGATTAATAGTCGTTAACTCTCGAAGACACTGATTCGCGCTTATATTTTTACTTTTTAAATAGGCACTGGAAACGATGACTGTATTGACAAACGGTAACAACTGTTCAATCCCTTCCCGTTGTTTTTCTATTTCGAGTGAAATCATAAAGTCACCTATTGTCATATCTGGCAGGAATGACTGTAATGTGTCTATGTTTCTTCCTTCAAAATGTATCCATTTAAACAGTTGAAACGGAATTTTCTTTAATTCCGGTATTGTAAGCTCTGGTAAATCACGATGATGGACAATGGTTCGGCTTCCATTTTCCCGATTCAACCAGATTGAAGATTCTGCACTACTAAATCCTGGTTTTTGAATACAGTACCGGGTTGAAATATTTTTGCTGGTTAGCTCCTGTAACAACCATGTTGCCGTTGTATCCTTAGCAAAACTACTGACAAGTTCAACCTCATTTCCAAGTCCTGCTAAAATTTGAGCTGTGTTACAGGCATTACCACCTAAAACCCGGGTTTTAGCCAGTACCCTGCTTTCTTCATCCTGTTGTGGAAAATGATCCAGCTCCCATATTTGATCGAGAACACAGTTACCCACCAGTAAAATTTTAGATCCGATCATAAGACAGTGCCATTGTTTAAAAATAATTTAGCTAATTACTGGAAACTCCGGGAATAAATTCTACACTACTAGATGAATTCACAATATATTCTTATTGGCTTTCAAATTGATACTTTTTAATACAGGGTAAAAGCGTGGCCAACGAAAAAGACTGGAAAGTCAAATACTTCAATAGCTTAAAACAACTGGAGGATATGGAAACCACATGGTATAAGCTGGAAAAACTGTTGCGCAAGGCCATATCACGACTTGCCATCTCTGCCAAAGGCATCAATGATCAGCTTGATCAACTGTTGCAAAAAATACAGAAAAATTCGCGTGAAAAAAATGATGATGCTCTCGATTTAAATCTTGAAGAATTATCAACATTACTGTCAAAGATGGATAGTACGGAACCGGTTCAGTTGGCAGCAGAAACTGCTAACGCTCCCGGGTTCCATGACTATCTGCTACAACTTATCAATCAACTGGAATTTGATACTGATTATAAGTCTCGTATTGAAGACTTTAAAACTCATATTACTGATCTTGATAGCGATCAGTGCCTGAGCAACCTGGCAGACATACTTAATGAATTATTACTGCATGAACCTTCCGATAAAATTTCTATTCAACAGTTACTAATTTCATTAATTGAAAAAATAGCATTAACACATGGCAGCTCACAACAACTCAATGCCATACAGGAAAAACTCGATTCAACCTTTATTGATGAAGAATGGAGCACATACCTTGACGAAATTATCAGTGAGATTCATACCATCATACGTGGTATCAATCACGAAAAAATTGAGATGGAAAGCCTCATAGTTGACGTTACCAGACAGTTAAATGAAATTTCAAATGTACTAACCGATGAACAGTCGGATACACAGGAAGGCCGTAAAGATGCTCAACTACTGCAAAATCTGATGAATGAAAGCGTTGAAAACATTCAAAGTCAGGTGAGTCTGGAAAATGATATTAACAAGTTGAAACACAGCATTAAAGACAACCTGGATTCGATTAAAACCGGCGTCTCTTCTTTTATCACTCGAGATAATCAACGTTACCAAAAAGCAGAACAACGTAACAATAAATTGCAGCAACAAATTAAATCGATGGAACAGGAATCCGATCAACTGCAACAAAAGTTATCGGAAAATCGTCAAAAACTCATGTTTGACACCTTAACCGGGGTCCGTAGCCGTTTATCTTACGATGAAGTACTTGAACAGGAATTATTACGCTGGTCTCGATATCAGGATGATTTCAGCTTTGCCATTCTGGATATAGATCACTTTAAACGAGTTAATGACCAGTTTGGACATAATGCCGGTGATAAGGCTTTGCAAATTGTGGCGAAAATGATGTCAAAAAATATCCGCAAAACCGACTTCCTGTTTCGTATTGGTGGTGAAGAGTTTGTGTTACTGCTGCCTAAAACCAATCTGCAAAGTGCCCAACCTTTAGTAGAAAAAATTCGCACTTCGGTTAGTAGCTCAAGTTTTCATTTTAAGCAGGAAAAAGTAGATATCAGCCTGTCGGCTGGGCTAACTGCCATTATTGCCGGTGATGATACAGAAAGCATTTATGAACGCGCCGATAAAGCCCTTTATGATGCTAAAAATGGTGGACGAAATCAGTTAGTTGTACAATAAGCCTGGAATTCACTGGCTAGTGACTTTAAGCAACTTCTGCTGGAGTTTTTGCCACAATGGTAAGAGCATGCAAAGCACCCGAAGTGATTTCATCATTCACACAGGCATATACAAGTTTATGACGTTTAATCGGCATTAACCCGTCGAACTGATCACTGATCACTTCAGCGGTAAATTTACCTTCATCACCGCTAACACTAACTTTTGCATCCGTCATTTTGGCTTCAATAAGTTGTTGAATTTCCTGTGGAGTCATAAATCTGAATTTCTCTAAAAATAAGCCATAATCATAGTACAAATTTACAGGAAAAAACCATGCCTAATAAAAGTGTTACCGTAATTTTAACTGTTTTTCTATTTTTCTTTGCCTCACCTTTATTTGCGGCGGATGAAAGTGCTGCTCCTAAAAGTAAACCAGGTTACGTTTCCCTCGGTGATAAACCGTTGGTTCTTAACCTGGCCACAGACAGTAAACGCCTGACCTTTTTACAGGTAAAAGCCGAAGTACTGGTAAAAAATGATGACGCCAAAGAAATAGTAAAAGCCAATATTCCTGCAATTCGTCACAAACTTATTTTGATTCTCAGCGAACAAAACGCTAAAGACATGAAAACACCTGCAAAGCGAGAAGAGGTTCGTAAACAGGCGACCACCGAAATTCGTGAAATGATTAATGAAATGACGAATAACAATGATATTGATGAAATTCTGTTTTCCACTTTCCTGATACAGTAACTTTAGAATTAATAACAACCATAGACTCAACTACATGCTTAAGGCATGATTGCATAAAAAAATTAACTAGCACTTTTATGCGTTTAAACTTTCGGAAATTTATACCTGTATTCCTGGTGCTGGCTTTTCATGCCACTTCATCAGCATCAATCGCTAATGATCAAGATGTTAGTTTTGAAGAAGATTTTGAGTTGGGTTTCAACGATGCACCAGTCTCACGCGAGATAGTACACCCCGAATGGTTTAAAGATTCATTCCTCGATTTACGCGAAGACCTTCAAGATGCGATTTCTAACAAAAAGCAGGGCATAGCTTTATATTTTGGCCAGCAACATTGTGCCTATTGCAAAGCACTGATGGAAATCAACTTCAACAAACCCGATATTGTCGAATATGTTCGTGAGAACTACGACATCATATCGCTTGATATCTGGGGTAGTCGAACTGTCACCCTGTTTGATGGCACAGAAATTACTGAACGCGATCTGGCCATTCAGGAAAATACCAACTTCACACCTTCCCTCATTTTCTTCGATGAAACGGGCAAAGTAGCCTATAAAATGCGCGGTTATTATAAACCTTATCGATTTCAGGCTATGATGAAATACATTGTCGAAGACTTTTATAAAACAGAAAGTTTTCGTGAATATCTTGAACGTGCTGACCCCCCACCGCGTTTTACAATAGATGACCTGAATGAACATGAACAACTTTTAAAAGGTCCTATGATGCTGGACAGACGTGCTGGTCCCAGTCGGAAACCATTGGCAGTTATCTTCGAACAGCACCAGTGCCATGCCTGTGATCAACTACATTCTGAACCGTTAAATAATGATGAAACCAAACAGTTATTAAAAGGTTTCGAATTACGCCAACTGGATGCCTGGTCTGATACTCCCGTCATAACCCCTCACGGTGATAAAATAACGGCAACCGAATGGGCAAAAAAACTGAATATACATTACATGCCAACCACTGTTTTTTTTGATGAGCAGGGTGAAGAAATAATACGCATAGATTCGGTAGTTAAACTGTATCGTATGCGCAGTATATTGAGTTTTATCCTGTCTAACGGGTATAAAAATTTCGCCACTTTTCAACAATGGCGACGTTATACTTCAGCAGATCGTTAACATCAAAATTTACTTATGGTGTCAATTTTAATACCGCTATGTCGCTATAGCAGATTTTTTTTTAATGAGCCTACAGTGAATATAACCAATGCACACCAGATAAAACCAAACCCAATCATCTGATTATTATCAAATGCTTCTTGTAGAATATATATCGCAATTAAAAACTGCAGGGTAGGGTTGATATACATCATAAACCCTAGTGCGCTCAAACTCAGTTTTTTCGCCGCTGAGGCAAATAGCAATAACGGCAGCGCTGTCACAATACCGCTCACCATCAATAATAAGCTAAGGTTTCTACCCGCCATATAAAATAAAGAACTGTCTGCATATATCAGGTAAATCCAGTAACTCAATGCGAAAGGCAACATAATACCGGTTTCAATAGTCAGTCCAGTCAGCGTATCAACCTCTAACCGCTTCCTGACCAGACCATATAATCCAAAGCTGATAGCAAGAGCCAAAGAAATCCATGGCAGGTAACCTAATTTTATGATCAACCAGAGAATACCGATAACAGCCAGCGCTATGGCAAACTTCCTGGGTAGATTAAGCTGTTCTTTTAGAAAAACACGGGCAAGAAATACACTAACCAGTGGAGTCAAAAAATAGCCCAGGCTTGATTCCAGTACGCGACCCTGGCTTACGGACCAGATATACACCAGCCAGTTAAAAGAAACCAGTAACGACGATAATGCGAGCCCTTTAAACAAACCCGGCGTCTTCAACGCCTGTATAACTCTTGCCCGGTTACCTGTCAGTACAATAATCACACTAACAAAAATAAAGGACCAGATAACACGATGCATTAATACTTCGGTAGATGGTACATGGCGTAACAGGTTAAAAAATAACGGAAAAATACCCCAAAAAGCGTAAGCGACAAAACCAAAAATAAGACCTTGAGAGGTATTACTGAAAGAATACATACCTTTGATTTTATGTCTGGATGTTATTTATAAGGTGAATTTAAAATAAATTCTTCCAGTTTTTTATCCACGCCAAATATATGACCCTTTAGCCATTCAGATAGAAATTCGGATAAAGCCTGGCGAAATATATCATCATAGCTTTTATAATCCTGCATCATGCTCTTCAATTCTGAGCGAAACTTATTGTGTGCCCGAATATGTTTTTTTGTACCCGGAAAATCGAGTTTCTTCATATATTCTTCTTCCATCGTAAAATGGTTTTCGGCGTACTCAAAAAGCTGACGAAAAATTCTTGCATCTACTTCTTTACCATTAATCTGATCGATTAATTCAAAAAGTACCTGATGCTGCTTATCCTGCCAGATTAACTCACTGGTTTTTTTCATTCTACCTTATCGATATTAGCTATATTTTAACTATAACCCACGTGGCCAGACTGACGAAATATTTTTTTCGATTCTCATTCCCTGTCAGATCAAAATATAAAATACTGCATAATAGTGTTTATAAGTTGTTACAATAATTACCTATAATTATGAAAATAGCTACATGCCAGTAAAAAAAGTACTTCGTATGGGGGAACCGGATTTGTTACAGGAAAGTCAAGCTGTAACAGATTTCAATACAACTTTTCTGGAAGAGTTACTTAGCGATATGTGGGACACCATGCATGCAGAAAATGGTGCCGGACTGGCTGCCCCACAGATTGGGGTAAATTTACGTGTAGTTATATTCGGTTTTGAAGATAATCCGCGTTACCCTGACGCGCCTGATATTCCAACCACTGTATTGATCAACCCGAAAATTAGCCTGCTTACCGATGAAACTGAAGAAAACTGGGAAGGCTGTTTAAGTGTCCCGGGTTTGCGAGCAATGGTTCCACGATATACTCACATTCGTTACAGCGGATATAATGAAAAAGGCGAACCCTTTACGCGTGATGTGACAGGTTTTCATGCACGTGTAGTGCAACATGAATGCGATCATCTTGATGGAATACTTTATCCTCAACGAGTTACCGATATGAAAAGTTTCGGTTTCAGGGACGAGCTGGAAAAAAACGGACTATTAGTAGCTCAGCCCTGTGATGACTAAGCAACATCGCTTTATCGTTTTAGGCACTGGTGGAGCATTTACTTATAATGTCATAAAGAGGCTGGTTGAGCAGGAATATAAACCTGCCGCCTATATTCAATCCGGTGATAAACCGCATCAAACTCAAGCTTCATTCGCTAATATCGAACTGGATATTTTAAAACCTCAAAGTGCTTTATCTCGACTACTGCAACTCTATAAAATTCCAACTCATTATCAGTTGCAGTTAGAATTACAAAAGTTTATAAAACAGCTAAATATTGATTTCATGCTAGTCGCCTGTTGGCCAACTTTAATTCACAACGACGTTATACTATCCATTTCCAAAGCCGCATTAAATTTACACCCCTCATTATTACCAAAATATCGTGGCATTGACCCTATTATTAATCAACTTAAAACAGACGATATCAACTTTGGCATAAGCCTGCACCTTATCAGTGATACTTACGATAGCGGCGATATAGTTTTACAGCAATCACTAGATAGTATAAATAATTTAGATAAGTCTCGTATTGAAAAAGAGGCTGCAAAAAAAGGTGCGGATTTGTTTATACAAGCTATTAATACACACCAAAACCCTGGCTGGAAATTAATTAAACAGCGCACATAGAATTTAGTATTATTGACCGTCTTCAAAATAAAATATCAGTTCAGTTAATGCCTAAAATCACATACTTTTACTTTAATTACAATAAAATATATAGTTTAGTATAAATGTAAACCACGAGATAAAAATGGATATCACCCGCATAGGTACAGAACGCCGTCGTATGAGTAAAATTGTAATCCACAATGGAACAGTTTACTTATGTGGGCAGGTTGCTAAAAATTCTGACGATGATATTAAAACTCAAACCAGCACTATGCTGGATAAAGTTGATGAGTTACTTGTTGAATCTGGTAGTGACCGTAAACATATTTTATCAGCCACCATTTACCTTAAGGATATGAAGTATTTTTCAAAGATGAATGAAGTGTGGGATGACTGGATTATCGAAGGACATTCACCTGCACGTGCCTGTGTAGAGGCTCGACTTGCACGTCCTGAATTACTGGTAGAAATATCTATTATAGCTGCTGTTAAATGACGATTACCTAATTTATGGATACAATCTTTTAACCTGAATAAGTCAGTTGAGCACGAAAAAGATGTATAAGGAATTGACCTGTTTGTAAAATTTAATGCGCCAACTTACTTATTCTGATGAACCCATCCGTTCAATAATGAATAAAATTCTTCCGAATAGAAAATAATTTAATGGACGCTGTTATTTTACTGTATAAAAAAAAACCAATTCTTCCATTTTTACATTCCAGCAGGATATTACCCTTTTTATTTTTATCTAGAATTTTCTGTAGGTCATCTAACGTATTAACTTCCTGTTCATTAGCTTTAATAATCAAATCACCAATAGGCCAGTCAATTTCATCTGCCTGTGTTCCCTGGTAAATATGAGTAACAACCAGCATAGGTTTTTCCTGGTCGATAGTTTTCAACATGTCTATTTGCGCATTGCTATCGATATCAGCCATTGCTTCAATTATTTCGAAGCTTAATTCCTGAATAATCATTCCAAATACTTCAAGATAAATTCTCTCGTTAATAACTGGATGAGAAAATACTCCTTTTTCAGGATTGCGCATTGCTCTGGCACTGGTACTTTTTACTTTTCCTTTCCTTAAAAAATCAATTTTAACTTCATCTCCTATCGGAATTAATTTCATTAAATCATAAATATTTTTATGCCTGTATGATCCTTCTCTATTTATTACAATTCCATGACGATCAAGTTCTACTCCGTTAATAGCCAGTATGACATCTCTTTTTTTCATGCCGGCAGCTTCTAGAAATCCATTTTTTTCTAAATCTGAAACTATGACACCTTTTGCCGTTTTTTGATGTAATAACATGTTAAAGTTATTAGAATTTTTTTGTAACAAACCTCCCATACCTGAAAAATGTGGTTCATTTTGCTGTAATAAATTTTCAATTATTATTTTTACAAAGCTGGACGGAGTAATAAATCCAATATTTTCAGCACCTAACATCACCGCTGTATTTAAACCTATCACCTCACCGTCTTTGCTTATACTCGGGCCACCAGAATTACCAGGATTTATAGCAGCATCAGTAACAAATCTTTCTGTGGAATATTCTGAACCTGAAATAAAATTGGTGATTTCTCCTCCCGATATATTTGGTTCAACCATACCCATAGGATATCCTATAGCTTTGATTTGTTCTCCACGTGAGGGGCTTATTCCTTCTCTTAGTTTAAGATATTCAATTTCCTGAACCGCAATTTTTTTAAACCGCTCAAGTTCACTGTCATACAACTTGATGAGTGCTACATCGGGTTCCAGTTTTTTTACTAAACCGACTACTACGGCTTCGAACCTTTCTTCACTGGTTAACATAGAGCTGACTTCTATCTTTACAGCATTTCTGACGACATGGGCATTAGTTACGATATAACCTTGTAGATTTTCATATTTGACAAAAAACCCTGAACCAGACCAGCTACCAGGTATTCTGATTGATGGATTTAATACAGATTGAACATCCTCTTCAAGATTCCCTTCAACGTGTATTTGCACAACGCCACTCATCATCTGACGTGCTACATCGGTAATATTTTTTTTTCTTTTAGTCATATTTTAATTATACAGACTTTCGATAGGCTGATTATCAGGCAATAAATCTAAACTGTTTAATATAATATTCCCATATTTAACTGAGTTTGAGACTTTTCTGACCCTGTAATAGCAAAACAATAATTTTAGTTACTACTCACCAACATCCGTGTAGGCGTTCGTGACTTCGTGGTTAATATTTTTTGACTTTTTTAATTACGCTGAGTATCTACTAAAACAGCATTATTAGACGGAGTAAAGTCTGTCCAAATTCCCAGACATAACTAAAGATCGGAATACCCATTAATGCCAGTACAACAAGCGATAATAAAAACCAGTTACCGTATCGATTATTATAATAAAGGTAAATACGTGCAAGATTATTCGGTAGAAAGTAGGGCAGGATATAATGTCCATCGAGGGGACCAATTGGTATTAAATTAAATACCATCAACAACATATTTATACTGGCCAGAAATATAAAAAAATTATTAGCGGCCTGGCCTTCGAATAAACTCCAGCCCATGAACAATCCTAAACCATATAAATTTATTGCTACGAAAGCCACCAGTAAATTCATAAATGGTCCTGCTGCTGCTACAAATAGAACACCCCAACGGGATGTATAATTTCGTGGATCTGTAGGAACAGGTTTAGCAAATCCAAACCCGATAAATATCACCATTAATAAACCCATAGGATCAATATGTGGTATAGGATTTAAGGTAAGACGTCCCTGTTGCTCTGCAGTTCTATCACCAAAATACTTTGCCATGATCCCATGTCCATATTCGTGAAATGTCAGTGACAGAATCAAAGAAAAAAGTATCAGCACAAAGAGCATTATCTGCCCCTGAAATAATAACTGGATCATTGTTAATTTTTAGAAGTTAATAAATGAAAATAAAGTATGGAGTATCTATAATTTTACTCAATAGTCATAAAGGATATAATCCCTCTTTTTTAAAGCACGACTCTATTTGAACACCTGACTAAATTTCATCATCATCCAGATCTATTTTCATTTGTACCATTCCCAGTGATTCCATCACCTGGAAGACCTGATCATCTGCTTCAATACAGCAATCTGTAATCTGTTCTTCAGATAGTCCTACGGTTTTCCAACCCTTGATATCTTCCAGTGCAAACTCAACTTCTATCTGCTGTATCGGTGCAACCAGAAAACTTAAGCTTTTAGCAAGACCGACGATTTTAACTTCATCGACAAATTCTTTCGCTAATTCGGGTGTATGATGATATTTTGTCACCTGAGCCAATATATCAGGTAATCCCCAGTGAGTTATGAAAGCTGATCCCACTTCACAATGTGTGTATCCAAAAATTCGTTGTTCGGCCTGATAGATATTTTCATCTTCGGTATCCAGGGCCTGTTGTACCTGCAATGATAATTCTGGCATTTTTTGTACCATTATTAGCCGTCCAATTTCATGTAAAAGGCCTGCTGTAAATAATGATTCCGCCTGTTCTGACATGGAGCTTTGCTTGCATAATAACCTGGCTAATATTGCCGTTTTTACACTATGATGCCAGTAATCTTCCATGAAAAAGACCTTGTTTTTCATATTTCCAAAAACACCACCTAAAACTGCACCAATCAGTATTTGACGAATTCTATCTCGACCCAAAATAGAGATGGCCTGACTTATACTCGCGACATTATGCGGAAACCCATAATAAGCACTGTTAACCATTTTCAAAATTCTTGAGGTCAGTGAAGGGTCTGTTTCTACAACCTGACCTATCTGCGCTGATGAAGAGTTTTCATCATCGAGTAATTCTGAAACCCGGATGAATATTTCTGGTAAAGAAGAGAGCTCGCTATCCTGTTGCAGCAGCGTTTCTAGCGTCATAGCTTGTTGCATTTACTTGATCCTGTATTTGGTTTATTTTATTTTACTGCCTGAAAATTAAGATTTTTCCTTTAACTGATGTTTTATAGACTATAGCTCTATAAACTGACATATGCTTTCATTTTTTTCTTTCCCATATTCCTGGTTAACTATGCAACTGACTGAACAACAAATATATTTTCTAATAATTGCATTACCGGCACTCATCACCGGTATTGTTGTTTACTTTTTAACCTTCAATAATCGTAATCGTTATATTTCTATACAAGAAAAAAACCGATTACTGGAACAGGATAATCATACTTCTGATTTAAAAAAACTACAGTTGACCGAGAAAAATCTTGCGGTTAGAAATCAACAAATTATAAGTCTTCATAATCTGAACCTGGAATTAAAGAACCAGAAAAAAGAACTGCAGATTGAAAAAGATAATTTACAAAAACGTTTTTATCAATCGCAAACTGAAATAAGCACTTTACAAATTAAACAACAAAAAGAACGTGAATATACAGATGAAAAGTTAAATGAATTAAAATTCAATAAAGATCAGCTAAAAAAGGATTTTGAATCGCTTGCAGATCAAATACTAAAATCTACTCAGAAAGAATTTTCAGCTCAAAGCAAACAGGGTCTGGAATTATTTTTATCGCCTTTTCGGCAACAAATCACTGATTTTAAAGATAAAGTTGAAACTATTCACAGCAATGATTTAAAACAACGGGAAGCGTTAAAAACTGAACTAAAACATTTACAGGATCTTAACCGTCAAATGACGGATGAGGCACATGAGTTAAGTACCGCTCTAAAGGGTCAGAAAAAAATGCAGGGTAACTGGGGGGAATTAATACTCGAAAATGTTCTCGATCGATCAGGATTGCAACTGGATAAGGATTATCGCCGTGAAGTAAGTTTTACTACCGAAGATGGCAGGAAACGTCCGGATGTGATTGTTTATTTACCAGAAAATAAACATCTGATTATAGATGCTAAAGTTTCACTCAATGCTTACACACGCTATGTTAATGCTGAAAATGAGATAGAGAAAAGCATCTCTATTAAAGAACATATAAAGGCAATAAGTGATCGCATAAAAGAACTTTCAAATAAAAATTATTTTGATTTACCCGGTCTCAAGTCTCCTGAAATGGTTTTTATGTTTATACCTATCGAGTCTGCCTTTGTTGAAGCTATTCGAGCCGACGACACATTATTTCAACTGGCCATCGAACAGCAGGTTCTGGTAACAACCCCAACTACTTTACTGACCAGTTTAAATATCATTCGTCAATTATGGCGATTTGAAGATCAGAATATGCATACTGCCAAACTTGCTGATCAGGCTAGCAAGGTTTATAACCAGTTACGATTATTTCTGGAAAGCATGGAGACACTTGGCACCCAACTTGATAAATCACGTTTAACCTACGATACAGCCATGCGTCAATTTGTGTCAGGAAAAGGTAACCTCGTTAAACGGGTGGAGGACTTTCAAAAACTGGGTGTATCAGTGAAAAAAGAATTGCCTACGGAGCTGGTTGAGAAAGCCAGTATGGAACTCGATTTAATAGAAAGTTTTACGGAAGAAAAAATTTAATCCAGCTTCGATTCCTGCTGTTCTGCCTGTACCATTTTTTTATAAAACCATCTTAATTTCCATAAAATTATTGCTACAAATAACACGGTTGAACCGATAATAATAAACAGTAAACTATTATCCATATCACTTACCTTTAGAATTCATCGCATCAATCGCATCGGTGGAATAATCAAATGAATCGAAGTGCAACTTGTCGATATCCAGGCCCGCATTAACAAAGGATTCTTTACAGGATTGTATCATTTGAGGTGGCCCTGCCATGTAAACAGAATAATCAGATAATTGTGAATATTGCTCTAACACAGATTGATGAACATAACCTGTATTGCCTTTCCATTCAGTTTCAATTTCCGGTTCTGATAACACCGGGGTATAGTTTATGGCAAATTCTTTTACCCAATGATTAACAAGATCCTGTAGATATAAGTCTTTTTTGCTCCTCACTCCCCAGAATAAATGAATAGATTGTTGAGGATTTTGTTGTAGTATTTCTTCTAATATCCCTTTAATCGGGGCAAAACCAGTACCACCTGCAACCAGTAAAATAGGACATTCATCCTGTTGGTAAAAAAATGTTCCGTGTGGACCTTCTATCTGTAGTAACGCACCTGGTTTTAAATTATTGAAGACAAAATCTGTAAAGACACCACCAAATGCATGACGTATCTGTAATTCCAGTTCATTTTTTTCATTTGGGCTATTAGCAATAGAAAATGCTCTTTTCCTGCCATCCTTTAATACAAAATATATCCACTGACCAGCCTTAAAATCAAATGGTTCGACAGCAGGTAACTGTAAAATCATTTGAATAACATCATCAGACAAATGCGTAATTTCTTTTACTTTTGCTGGCAGTTTTTTAACTTCTATATTTGATTTCTGCTGAATAACCTTAACTTTAATTGTTAGATTAGTTAGTGGTACAGCTTTACAGAATAGTACTTCCTTATGGCAGACTTCATCATCGCTAATCCCATCGGGTTTACCATCCGGGTAAATTATTTTTCCAGAAATCAGCTTTCCTTTGCAGGAACCACATAAACCATTTTTACATCCATACGACAGGGTCACACCCTGCTGGAGTGCAGCTTCAAGAATTGATTGATTTTCTTCACAATGAAAATTAACATCTTCATTAGCTAAGGTAATATGAAAAGACATGCTGAGTTTCGACAATAATTCTGTAAGCAGCGCAGTCTAAGTCTTTTCTAGCTAAATATAAAGTATTAGACAATACTAATATTAACCTGTGTAATTATATGGTTTTCTATTTACGTTTTACCGGCTGACTACGTCTACTATTTAACCATTGAATAATAGGGTCCCATTGCTCTAAATCTCTATTGATTAAGTAGTTGGGTAATTCAAAAATTCCCAATCCTCTTTCAGATGCGCGGTTATAATTTTGCGATTCACGTAATACACTGATGAAAGGCGCTGTTCTTACTTTTTTCAGGTATTCCTCCAACATGTGATAAATATTGGTATTTTCCCGGCAGCGATTAGCCACCAGGGCGACTCTGGTTTCTTTCCTGCTCACCTTCCCATTATCCAGCACACTACGTATGAAACTGGTTGCTGCTCTCATATCGATAGGGGAGGGAAGTATGGGAATGATAATACTCTGTGTTTTTCTTATTAACGCAGCCAGTTCTTTCCCTCTTACTGCTGCTGGTGTATCGTAAATCACATAATCTATATTTCTAGGAGTTCTAAAGGTTCCGGCACTGCCATCTACAGAAGATATTCCCGGTCTTCCTACCGGTCTATCTTTTAGCCAGTCCAGGCTTGAATGTTGTGGATCATAATCTACCAGTAAAACTTTATTGCCTACACTGGCATAGTAACTGGCTAAATTAGTCGATATCGTACTTTTTCCAGATCCACCTTTTGCATTTAAAACCATGATAGAACGCATATCCCACCTCTTTTTTTAAGAATGATTTTTTTAGGAGTCTGTCGGACTTAGGTAATCGTAGCGAGGGAAAGGTATTTTTAGTCAGATTTTTCGATCATTAGAGGCGAATAGTGAGCCTATTTAACGATTATATTGTTTGGAACAATATAACACGTTAGCCCCGAAGGGGGTAAGGCGCATGGATGCGCTGAATAAAATGATCGGAAAATCTGGCCAAAATGCCTTTTCCCCAGTAGATTTATCCTAAGTCCGACATACTCCTAAGTTAAAGATAAACATACTACAATTCTTTAACAAGCTTTGTTTTATTCTGAAAATATTTCCAGATCATCCCATAAATCATCAATTTTTTGTTTTACTTTTACATCCATTTCAATAGGGACTCCCCATTCTCTTGTCGTTTCACCGGGTAATTTGTTAGTTGCATCCATACCCATTTTTGAACCCAGACCAGAAACAGGCGATGCAAAATCGAGATAATCGATTGGTGTATTTTCTATCATAGTTGTATCCCGAACTGGATCCATACGTGTAGTTATAGCCCAAATCACATCCTGCCAGTTTCGGGTATCAATATCATCATCAACTACAATAACAAATTTTGTGTACATAAACTGGCGAAGAAAAGACCAAACACCCATCATCACGCGCTTAGCATGACCTGGATATTGTTTCTTCATACTTACTATGGCCACCCTGTAAGAACAACCTTCTGGCGGTAGATAAAAATCGACTATTTCTGGAAATTGTTTTTGCAAAATAGGCACAAAAACTTCATTTAGCGCTACACCCAACACAGCCGGTTCATCTGGTGGTCTACCGGTGTAGGTACTGTGATAAATAGGATCTTTTCGCATGGTCATTGCTTCGATCGTAAAAACCGGAAATTTATCTACTTCATTATAATAACCCGTATGATCGCCAAAAGGTCCTTCATCAGCAAGCTCATCCGGATAAATAAAACCTTCCAGAATTATTTCTGCGCGTGCTGGAATTTGTAGTTCTGATAATATTGATTTTGCTAATTCAGTTTTACTACCTCGTAATAAACCGGCAAAAGCATATTCAGACAATCCGTCAGGAATAGGGGTTACTGCAGCAAGAATGGTTGCTGGATCACAACCAAGTGTCACAACTACAGGGAAAGGTTCATCAGGTTTTTGCTGTTGCCATTCTTTATAATCTAGCGCACCACCACGATGAGATAACCAACGCATAATAACTTTATTTTTTGCTATTACCTGTTGGCGGTAAATACCCATATTCTGCCGATCTTTATTGGGACCCTTCGTAGTCACCAGACCCCAGGTAATTAAAGGACCTGCATCTCCCGGCCAGCAGGTTTGTACAGGTAAAATAGACAGGTCAACTTCTTCACCCTTCAATATTATTTGTTGACATAGTGGTTTCCTGATAACTTTTGGAGACATATCAAGAATCTTTCGATAAATTGGTAAAGTTTTTAAAGCATCTTTGAAACCTTTCGGCGGCTCCGGTTCTTTCAGGAAGGCTAAAAGTTTTCCAATATCTCTAAGAGCCGCTGTTTGTTGTTCACCCAGTGCTTTAGCTACTCTTTTTTCAGTGCCAAATAAATTGGCTAACAGGGGTATTTTACTGTCACCGGCCTGCTCAAACAACAGGGCAGGTCCGGCAGCTTTAAGGGTACGATCTGCAACCTCTGTTATTTCAAGATAAGGATCAATTTTTTGTTTGATCCTTATTAAATCACCTTCCTGTTCGAGCGAATTTATAAAATCTCGTAAATCCTGATAAATCATTAAATATTTATCCTACAGGACCCTAACACCTTGAAAACGTTTACGAATACGGCTTTCTACTAACTGTTTCCCAATAACAAATCCGGCAATAAACAAAATAAATAATGATCCTGCAATTACATACCAATATTGCAGCATTATATTAATAAGTTCTTTCCAGCTAAGATGGCTACTATCCTGTGTATAGACGTTTATTTCCTGTTTCAATTCATTGTTTATATCAGTGATCTGTTCCAGTTCCTGTTTACTTTTAATTAATTCTTCATTAGTTAAGTCACTTTCTGAATTCATTTTCTGAATAGTATCTTCATAATCATCAACAATTTTTTGTGTATTCGAATATTTTTCTAATTGACTGACCAGTTCTTTATTTTTTTTCTGTTCTTCTATCAGTAGAAAACTTGCAGTGGGTATCGACACCAGAAAACCATTTTTTACCCAACCAGTTTCTCCTTCAGCTGTTCTCACTTTTGAGTAGGGTCCGGTTCTTTCCAGCACATCAAGAGCATCTCCAGATATTAAAAGCTTGATTGTTCCAGAATTTGAATCTGCTTTTTTATATAAAGAAAGTCGTAACTTATCGGTGACATATTTTTTTTCTTTAGTTTCCTGCTGCGTAGAGGGAATCTGTTCTACCATTTCTTCATTATCTGTTTCCTGACTTAAAGCCGGCAAACTCAACAACATACAAATAAGTAAGCAAATAAAACTACCTTTTATTTTCATTTTTAACCCATCAACAATTCTTACTGGAGCAAGAGTATCTAGTTTCATTAATCATTTATACCATTGTGCCTTAATAAAGCATCTATTTGAGGTTCCCGCCCCATAAAACATTTGAATGATTCTCTGGCTGGTCGTGATCCACCCATCGACAGAATACAGTCAAGAAATCGTTTACCAGTTTCCTGATTAAATATCCCTTCTTCTTCAAAGGCAGAAAATGCATCTGCAGATAAAACTTCAGCCCATTTATAACTATAATATCCTGCTGCATAACCGCCTGCAAAAACATGAGAAAAGCTATTTTGAAATTTGTTAAATGACGGAGGCATAATAACAGCGACTTTTTTCCTGACTGCATCCAGTATATTCTGAATGTCCTGTTCAGAGTTTATATCGGTATTTTTATGTAGCTGCATATCGAATAATGAAAACTCTAATTGCCTTACCAATTGCATAGAACTTTGAAAGTTCTTTGCTTTTATCATTTTCTGATACAGTTCATCTGGTAAAGGTTCTGAAGTTTTATAATGCTTTGCAAATAAATTTAAAGCATCTCTTTGCCAGCAAAAATTTTCCATAAACTGGCTTGGTAATTCAACAGCATCCCATTCTACTCCATTGATACCAGAAACTTCCGGTACATCCACTTTAGTAAGCATATGGTGTAGACCATGACCAAATTCATGAAATAGGGTAATCACTTCATCATGAGTAAACAGGGCCGGTTCATCGCCAATGGGAGGGGTCAAATTACAGGTCAAATAAGCCACAGGTATTTGGTATTTGCCGTTAATAACATATCGACCTACGCATTCATCCATCCACGCTCCACCTCGTTTTCCGTTACGTGCGTATAAATCAAGATAAAATTTTCCACAAATATTTCCATCAGCATCCTGAATCTGGAAAAAACGAACATCATCATGCCATTTTTCAACTTCATTGCTGATTTCAGATATTATAATTTTATACAGCTTTTCAACAATTTGAAACAGACCATTGACAACCAGGTTCTCTGAAAAATAGGGTTTTAAATCCTCATCTGATATTTCATACTTTAACTGTTTTAATTTCTCACTAAAGAAAGCAATATCCCAGGCCTTCAACTCACCTTCAAATCTTTCAGATTTGGCGAATTCTTTCAGTTCCTGCATATCTTTATGGGCTGTAGCCAGGCTTTTTTCTGCTAACTTATCTAAAAACTTTACAACTTCATCATAACTAATAGCCATTTTTGTTTGCAGAGATAGATCAGCATAATCAGAGAAACCTAATAGTTGGGCCTTTTGCTGTCTTTTTTGCAGTATTTCTACCATATTGTCAGCATTGTCCCATTTTTGATCGGTAACCCCCTGGTTAGATGCACGTGTGCTAAACGCCTTATAGATTTGTTTCCTCAGTTCTCTATCTTCAGCATATGTGATAACTGCAATATAGCAGGGCATATCCAGAGTTATTCTGTAACCGCTCAGTGACTTCTGTTCTGCATATTGCTTTAACATTGCTAAAGCATAATCAGGTAATCCTTTTAAACGCTTATCATCATTAAGAATCAATTCCCAGGATTGAGTAGAATCCAGTAAGTTATTTTCATAACTAGTTGTTAACTCGGTTAAACGTTTTTGTATTGCCTGATATTTTTTCTTATCTTCACCAGATAAATCAACACCACCCAACTTAAAATACAACAGTGAATCTTTTAAGGTTTTTAATTGTGCACTATCCAGGTCTTTATAGTTTTCACTTTTTGTTATTCTTAAATAACCATTAAATAATTTTTTATTTTGTCCTATTTCTGTTGAGTATTCACTGATTAACGGTAAACAAACATTATAGGCTTCTCGTAACTCATCACTGCTTTTAACAGAATTTAAATGGCGTATTGGAGACCAGGCTTTATTTAAGCGATCATCGAGTAACTCAAGTGGTTGAATAAAATTTTCCCAGTTTGAATTATCAATATTTTCCAGCTTCGAAATTTCCTGTCTATTTTCCAGTAATATTTTTTCTATTGCCGGTTGAATAAATTCAACAGAAATTTTTTCAAACTGCGGTAATTCACTTTCACTAAGTAGCGGGTTGTTCAAAATCTTTGTCTCTTTTTGTTAGTTTTTTAGTTGTAATATAAAACAGAAAATTAATTTAAGGGATTTAAATCATCTACCGATAAATTGTATATTTCGAAGATGTTATAGAATTATTTAGAAAATAATTTATTCATATTCACATCCTTAATCTGTTCAATACTAAATTCCAACAAATTAGCGAATTTAAAATTCAATAGGCGTGCAACAACAATATCGGGAAATTGCTCAATACGTGTATTATTGATATTGACCGATTCATTATAAAAAACTCGACGATCAGTTATAGCTGATTCAATAGCACTAATTCGTTCTCTTAGATGAAGAAAATTTTCATTAGCTTTTAAATCGGGGTAGGCTTCTGCAACAGCAAATAAATTACCTAACCCCATTCTTAGCATTCCTTCAGCTTTACCCAATTCTTCCAATTTTCCAGACTGACGTGCTGCTGAAACCTGGTTCCTTGCCTGCATAACTTTTTCTAGAGTCTCTTTTTCAAACTTCATATACTGTTTGCAGATCTCTACCAGTTTAGGTATTTCATCATGTCGTTGCTTTAATAAAACATCAATGTTTGACCATGCTTTTGAAACGTTGTGTTTAATTTGCACGAGATTATTATAGATATTGATCAAATATAATCCTGACGAAACTATCAAAGCTAAAAAAATTATACTGCCAGTTTCCACTAATTTACCTATACGTCCAGGTTATTTACATTCAAAGCATTCTTTTCAATAAATTCCCTTCTTGGCTCAACATTATCTCCCATTAACGTTGTAAATACTTCATCTGCAGCTATAGCATCTTCAATCCGTACCTGTAACAGGCGACGATTTTCTGCGTCCATTGTGGTTTCCCATAACTGCTCAGGATTCATTTCACCCAGGCCTTTGTAACGCTGAATATTTTGTCCTTTCTTGGCTTCTAACATTAACCAGTCATATACTTCACTAAACTGGCGTACAGGTTGTTTTTTATCGCCCCTGCTTACGAAAGATTCTTCAGAAAATAAATCAGTTACCTGATCGACAAACTTCTTGATTAATTCATAATCAGGACTATTGAAAAATTCTACCGATACAGCGTTATCATTCGCTATACCATAGACTTTTTTATTGATAACAATTTCCCGATGTTCTTTATCTTCATCTCTTAAAGTAACTGTAAATAAATGAGAAGTTATAGCTTTCTCATTCAATCTCAGCTGTAAAGCATCCAGCCATGTCTGTAGCTCAACTGGTGAATCAAGCATATCTGCATGAACAGCTGGCAGATTAAGCAAATTATCTAAAAATTCACTGGGTATAGTTCTTTTTAAACGGTTAAATACTGCAATTAAATTCATGTACTGACGTGACAGGTTTTCCAGAGCTAAATCAGATAATGCCGGTGCATTTTCATCAACATGTAATCTTGCCCCTTCTATAGCCAGTTGCAGTAAATAATTATTTAGTTCTTTATCATCCTTAACATACCTTTCCTGTTTACCTTTTTTGATTTTATAAAGGGGAGGTTGAGCAATATAAACATGCCCGTTTTCTATCAATTCAGGCATTTGTCGATAGAAAAAAGTTAACAAAAGGGTACGTATGTGAGATCCGTCAACATCGGCATCCGTCATAATAATAATATGATGGTAACGCAGTTTTTCTAACTTAAATTCATCCCGACCAATTCCTGTACCTAGGGCTGTTATTAATGTACCAACTTCAGCCGAACCAAGCATTTTATCGAAGCGGGCTTTTTCCACATTTAATATTTTACCTTTCAAAGGCAGGATAGCCTGAGTCTTTCTATTCCGGCCCTGTTTGGCAGATCCGCCAGCTGAATCACCCTCCACCAGGTATATTTCAGATAATGCTGGATCTTTTTCCTGACAATCCGCTAATTTTCCCGGTAACCCGGCAATATCGAGTGCGCCTTTTCGACGTGTCATATCCCTGGCTTTTCGAGCGGCATCCCTTGCACGAGCGGCATCAATTATTTTACCAACAATAGTTTTTGCATCTGCTGGATTTTCTTCCAGGTAATCCTTTAATGCCTCAGACATTACCGATTCAACCACTGATTTAACTTCTGATGAAACCAGCTTATCTTTAGTTTGTGATGAAAATTTAGGATCTGGTACTTTAACAGATAATACAGCTGTTAAACCTTCACGGGCATCATCTCCACTGGTAGAAGCTTTATTCTTACCATTGAAGTTAGATTCCATGTATTGATTTAATGTTCTTGTTAAAGCTGCTCTAAAACCGGATAAGTGAGTACCACCATCTCTTTGAGGTATATTATTTGTAAAACAAAAAATATTTTCCTGATAAGAATCATTCCATTGCAAAGATATTTCCACACCTATGTTATCTTTTTCAGTGGAAAAATTAATGACTTTATTATGAATAGGTGTTTTATTTTTATTTAAATGCTCAACGAAAGCTCGAATTCCACCTTCATATTCAAAAACATCTTCTTTTCCAGAACGGTCATCTTTTAAATGGATATGCACACCAGAATTTAAAAATGAAAGTTCACGTAACCTTTTCGCTAAAATATCATAATGAAATTCAATATCAGTAAAAGTATTAGTACTAGGTTTAAAACGAATTTCAGTACCTGTCTGCTCAGTATCTTTAATTGCGACTAGTGGAGATACAGGTTCTCCATGTACATATTCCTGGAAATACACTTTACCATCACGTTTAATCGTTAACTTTACATTTTCTGATAATGCATTTACAACTGAAATACCAACACCATGTAAACCACCAGACACTTTGTAAGAATTATCATCAAATTTACCACCTGCGTGTAAAACAGTCATAATGACTTCAGCAGCTGAGCGACCTTCTTCGGGATGAATATCTACTGGTATACCACGTCCATCGTCTTTTATAGATACAGAATTATCATTATGAATAATAACTAAAATTTCTTTACAATGACCTGCTAAAGCTTCATCAATTGAATTATCAACGGCTTCAAAAACCATATGGTGTAAACCAGACCCGTCATCTGTATCTCCAATATACATGCCGGGTCTTTTTCTTACTGCATCAAGTCCTTTAAGGACCTGTATACTTGATGAATCATATTCAGACATTACTTTCTCGATTGTTTTTTACGGCTTTTATCATACCATGTTCCACGTGAAACAGTTTGAATTCTTCATGGTGCCTTAACAGGTTTTTATTAAAATTTATATTTGTAATGAATAGTTGTAGGTTCATATTTGAAAGTTTTCTTAACACGTAATCTGTTGAAACATTATCTAATTCAGATGTTATATCATCAATTAAAAGAATAGATTTCTTGCTGACCTTTTCATTAAGTAAAATCAATTGAGATAATATTAAAAAAATTGATGTTTTTTTAATTTGCCCTCTAGAGAATATTCTTTGTATATCAAAACC
>CALCSG010000006.1 GCA_937894085.1 uncultured Gammaproteobacteria bacterium | reverse complement strand
CAGGTCGGATATGGTTTCCGCTTTAGCCAGGTTGGCCAGTTCTTCCTTATAGGGTTTGGATTTATTTTTTATAAGTACCGGTTCGATCAATTTATAACTTTCCTGCAGATCAGCACCGACACTGGCAGTTGCAATGGCTTTCGCCAGTTCTCTCTCTTCAGGTGTGGCGCTGTTATTTTGCGCAAGACTGGTTAGCCTTTGTCCAGCATCCCGGTAACTGTTCAAGGCGGACTGGATTCGACCTGCATGTACTAAAAAAGCGACATTATCAGTAGCAGGATTACCTCTGGAAACATACCCTAGAGCTTCGCCACTCCAGGATGTTATGTCCACTTTTGCAGAAGCCACTTTTTTTGAAGCGGAGACTGCGCCTGGTCCTGAACTCGTTGTTGTCTGTTCTGTGGAGCCGGCATTATTATCACCGCATCCTGTGATAAGTAATAAGCCACAAAGTATGTTTGCGCTACTGAATAAGTACCTGTTCATATTAACTCCTTGAATATAAATTTATCTTTTATAGTTAAATAATGATTTCCTGATCCACTACGATCATTAAATATGCCGAATCAGCACCCTGGGCTTACCCTGTTCATTAACCGCTACAAACACTAATTGCGCATTAGCCACATTGGCCACTACCGGATCATTAAAGTCGCGTTGAACCCAGACATCAACATCTACCGTGATAGAGCTTCGACCGGCATGGCTGATTTCTGCATAAAAAGTTACCAGGTCACTCACGAAAAGCGGGGCAATAAAGTTCATCGACTTTACGCCCGCAGTGACGACCAGGCCACGGGCATGCTGTATGGCAGGAATACTGCCTGCTATATCCACCTGCCCCATCAACCAGCCGCCAAACATGGTACGATTTGGATTAGAGTCTGCCACCATGGCGGGCACAATTAACACGGGCTTTTTATCAGGGAGTCTCATATTTTCAGTTTTTACCGGTCAGCCAAATTCTGCTACGCAACCCAAGTTCGGTAGCGTAACCCCGGGTACTGTATTTTATTTGACCGGTTTTATCGATAATAAATGTCGCGGGCACTCCATTAACGCCTAACATCCTGCTGATTTCGCCTGACTCATCATTTATTACGCGAAAATCAAGACCCTGAGCTTGCACATATTTTTTCACATTGGCTGTATCACCTGATTGCATGGCTATGCCATACACATCGAAATCTTTACCAATATTTGAAATAACAGGATGTTGAATTTTGCAAATGGGGCACCAGTCAGCAAAAAAATACAATATTTTTGGCTTTTGCCGGGATTCAGGAGATCGCAGGCTGACTTTTTCTCCTGTTAAATCTTCTGCGTAGAACTGAGGAATTGAACCGCTGTATTGATTTCGCGTCATCCAGATATTCCCCAACAATCCGGCTAACATAAATATCAGCAAATAAACCAGCAATTGGCGAAGCCGGGCTAAAGTCAGCAGCCCCTTAACATTCAGCTTCATTAATCATCGTCATCAATCTTATCGAGAATCCGGTTAAATTCCATTTCATTATTTTGCTGAATAAAATCCAGTAATGGCATGATGTTATCCATCAAAATAGGTATCTGCTTAACTAATGATTCAGTGCGCTTAAAATTAATCATATTCAAAGCCTGTTCGATAGAAACTGTATTCTGCTCCATCTCTGTCTTGCTGCTTACAATCTGATTGCCACCCATATTTTCAGCTTTTTCCAGCCGCCGGCCTATCACATCCATGACCCTGTCAGCGTTCTCTTCTTCTGTTGGAAGCGTGGAGTAAAGCCCTACACTCAGCGTTACACTGATATTGCTATCTTCATGTTTTAACTGAGTGCCCTGTATTTTTTCAACCAGTCTTTTAGTGGCTATACTGGCTCCCAGTCCATTGGTTACCGGGTAAAGGATGGCAAAGGTTTCCTCTCCAAAATAAGAGTAGGTATCTTCCCGTCTAATCATTTGCTCAATAATCTTCGCTACAGCGCGCAATACGGCCCTGAATATTTTTTTACTGTACTGCTGCTGGATAGAGTCTGCATCATCTATTTTAATGAGGCATACACTGACAAATGATTTATGGCGGGCCGAAAATGATAATTCCTGATCCAGCCGGTTGCAGAAATACTTTTCCTGCATCAGGCTGTTCAAAATATCGACGGGAGAGTTCTGGCTGGCTAACTCGAAAGCTGAATCTTTCTGGTAAAAACCATGCAGACGTGAGTGCAGACGCACTCGCGTCTTTAGTTCAATACTGGAAAACGGCATATGGATAAAGTCCGTTGCCCCAGCAGCAAAAGCCTTATCCTGACTCTCTTCATCATCGCGTTCACCGATTAACAATAACGCCGGTAAGCTGGCTAACTCCTTGTCTTCTGCCCGCCGAATTCTTTCCAGTAACACGGCTTTATCAATAGCTTGCTGCAGTTCACACAGCACTACCGTTATTGCAGATTGCTTTTGCAGAACATTCCATGCCTGCTCAGACGATTCGGCATGAACAATCTGGAACTGCTCACCCAATAGTCGCATACAGGACTTATGGGTAAGACTTGAAGCCGTTACCAGAAGAATAGCAGGTAGGTCTACAGAATCAGACATGTAAAAACTCAGATATACAACAGTTAATATTTACATGATTGTAGACCAGAAAATTAAGATCAATCGGCTTTTGGTGCTCTTGTCGCCCTTTTTCTTTCATTTTCGGTTAAAAATTTCTTTCTAACTCGAATCGATTTCGGTGTCACCTCGACCAGTTCATCATCATCAATAAACTCCAGAGCCTGTTCAAGTGTCATCAGAACAGGTTTAACCAGTATCAGGTTCTCATCGGTTCCAGCTGCACGAATATTATTAAGCTGCTTTGCCTTAAGAGGATTAACGGTCAGATCATTTGCCCGGTTATGAATGCCAACTACCTGCCCTTCATACACTTCTGCACCATGCCCAAGCATTAACTTGCCTCTTTCCTGCAAGTTGAACAGCGCATAACCCAGCGCTTTACCCTGACCGTTGGAAACCATTGCTCCATTGACTCTGGCCGTTGACACAACCTTTTTGATAGGCCCATAGCTATCAAAAATACTATACATCAATCCGGTTCCCTGGGTAGCGGTCAGGAATTCATTACGATAGCCGATTAATCCTTTGGCAGGAATCTTGAAATCCATGCGCATGCGGCCACGTCCATCTGGAACCATATTGATAATATCGGCACCCCGATTACCAAAGGTCTCCATAATATTACCCTGGTGCTGCTCCTCTACATCGATAGTAACCATTTCATATGGTTCCGACATTACGCCATCGATAACTTTATTGATAACTTCAGGACGTGATACACCCAGCTCAAATCCTTCACGACGCATGGTTTCTATCAAAATCGCCAGGTGTAATTCACCACGACCTGATACCTTAAATCGATCAGCGTTCTCAGTTTGCTCAACCCGCAGCGCAACATTATGCTCAAGTTCCTTGTTCAGACGTTCAGCAATCTGGCGTGAAGTTACAAACTTGCCATCCTGTCCGGCGAATGGTGATGTATTAACCAGAAAATTCATGGTTACGGTAGGCTCATCGACGGTCAATGGTGGCAGAGCTTCCACATTTTCAGGATCACATAAGGTATCCGAAATCTGTAAACCGGAAACACCGGTAAAAGCAATGATGTCTCCCGCTTCAGCTTCAGGCACTTCAATTCTTTCCAGGCCGTGGAAACCCAGTACCTGTAATATTTTTACTTTCCTGGTTTTACCTTCAGCATTGATCAGAGTCAGCTGGGCATTCGTCCTGACTTTTCCTCTTTTAATACGCCCGATACCGATAACGCCTACGTAACTGTTGTAGTCCAGTGAACTGACCTGTAATTGAAATGGCCCTTCAATATCCACTTCAGGAGCCGGCACCTTGTCAATAATTGTCTGAAAAAGCGGCGTCATGTCAGTACCCGGGTTCTCGTGCTCCAGCATCGCATAGCCTTCCAGCGCAGATGCATACACGATTTCAAAATCCATTTGATCATCGGTGGCACCGAGTCGATCGAATAAATCGAAAGTTTGATCGACAACCCAGTCCGGACGACTACTTGGACGATCTATTTTATTAATAACAACAATAGGCTTAAGCCCTTGTTCTAATGCTTTTTGAGTCACAAAACGTGTCTGCGGCATCGGACCATCGACAGCATCTACCAGTAATAGCACGCTATCTACCATCGT
>CALCSG010000005.1 GCA_937894085.1 uncultured Gammaproteobacteria bacterium | reverse complement strand
TCGCCACGAACCAGCCGCCCCCTACATTCTGTAGGGAATGACAGGTTAGGGTCGATAGCGGCAGTACGTACCTATTTCTTGAATGGCCGCTATCTGAAAGAAAAATTGGCAAATCTTAATTTCACTTTCCAGAAAATTTAAGTACTCCAAGGAAAATACAGAAATAAGGTGCAGATTCCCGTGTAAATCCAGAGTTAGAATTTTCCAATCTTGTTTTAACCGATGAAATCTAGTTTTGGTTGCGCCCCTACGCCAGTGGAGGTTAAACCACGCAGTCTGTAGTGGTCTAATAGCACCGGACAGTTTAACAAGAGATAACAATAATCAATTATTAAGGTGTCATAATGGGACAGAAACGAACATACAAGCAATATTCTAAAGAATATAAAGAAGAAGCGGTAGCCCTGGTTCGAGAACAGGGTTATTCCGTTCCAGAAGCTGCTAAATCATTGGGTATAGCTCCGAATATATTGTATCGCTGGAAGCAGCATATTGAAGAACAGCAACAAGGAAAAACACTTGCTGAAGACGAACGTGAAGAACTAAATCGACTGCGTAAAGAAAATAAAAATTTACGTATGGAGAAAGAGATATTAAAAAACTGCCTACACAGGACCCCTCTCGCCCATCTGAACAGAAACACGGTTTCGTCGTATACTGTATTTATCTGGAAAGTGGTCGTACGCCTTTTGGAGATTATGATCCCGTCAAACAACCTGACCCAGGGGGTTAGCGGACCCCGTGTTGGTGGCAAATTAGACCCCGTATAGGAAAGTGATAATATCCGTACCCCCATCCAGTGTGATTTAATTATCAACTTGGTGAGGTGAGCAATGAATAAATCAAAGCAGGTTCAATCATTACCGGTAATAAATCCTAATGCTGCAGGGATAGATATCGGCGCCAGTTTTCATGTGGTTGCGGTTCCTCCAGACAGAGGGGATGAGTCAGTCCGAACTTTTAAGGCATTTACAGGTGATATTGAAAAAATGGCTGACTGGCTAGTTCGCAAAGGTATCACCTCCGTAGCTATGGAGTCTACGGGTGTTTACTGGGTCGCTGTCTACGAAATCCTGGAACAAAGGGGAATTGAAGCGGTACTATCAAATGCCCGTGACACTCGTTCAGTTCCAGGGCGCAAAACAGATGTTAATGATGCACAGTGGATTCAGCGGTTACATGCCTGTGGATTATTACGAGCAAGTTTTCGTCCTGAAAGCCTGATAGTTGAACTTCGTACCTATTTGCGAGTAAGAGAGAGACTGCTTGATTATGCAGCAGTGCATATACAGCACATGCAAAAAGCGCTGACCTTTATGAATGTCCAACTCAACCTGGTTGTAGCAGACATTACCGGAGTGACAGGAATGCGAATTGTCCGAGCCATTATCAATGGCGAAAGTAATCCGGTGACACTTTCCGAGTTTCGAGACCCTCGATGCAGGGCAAGCAAAGCGACTATCCAAGCAGCGTTGGAGGGTAACTACCAACCGGAACATGTGTTTGCTCTCAGGCAGGCAATTGTCATGTACGATGCCTATCAGGTGCAGGTACATGAATGCGATACTGAAATAGAACAAGTTATTATCAAGCTGTCCGCCAATAAAAAATTGCCGGGTACACCCATGCCAAAGGCTAAACATCGCACTAAGCAACCCAATCGACTCAATTTTGATGTACGAGAAAAACTGTATCATTTAGTGGGAGCCGACTTGACTCAGATACATGGCCTTGGCCCCTATTTAGCACTACGAATGATATCTGAGTGTGGAACAGACATGTCTAAGTGGCCGACTTCCAAGCACTTTACGTCCTGGCTAACGCTATGCCCCGGATCAAAAATCAGCGGTGGTAAAATATTGTCTGCACACTCGAGAAAGTCGAGTAATCGAATAGTTGCTCATTTACGCTTGGCGGCAACGACCGTTGGCCGAACAAGCACAGCATTGGGAGCTTTTTACAGAAGGTTGTCAGCCCGAATTGGTAAGGCAAAGGCGGTCACTGCTACTGCCAGGAAGATTGCCATCTTGTTTTACAATGCCATGCGCTATGGTATGCAGTACAAAGATCCCGGTGCCGATCAATATGAAAGGAATTATCTCGACCGTGTTATTCGCAATCTTAAACGAAAAGCAGACGAGTTCGGTTTAGTCGTACAGGCAAAACCTGAGTGTGTTTCTTAGGAAGGCCAGTGCCTTCTTCGCGAAAGAAATGAAGTAAAGTTTGATTTCATCAAAGACGAATCAGTGCATTACCCAGTTACTGTTTTATGCCGGGTGATGCAGGTCAGCACTTCTGCTTATTACGCCTGGAGGAAACGACCTGGGCAGCTGATTAGCGCAGATATTTTACATCTTCACCGTCGTATGAAGGCGCTATTTAAGCAGAGTCGCGATAGCTTAGGTAATCGTGAAATGATGAAGAAACTACGCGAAGAAGGCTTTCAGATAGGTCGTTACAAAGTACTGTGCTGGTCCGTAGGAATCGTCCACAAGTCCATAGGCAATATCTTAGGCTTCCTAAGGGTGGCAAACGCCCCATGACGTGATCTCGCTAATGCGTGATGAAATGGAGCGAGGCCTGATTGATGCCGATTTGGGTGGTCATGTGGTGAAAAAGCGCGTAGGTATCGGCGGTAGAGGCAAAAGTGGTGGGGCACGTACCATCATAGCCTACCAGATCAGCGATAAAGCCATCTTCGTGTATGGCTTCGCGAAAAATGCCCGTGGCAATAGTTAGTGTCGATGAACTTAAAGCCTTAAAACACTTAGCCAAGATGTTACTGAATTATAGTGAAAAGGCATTAACCGAAGCCATAAAATATGGCGCGTTAATCGAGGTAAAAAACAGATGAGTAAATCAATCTTGGACGTAGTGCATGAAACAGCTCAAGACCTGCACGCCGCTGGTGTGATGAAAGAGACCACGTTACGCGAGTTCGATGCACTGTGTCTGCCACCGGTAAAAGAATACAGCGCCACGCAGATCAAACGCATTCGTACCAAGAACCACGCTAGTCAGGGTGTGTTTGCTGTGTACCTGAATACCAGTAAATCGACAGTGCAAAAGTGGGAGCAAGGTCAGAAGAAGCCTAATGGACCATCGCTGAAACTGTTGAGCCTGGTGGCTGAAAAAGGGCTGGAAATACTAACTTAATGAAACATGTGAAAGCCACTGATTTGATGCGTAGTGGGAAAGCTTGTTTTTGGTGATTTTTTAGAACTACTGATTCCCATTTTATGCTAATGATAAAAATCATATTACGTATCATAAAATGGACAAATAATTAGTTTTTGCATAAAATATGCTACATGAGCAAGAAGATACCTAAAATCTTTCCCAAAGAACGTCAAATCCTCGAAGCATTTGGAGAAAGGATTCGTCTGGCGAGGAAACGTCGGAAAATTTCAACTGAAACAGCGGCAGTACGCGCAAATGTTTCACGCATGACACTTAGCCGTGCAGAAAAAGGTTCTCCGAAAGTATCGATGGGTACTTATTTTCGCATTCTTGCGGTACTCCATTTAGAGGAAGACATAAATAAACTTGCCAGCGATGATGTATTTGGCCGGAGATTGCAGGACCTGGAACTGATGTGATGGTAACAAAAACGAATGATCGTTTGGAGGTTTGGATTGACTCAAATATCGTTGATGGAATTTCTTGCATTGGCACGCTTCATCATGAACATGGCCATATTCGCTTCAACTACAACAAAGAATGGCTTAAACACCCAAACTGTTTCAATATTGATCCACACTTAAGCCTGGACAAGGGTGAGTTTCACCCACGACCAGAGATTGGCAGCTTTGGTATGCTGTTAGATTCCTCACCTGACCGCTGGGGACAGACACTGATGAAACGCCGAGAAGCACAAGACGCTAAAGACGAAGGGCGCAAAGCTCGTAATCTTCATGCATGGGACTTTTTAATTGGTGTGCAGGATCAAACTCGACAAGGCGCTTTACGCTTCAAACGTGAAGGTTCTGATTTTTTTCTGGGTACGCATGATTTACCTGCGCCGCCAGTTACAGATTTGCGTGAACTAGAAGAAGTTGCTCGCAAGTTGAGTGACAAACACATAGATGACCTTGATGCGTTAAGGCGTTGGTTAACCGTTCTGGTAGCGCCCGGTTCTTCTTTGGGTGGAGCAAGACCCAAAGCTAATTTTACCGAAAAGGATGGATCGCTATGGATTGCTAAATTCCCGGCAAAAGATGAACCATTGGATGTTGGTGCCTGGGAAATGCTAATCCATCGACTCGCAGACAGGGCTGGAATTGATGTGCCTCCAGCAAACCTCATTAAATTCGCTAGTGAGCACCACACGTTTTGTATAAAGCGTTTTGATCGCAGTGAAGATGGTAGAATTTTCTATGCCTCTGCAATGACAGCGCTTCAGGCTCAGCAAAGTGAAGGAATGAGTTATCTTGATATTGCGAAATTTATTCAAGATAGTGGTGATTCAAATTTCATCAACAACGACCTGGAGCAGTTATTTCGCCGCGTGGTTTTCAATGTCATGGTCGGAAACAAAGATGACCATTTGCGTAATCATGGCTTCATCTTAAATAAGGGTGGCTGGCGTCTTTCACCTGCTTTTGACGTAAACCCAAATATTGATAAAGCTGAGCATGTCTTGTGTCTAGATGAATCAGACAATCGTCCTGATCTTAGAACTGCTATTGATACGGCAGAATACTATAATCTTTCAAGTGACGATGCGATTGAGATTGTTAAGCACATTGGTCACTATGTTAGTTGCTGGGATCTTGAAGCAAATAAAATGGGAATATCCAGAGCGGATATTGAAATCATGAGATCGTCATTTTGTGAGTTTGATGGAAACTCGTCGCTACTTTCTTAATAAGGACGAGTGCTGTTAACGCCGACCAAAACCCGTAGCTATTTGCCGAATATATATGCTGTTGAGCAATATTGACTACTTTATACCCAGAAATATAAAGCGCTGATTAATGACCGTATGGGGGCTTGCTTGACTATTAAAGAGTGTCGGTTGAGCCCATAGTTGGACAAGACTAGTCTTTGTGAAAATCTTATTCTATTGTTAGAATGATCCGTGTCGGTTCGATTCCAAATATTTAGAATCGAACCGAATGATTATTTAATACGAGAATTGTGCGAATAAAAGCAGTTAACACATTGAATTATAGGAATATTGTTACTCCGGCCCCGGGCACCATTTTTTATCTTACTACTTTTCATCTCCACGTAAAAAACCTGAATAAACTTTGTTTTTCTCTATAGAATTTCATTTTCTGGGTCAATAGGGTCAGAGTCATAAATTAAAACGGGCAGCCTGGAGCTGCCCTTTTCCCCGCACACAGGAGAGCAAGAAGCAATGCTGGCATTGAAATAATTGATCCCTTCAATTAACCAACCAGGCCTACTATTTCGGAAAACTCTCGAATATAGATATCGGTATATTCGGGCCAGGTTTCCTCACCGAGACTATCGAGATGGATCGTGGTCACACCAGCGCTTTTACCGGCCTGCAAATCGTAAAGGTAATCTCCTACCATGATCGTGTCCTGCGCTTCAGCCTGCCAGTAATTTAGTAAATGATAAATGCCATCAGGGGATGGCTTGGGAGCGCATGCGTCTCGATCCAGTATATGTTCAGCTTTGAAGAAATTAGCTATGCCACAGGTTTGCAGGGTTTCTTTAACGACAGGGAATACATTACGGGTCAATATGCCCAACAGTGCGCCACGTGAATATAATTTTTCCAGTAATTCTGCTGTGCCATCCATGATGGTTGATTTTCCAGCAAAATAGAATTCCATTTCGTTTAACTTTTCCCATAAAGGTGTGGATTGTTGAATTGGTATGGCATAAAGCGCTTCGAGAATAGGAACATTCTCTGGAAGACCTAATTCAGCGCGCATAAAGTCAAAATCATGTGCACTTATTGTTAAAGTGCCATCCATGTCAAAAATCCAGTGATTTATCGTGTTAAGCTTTTGTTTCTGATTCATATTTATGGTTTCTGTAGATTCATCCATTAATTGTAACTGTAATTTACCGATAAATTGGCATTAAGAATCAAATGACTAGATGGTCGTACCAGCTATTAAATACCCGTTGTGCTCTGTTAATGAATAATTTGGCAGAAGCTGCATTAGATCAACCCAATAAATGGCGTGGCTCTCATAATTACGACGAAATACATTACTAATGCTCATTATTGAGCGTTGCGCACCAGGTTAACTTTTATCATTCATTTGAGTTCAATAAGTACCGAGGAATTTTAACCCTGATTATGGAACTCTCTAAAATGACAAGTTTGTCATGTTTGTTGCGAGCGTGACGCACCAGGTGAGATACTTTCATGTGTTGCCCAGGGATTAAACTCAATGAAAATATTGCTTGTCGAAGATGAACAAAAGATTGCGGATTTTGTCTGTGAAGGCTTGCGTGCAAAAAATTTCAGCGTCACCCATTGCGCCGATGGCAATCAGGGTTATGAGGTTGCGAGCAAAAACATTCACGATGCAATCATTCTCGACATCATGCTTCCGGGGCGCGACGGACTGGATATTCTTCGTTCTCTGCGTCAAACTGGCATTGATACTCCTATTATCCTTCTTACTGCGCGTAACGAACTGGGCGATCGTGTTAAGGGTCTGGAGCTGGGCGCTGACGATTACCTGGCAAAACCTTTCTATGTGGAAGAGCTAATTGCTCGACTCCATGCGTTACTCAGACGACATGAAGGCAAACCCCAACATGTGGTTGAGGTTGGCTCTCTGCGACTTGATTGCATTAATCGAAGAATCAATTGTCACGGGCAATCTGTCGAACTCACCAGTCGGGAATTTAGCCTGCTAGAGCATCTGATGCGTTCGCCGAACCAGGTATTAACACGGGGGCAACTGTTGGAGCATGTTTGGGGTTACGACTTTGATCCCTGTACCAATGTTGTGGATGTGTGTATTAAACGGATTCGTCGTAAGCTTGCTTCTCTGGAGAATGCGGGGAAAATGGTTGGTGCCATTGAATCAGTGCGCGGTACAGGGTACCGTCTGAGTCCTCGCTGAGGTTGTAGAATGTATTTTCGTTCTCGTATTTTTGCCATATCCATCCTGACGGTGAGCGCTGTGCTTGCGGTTGTGATTACCCTGAGTTGGTCGCGTATTATGAAGGTGGAACTTGATCACCTTGATTCTCGCCTTTGTATGGAAGCAAAGCGCATAATGCCAAAGTTTGATGCAATTGATTCTCCTCCCGAATTGACCATTTCAGGTGATACTGAGCTCTCAGGCATCAGGCTTATTGATGATTTAGTGGGTAAGCTACGAATTAGCTCACCTGACCAGTTAATGATATTCGTTGAATCCACTGAGCATGGCATCTTGACGAAGTCAGAAGGTGCGGAGGTACAACAGGTCATAAGCTCATTAAACTGGGGTAGAGCAGACCTCTTAGAACCAACAGATAAAAATCGAGTCAACATTCGTTGTCAGTTCGTCTTCTTTGAACATCAGCAAAACGAATGGCGTGCCAGTTTTATCCATGCCCACCACACACAAAGCTTTATTGCTGTTGACGTTGCCTCCACGACCAGTGAGTTAAAAAGTACCTTGCGAGAAGTCCTTATCGTTGTTATTCCTTTGTCTTTTCTACTCAGTATTATTGGTGCATGGTTTATCGCTACTAATACCATTCGGCCTATAAAACGCCTGCATAAGTCGATGGATATGGTGACACAAAAAGACCTTAGCCATCGACTACCTGAGCATAAAGAAGACAAAGAGTTTAAAGTGCTAATCGATACCTACAATACAATGCTGAATCGACTGGAAGAAAGCTTTCAACAAACGTCTCGCTTTACCGCTGATGCTGCTCATGAGCTTAAAACACCGCTCACTGTTTTAAGAGGGAAACTAGAACAGGCTGTTATCAGTGAAGACTCATCGCAACTGGATCTTAATGCCATTCTTGATGAAGTGGGACAGCTATCGGCCATCACCCGCAAATTGCTACTTCTTTCACAGGCAGACTCCGGTTCCATGGCGCTTCATCTTGAAACGATAAACATTACCGATTTATTAGATGAATTGACTTCAGATATGGAGCTGTTATCGGATGAACTGGTGCTGCATTGCTCGATTGAACGAGAGCTAATAACAAAAGGCGATATCGTCCTGTTGAGGCAGCTTCTAAATAATCTGCTGGTTAACGTGATGCGCTATAGTCTTCATGAGAAAGGTGTGACTATTCATGCCAGCCAGAACGAATCCTCAATAGAAGTGCTTATCAGCAACTTTTGTCATCCGATATCGAGTGAAGTCAGAAGCCAGCTGTTCGATCGCTTTTATCGTGGGCAGCCAGAACAGTTGCAAGGCATATCCGGAAGTGGCCTGGGTTTAAGTCTGGCTCGGGAAATCGCCCGCGCACACGGTGGTGACCTCACGCTTGAACCAGGCAAGAAAGATGTTGTTGCTATGCGATTATTGTTGCCAATCGTTAAATGACAGCATTGTCATCCAACCCCGACGCCTGATCGATATACTTAAGGTAACTTATTAAATAGCTACCTTAATCGCTAAGGAGATAGGGCCATGAAGTCGAAAATTATTGTCCCCATTATCACCTTGACGCTGCTTATGTCAGCGGCAACTAAAGCCAATGAATCCCTCGAACTCATCAGTCCTGCGTTTGCAGACAGTGAGTCGTTTCCCGTGCAATTTACCTGTGAAGGAGAGGGTATTTCCCCTCCATTAAACTGGAGTGGTGCGCCGGATGGGACGCAGTCTCTGGTATTGATTATGGATCATATGCCAGATCACAGGCCAGAGCCTGAAATAGCCAGCAACGAAGAAAGTACACCACCTGCTAAAGCAACTCAGGCAGCTAAACCAGCAAAACCAGAAGGGCTGCGCTGGTACTGGAGTCTGTACAACATTCCGCCGCAAGTATCTGGTATTGCAAGCGGACAATCAGTTGGTACGTCTGGCAGCAATGTGGTGAATAATAAAAATGAATATGCGCCACCCTGTTCGAAAGGTCCCGGCCAAAAAAACTACACCTTTCATCTGTATGCACTTTCAAAGTCTTTAGATATGGCTCAATCAGACTCTGTTTCAGAGTCTACTTTGCGAGAAAGCATGAGTGGCTTTGTACTAGATGCTGATTCCCTGACTGTTAGTTTTGAACGGAGTTGCCAATCCACACCAAAACCTCGTCCGCAAAATAATAGCCAACAACCGGAAAAGAGGGTTCCGCCGTCAGCATTGCCACCATGTGGACAAGCCATTGGTACGCTAAATACAGCACATATCGAACAGAAGTTATCAAGAGATTCAGATGAAAAATAACATTAAAAACACAATGGTATTGCTCCTTATCGTCGGCGCTATCGCCGCAGGCGTAGGGTACAAATACACCATGGCACAGCAGGTTCAGACTGTTTTTACCACCGATTTTGTTAAGCGCGGAAATATTGAAAACGTGGTACTGACGAACGGTGTTCTATACCCGTCGAAACTGGTTAGTGTCGGTGCCCAGGTTTCGGGTTTGATAGGCAAAATTGATGTCCAGTTAGGCGATGAGATAAAGCAGGGTGATTTGATAGCTCAAATCGATAACCTGACGCAACAAAACGCTCTTAAAGAAGCGCAGGCCTCGCTCAGCAGTATCAATGCTCAATACACCGCAAAGCAGGCGCAGATTAAAGGCGCGCTGTCTGAATTTAAACGTAAGAAAAAGATGCTGGTAGATGGGGCCAACTCTCAATCGGAATATGACACG
>CALCSG010000004.1 GCA_937894085.1 uncultured Gammaproteobacteria bacterium | reverse complement strand
ACAAATGAGAGATTATTGGATGATATTTCACAGCTTGTAATATGAAAATATGGCTGAAAATATGGCTTTTATACTTCCTATACTTTGACACTTCGAAGGTATTTCCGTCGATAAGTGAAGTGACTCTGAATGCTGGCATCGTTGCTCCTATTGCTTTTTCAATCAAATCACGATTCTCTATATATTTTCATTTAAGCAATCAGTGTGCCAAAAAATAAAATCAGCATGAAACATTGATTTTAAGCACATTATAAAGTCGCATAAACAAATTTGGCTTTGGTTGAGTTTCAACTCAGGTTGATACATTTTAAACCCAGGTTTAAAGTTTTCGTTTTTTCTGGTTCAAAAACTTGTGAACCGCCTGAGGGGATATACCCAACATTCTAGCCGCCTGACTCTGGTTGCCGTTCGCAGCCTCAAGCGCCCTCAAAATAATCTGCTTGCGGGCGCTTCCGAGAAACTCATCCAGAGAAAAGCCTTCATAAGGCTCGGGCAAAGCATCCAAAGGATCGGCATAGGTGATCGGCTCGGTAATAAGCAGATCAGAAGCATCCAGCACCTCCAGACGGCTCAACCTTACAGAGCGTTCAATTACGTTTTCGAGGTCCCTGATGTTGCCTTCCCAATTATGGGCCTGAAGTCGACTGAGCGCATCGGCCGTGAGTCGGCGTGGCCTTTTCAGTAATCCGTTCAGCCGGTCCAGAATATGGAGCACCAGCTTGGGAATATCAGAACGCCGCTCACGCAGGGAGGGCAGTTTGATCTCACCGACATTCAACCGGTAATAAAGGTCTTCTCGGAAATTTCCTTTGCGTATCTGCTTGCGGAGCTCTCGATTGGTGGCCGCAACGATCCGAACATCAACAGCATGCCCCTTTACCAGGCCGATCGGCTCGACAATACCGTCTTGAAGAACCCTTAAAAGTTTGGCCTGTGCAGGTAGCGGTAACTCCCCTAGTTCATCAAGAAACAGAGTTCCCTTGTTTGCGGCATCGAATTTACCGGTCTGGTCAGTTATCGCCCCGGTAAAGGCACCTTTTTTGTGTCCAAAAAGAATACTTTCAACAAGATCCTCCGGGATGGCTGCGCAGTTGACCGCGATAAAGGTATCCTGTGGCCGTCCACTCAATGCATGGACATAACGGGCAAACAACTCTTTTCCAGTACCTGTTTCACCGGTAATTAGGATTGGAGCCTGCGAAGTTGCCAGCATGGCTCCCATATCAAGAGCTTTGAACATAGCCGGATGGTCTCCGACAATACCGAGCTGCGCCCGGGCCGAATCCACATCAACCTCATGCTCATCAAGAGCAAAGCTGGAGGATTTGAACCTAACCGACGGAAACTCGTCCGATGATAGGTCGATCTCGCTTACAGGGGGAAGATCCTTCGTTACAAAGCGTGGTGGTCTTACATGAAGAACCTTAGCAGGAATTTTGCCGGATGCCGCCAGCAGCACCCAACAGGCATGCATTTGCGGTGTACCCGATGCGACAGAGATAAAGAAACTAGCCGAGCCATACTCTTCCTGAATGCTATGCGCATGCTGTTTAAGCCCACTAAAAATTTCCTTATAGCTGGTCGGATCCGACAGTTTCATACCCAAAACGTGAACTTTACATTCCGGATATAATGCACTGATTGCATCTTTGGTGCCCCCGCTGTTCGCCCGTGTAGTTGGTGCGTCAAAGAGAAACACATGCTTGAAGGTTCTGACCTTCAATAACGACAGAATCGGCCCAGACTGTTCCTCTTGATCTACCAGCCCTTTTGAATAGGGGTCGTGAAACCCGGTGAATGTCAGCAGAATATCCATATAAAATCTTTCACTTTAAATAAAAAATCCGCGCCGCAAGCGGGCGGGCGGGCGGGATATCAAATTTAATTCACCCGCTCCAAATAGTTTCATGTTTATTCGCAGCACGCTGCGGAGAAATAAACCCCAAAATAAAAAACCCAGTTGCAAGCCCTCTCGCCAAGGCTTGACTTTTATCGTTCCTCAAAAGCGGGGTATTGAGAGGTTTTCGCCCGCTTCGCATTACTCAAACTTTGTTATTGCGCCCCAAGGGGCGGGGAATAAAACCCCAAAAGATTAAACGAACTTCCCTGCCTGAGAGTTTCTCAACAGCATTTGAGGCAACAAAACTCAACCTCTTTACCTAGGTTTTAGAAGAGCTCCTTGCCGCATGCGATTTTGGCTTTTTCAGCTAGGCTTAAAGGCATCGGTGAATAATGCACTTTTAACTACAAAGTAGAGCTTCTCTTTACCATATACCTCAATCAGTGCGACCCAATCCGGATTATTGGTTTCCCGCGGAATGTCGATCTTGAACCTGTCTGGGAGCTTTGTGCACAGTTTTATATCATCGCTTCGCTCAAAAGCTGTGGATAACTCCAATTCAATATCGGAATCGTACACCATAAAGTCTAAGACCGTTTTCTAGAACTCAACCATGCTTTCGATAACCAAACAGCTCATTATCACTAAAAAGCTCCCGTGAATAAAACTGTTCATCGTCAATCTTACGGGTACTTATGTCTCAACAACAAGTAGGCGCATCTGGTGCTGAAAAATCGTTAAAACAAAATTTTTACGGGTTGTTTTTGAATGACTTCAGAAGGATACTGTCATTAATGATCTTAACAGTCTTTCAACGGAGAAGGTTAGCTTCTTTTATGACCCAGCTATCAGAAACTATTATCGGTAAATTATAGCCTTGGGAAATTTGATTTTTTACTTCTGGGGCTATGAGAGGGGCCATCCCCAATCATGACTCTTATTTTCTGGACTTCAGAATTTAACGCCTTTACCAAACCGCCTGTTTTCCTACCCGCTTTTTTTCTACCATAATGCTGCCCTGCAGTTTCATCAGTTGCATGCCCCATTAATGCTGCAATCTCTGCCCTTGAGAAACCTGCGGCTTTATAATTAGCTGAAAATTGGTGCCTACCTGAATACAGTGTTATCTTCATTTTTCGAGAAGGCCAAATTTTCGTAATAGCTGTACTTAATCTTCTAGACACTTCTTTTTGATATTTTTCGAACGTAATTCCATTTATGTTCATATGTTTTTTTATTGATCTCATGTGACCCTTAATTATCTCGATATCGTCCTTATCCATATCAGATAGTATGATGTGTCGAAATTTACCGTGCGCACGTAAATTTGTGCTTTTAGCATTTATAACCTTCAGCGAACAACCAAGTTCTTTTCCATTTTCATCTGCTAAATTATCATTAAACTCAGAGCCTTCCCACTCACAGGGTCTTAATCCTGACAGCACAGTTGCTCGAAGGTATAACAGTGTAGGTTTACTCCATTGTGAAGAATACGTTTTTTGGAGCCATGCATAAATTTTCTTTTCATCATCAACTGATATTTTCTTTGCTTTTGTCGCAGAAGTTTTACCTTTTGTTTCTCTCTCTTTTTTAGTCCTATAGGTGTAGGCGCCTTGTGAGTCAGTTTCTTTTAGCAAATTAGACGCATCAGAAAATCCTAGTTCACTGAGAAAAAAAACACCTGCTGCTTTCCTTTGTCGCCAATAACTTTTAGATATCGATGCTTTTTTTGAAATTGTCCAATCAACAAAACTACTGGCATCTTCTTCTGAAAAAGTAGTCACACCCATTTCTTTCTTGAAATTCTCAATGTTTAGCTTTGCTCTAGTCCGATAACTTTCCTCAGTTTTCTTTGTTTTAGTTAAAGTGTCATTAAATTCCTGCATGCCTACCCTTTTAAATAATTAAGATAAGAAAAGTATAAATACATAACAATATAGTTCATTATCCACGTTACTTCCTAGTTTTATTGCGTTACTTATAGTCTATATATTTTGATAGAAAACTCGGAGAGTTGATTTTTTACAATCAATACAGCAAAAAAATGCTATTAGCCCGATAACTGAAAATCATGAAAGGTGAACTGAAAATCTAAAAAATGCTTTTAGTACCGTTTTCAGCAAAAAAGAATGGAATAACGATCAAGGAAATTTGTGAGTACCGAATTCGGTAATATATGTATTTTCGTTTTAACTGAATGTTTTTTGTACCGTTCTCGGCACTGTTTTGACCTAAAGCATCCCCAGCTTTAGGTCAAATCAAAAGTTAAATAGAAATCAAGTACTTGGGAGTGAGGTTTTTCATACTGTGCCCTGGATTGTTGTAATTGGGCCCAGAGTTATTATTAGATTATTCGATATGGGATATTTAGTTGGTTTCTCTTTTAGAGCTTCAATAGAAAGTGATATTTATAGTGGGAAAAATTACTTAATCTTTAATCTCTGTCTCTTGTAAAAGTATTTAGGATGATATTTTGGAATAGAACTATCAAGGGTCAGATTTTCATCTGATTATTTTTCATCAATTTTCACATATTCAGCGAGTCTCGATAGATCGACATCAAAATACTCACATAACCTGTCTAAAACATCTGTGCTTGTTTTATAGCCCTTCACGTTCGCGATTTTTGACAAAGTAGTACGATGAATGCCTGTTGCATTAGAAACAATTTCCATTGTCACACGAGAGTCATCAGTAAACTGTTTGTCGGCCATTAACTCTTTGAGTTTATATCTAATCATTTTTTAACCTTTTGAATAACTACCATCTTACATTAATAGAAATGTTGCGTCAGCAGTGCTTTTAGTCATATTTACACATATTTGTGATTGACAATCACGTTTATATCATTAAAATGTATTCTATATCCTACATTTGTAGTTATTTATCTACATTTATATTTTTTCATACACAGTTTATACGGGGTAGTGTCATGGGTAGCATTAGAACAAGGTCAGAAACAAAAAACCTGTTTATAGATTTCAGATATCAGGGGGTGCGCTATCGCAAGCAAACTTCACTCAATAATTCAGAAAAAAATAGAATAATTGTAGAAAAAAGGCTTAAACGAATTGAAGCTGAAGCTTTGTTAAGCACTTTAGATATTCGACATCACTTTCCTGGCTCTAATAAGCATAAATACAGTTTCACATGTGAAACTGAAAAATTTGATCACTTTGCAAAACAATGGCTTGATGAAAAAAGAGTTGAGTGGCGGAAATCTTATTACTCTGACGTTGAGCGTGTCCACGATAATTGATGACCTCATGTTCATACTACTTGATGGAGTG
>CALCSG010000003.1 GCA_937894085.1 uncultured Gammaproteobacteria bacterium | reverse complement strand
CAATGAAACTATTAAGGGTAAATGGCATCTATTATTTTTTGGTTACGCAAACTGTCCAGATATATGCCCGGATACCTTACAAATGCTGACCAATATGGTAGCGCTAATTAAAGATGAAAAAGTATTAGAGAAATTACAGATTACCTTTATTTCTGTTGATCCTGATCGGGATGATTTACAGAAAATGAAAACCTATGTAACTTATTTCAATAAGATTTTCATGAGCGCCCGGGGCGACATTGATCACGTCAACACTTTAACGGATGCCATCGGTATTCTACATTATATCGTTAAATCATCTGAAGGCGATGTTTATGAAGTTGCTCATAGCGGCTCACTCATACTTATCGATCCTGAGGGCCGGTTTAGCGGAGTTTTTAGTGCTCCCCATGAGCCTGAAAAAATTGCACATGATTTGACTGCACTGATCAATCATTAATTCTTCATTCTTTTTTGAGTTCAACACCATGAAAAAAATTGTATTTTTAGCTTTCCTGCTAATTTCCGCTTCAGCATTTTCTGATTCTAATCTGGTCCAGTTCAATAATGGCTGGATTAAACAGTTACCACCAGTTGTGCCCATGCGAGCGGGTTATATAAACATTAACAATTCCTCACCAACTGTAAAAAAAATAGTGGCCCTGCAAAGTACTGCTTTTGAAAAAGTTGAAATACACGAAACCATAATGGCTGATGGCATGATGAAGATGATCGAACTTGATAGCCTGGAATTACCTGCAAAATCATTGGTAGAACTTAAACCCGGTGGAAAACATATGATGTTAATTACCCCGGTACAACCGCTAAACATCGGCGACAAGGTCGAACTGTTAGTCACCTTCGAAGATGAAAGCACCCAAAGTGTGATGCTTGAGGTTAAAAAATAGAACGTCAACTAACATGAAAAATTCAAATTCAAACTGGTCTGAAAAAGCCCTTGGCTTGTTATTTACGGTTTTACCGCATCATTTAATTTCACGCGTGGTTTTTAAGTTAACCAGACTAAAAGGTCCACTCGTCACTCCCGTAATTCGATGGTTTATAAAAACATTTAAAGTCGATATGAGTCACGCTGTGATACAGGACATCACCAGCTTTCCGACCTTTAATGAATTTTTCATTCGTGCCCTGAAGCCTGAACTCAGACCCATTGCTGAAGGTGAACTTGAATTAGCCAGTCCTGTTGATGGCACTGTCTCACAATGCGGCGATATCATGAATGACCACCTGTTTCAGGCTAAAGGACAATTTTATTCGGTTGAAGATCTACTCGGTGGAGATGCATTACTGGCAAAATTATTTCAGGGTGGTCGCTTCGCTACAATTTATCTAGCACCTTATAATTATCACCGCATTCACATGCCGATAGATGGCCGCCTGAAAAAAATGATTCATGTGCCTGGTAGATTATTCAGTGTCGCACAGTGGACAGTACGAGCTATCCCCGGCTTATTCGCACGTAACGAAAGAGTAGTCTGCCTGTTTTCCACTCCATCCGGCCCGATGGCCATGATACTGGTAGGCGCGATCAATGTAGCCGCCATAGAAACGGTATGGAGTGGACTGGTTACACCTCCAAAAGGTAAACAGGTTTCTGAATTTAACTATGAGCACACCGATAAAAGCTATGTCAAAGGCGAAGAGATGGGACGTTTTAACATGGGTTCGACCGTGATTTTACTGACAACAGATAAAGTGGAATGGTCACAATTATTGAAACCAGAACAAACCCTGAAAATGGGAGAGTTGATCGGTCAATTTAAACATTAAAAAATTCGCTTTCGATCTCGAACAACTGGTGAACTTACTCTACACTCGAGAAAAGCACAACCATCTACGTCACGCTCATGACTTAACCCCGCCCTTTTTGTGTACTGGAAATAAGCTGATTTTGTGAAGTCACATAAACGGGAACTTGTTTTGCAGGCTTCCTGACCCTCCGCCCTCCAGCCAGCATAGCTGTTCAAAATTAATCCAGGGCGAGGGTTTGTGCACAGGTAATACCAACATAATTCACAGTTTAACTGCTTCAACATAGCTATATATCCAGAAAATTGAATTAACTGGCAATCAGCTCGCCACGTATCAAATCACAAACTCAAACGTTACTGCAAAATATAAAAATTAATTAACCGTTTTAAGTTTCATTTAAGATTAATCGATTATTATTCGTTTTAATCTTCCTCCATAGAAAAAGTTTACATAATTAAAAATGACGAACCCGGCCCCGGAAAACAACGCGTGCAGTCAATCAGGCGAAAGTAAAAGAGTATGGGATCTGCCTGTCCGTATATTCCACTGGTCGTTGGTTTTACTGTTTCTGGCAGCCTGGTTAAGTAGTGAAGGTGACCGTTGGCTGGATATCCATATTTTTTCAGGATACGCAATTGGCGGACTGATCCTGTTTAGAGTTTTATGGGGTTTCTTCGGTACATATTACGCTCAATTTAAACATTTTAGATTTAGTTTCAAGCAGGCTAAAGATTACGCTTTCAGTTTAATCAAAGGTATTCCTCCTCGCCATGTTGGCCATAACCCTGCCGGCAGCTGGGCAATTTATTTGCTGCTGGCAGGGCTCTTTTTAGTGGCCCGAATTCAACTCATAAGTGCAACTTAACCTAGCTGCACTGTTAAGGAAAG
>CALCSG010000002.1 GCA_937894085.1 uncultured Gammaproteobacteria bacterium | reverse complement strand
TCTTTCCTTAACAGTGCAGCTAGGTTAAGTTGCACTTATGAGTTGAATTCGGGACATAATTCAAGTCGATGGAAAATACAATAACTTTGCCGTACTGGCTCTTTATCATTCTGATACTTTTCGCTCTATTGCTGTTGCTGGATAGAGTATTATTACCAGGTATGCGATGGTACCTACAAAGACGGGTAAATCGTGTTATCAAGGAAGTTAATACACGACTGGATATTCAAATTCGACCTTTCCAGTTAACCCGCAAACAGGCTTTGATCGATCAGTTAATTTTTGATGATAAGGTAATTGAAGCCATTAAAGAGTATGCGAAAGTACATAACATGCCATTTGAACTGGCTCAGGCCAGAGCACTTAAATATGCCAGCGAAATAGCGCCTACCTTCAACGCATATATCTATTTTCGTTTCGGTTACTGGTTTGCTAAAAAAATAAGCCGGTTAATTTACAGGATTAGAGTTGGTTTTTATGATGATAACAAACTTCAGGATATCAAGTTAAATTCCAGCGTAGTTTTTGTGATGAATCATCGCAGTAACATGGATTATGTTCTGGTCTCATTCCTGGCCGCAGAAAAAACAGCACTTTCTTATGCCGTGGGAGAATGGGCCAGAATCTGGCCACTGCAAACTCTGATTAAATCAATGGGTGCATTTTTTGTGCGGCGTAATTCACGTAACGCTTTATATCGCAGGGTATTAGAACGTTATGTTAACCTGGCTACTCGTGCCGGTGTTTGTCAGGCAGTATTTCTCGAAGGTGGTTTAACCAGAGACGGTAAAATACGCGAACCAAGACTTGGCTTTATGGATTATATGCTGAGAGATTATCACCCGGAAATCGATAGAGACATTGTCTTTATTCCGGTTGGTATAAATTATGACCGGGTCATTGAAGATAAAAGTCTAACCCGTCGCCTAAACCCCGATGCAGCTAAACGCAGTGGCTGGTTTGTGATAAAAACATCTATCAGGTTTTTCTTTAAAACATTAATGATGAAAAGAAAAGCACGCTGGCGTCGTTTTGGTTATGCCAGCGTAAACTTTGGTAAACCGGTTTCTGCTCACAACTACTGTCACCAGCAACAAATCGATTTCAGTCAACTCGATCAGCACAATCGCTTTAAATTTATTGAAAACCTTTCCGATAAATTGATGCATGAAATTCGCCAGGTGATACCAGTTCTACCGGTCGCACTCATCTCCGAAATCGTATTACACAACAAGTCACAGTGGAAAAGCGAACTACAACTTAAAACAGCAGCAGTGACTCGAATTAAACAGTTGCGTGACTTAGGAGCACCAATTGATATTTCAGAAAGTGCCTGTGAGCACGTGTTAACTACAGCGCTGGATATGTTAACCGGTCGCGGCTTTATAGGTTTTCAGGATGGCTTGTATAAAGCAGAGAAAGAATCTACTACCATTTTAGAATATTATGCTAATTCTATTGTGCATTGGCGATCTGACTGTGACGGCTTAGATGACACAAAGTGACCATAAATCTGAATGCGTTATTCTGTTACACGGGCTGGCTAGAACTTATTTATCTATGCAATGCATGCAATCAGCTTTGCAGAAGCAGGGATATTTTGTAGCCAATGTTAATTATCCCTCTCGAAAATTACCTATTGCAGAGCTGGCAACAATTGCTATTGAAGCCGGCTTAAATAAATGTCACCAGCAAAATTTACAGAATATCCATTTCGCTACCCATTCTCTTGGAGGTATTCTGGTTCGTCAGTATTCTGAGCAGCAAGTTATTTGCGGATTGCAACGTGTGGTGATGCTGGGCCCTCCCAATCAGGGTAGTGAAGCGGTCGACAAATTAAAGAATGTGCCCGGTTATACCCTGGTCAATGGTCCTGCAGGCCAACAACTGGGAACCTCTGATGATGACCTGCCAAAGAAACTTGGACCGGTTGACTTTGAACTGGGAGTCATAGCAGGAAAAAGAAGTCTGAACCCTATTCTATCGAGCCTGTTGACAGGTCAGGATGATGGCAAAGTGGCTGTAGAAAACACCAGGGTAGAAGGCATGAAAGATTTTATAATCCTGCCTATAACCCACACTTTTATGATGAGAAACAAGCAAACTATACGACAAACTTTATATTTTCTTGAACATGGATACTTCGATCATCAGAATCTGTAATGGATATTCACCACGAAGTCACGAAGAGCACGAAGAACGACAGGTAAAGATAACTGGATAAGTCTGTAATTGTTTTCACTTAGAAAACAGTAATTGAAACAAAATGATTTATCTTCGTGTACTTCGTGACTTCGTGGTGATAAATTCTTAAAAGTATCTGAAATAGACATACAGGCTACTGATTAGGACAGACAGTAACATCATTGGAAAAGCTATCATCATAAACGGTAAAAACCTAATCGGCTGCCCCGATCGTTCGGCAAAACCAGCTACGATTAAATTCGCACTGGCACCTATCAGACTGCCATTACCACCCAGGCAAGAGCCCAGAGCTAGTGACCACCAGATGGGCACTAACTCCTGAGCACCGCCTAAACTGGGGGCCATGTTTTTAATCAACGGAATCATGGTCGCTACAAAGGGAATGTTATCCACAACAGTAGAAGCGACTGCAGAAACAAATAATATGGAAATTGCGGTTATGGTTTTATCTCCACCGGTTAAGCCGAGGACTTTATGAGCCAGGGCTTCCAGAATGCCTGTTGTCTCGACTCCATACACCAGAATAAATAAACCAATAAAAAAGAAGATGGTTATCCATTCAACGTCGCATAAAGATCTTGCCACCATTTTAGATTGTTTTTCCTGATCATGTGGCAGGCAGTTTAATGTGAGCAATAAAGCGGCACCAAACATGGCAACCGTTGCCGGCTGTAATCCATAGTCGTGTCCAACAATAAATCCAACCATAACCAGAGTCAGTACAAACATTGATTTTTTCAATAACACCCAATCCTTAATAGCATCGACTTCACGATATTGCATTACTTTATTAATGAGTTTAGGGTCAGCTGTCAGGTGCCTTCCCCAAATTAGATAAATAGGAACCATAGATACCAATAAAATCAAAATGGAAATAGGAGCCAGGTTGAACAGGAAGTCATTGTAACCAAGCCCCGTTGCGGAGCCGATCATGATATTCGGAGGATCACCAATCAAAGTCGCTGTACCGCCGATATTTGAAGCGAAAATTTCTGCAAATAAATATGGATAGGCTGATATTTTTAAGGTATCGGTGATCAATAAGGTAATAGGGGCAATTAATAATACTGTGGTCACATTATCCAGTAATGCCGATAGCAATGCGGTAACCAGCATTAGCATCACCAGAATGCCCCAGGGATCAGCTTTCACAACCTTGGCAGAGCGTATTGCAAGGTATTGAAATACACCAGAATCACGTGTAATACCGACGATGATCATCATACCCGTCAATAATCCAATGGTATTAAAGTCGACACCCTGCACTGCAGCTTCCTGTGTCAACACACCACTCACTATCATTAGAGCAGCAGCCATCATTGATATGATGGCGCGGTTAAGACGCTCTGTAACAATCAACACATAAGTGACGACAAAAAGTGTTCCGGCAAACCAAACAGGTGAAAGACCTAAAATCATATCTGGCTGATTCAGATTATGCATTTTCAGCAACTCCAGTCTGCATAATTTTATCTCCTATATCCCAATACGAAATCATCCCCAGCAGTTTACAGGTACCGGGCTCTACTACCGGAATACTGGCTCTGGTTTCATATAGCTGTAACAGCGTATCGGTCAGTGCAGTATCCGGTGAAATTGAATTAATTTCAGTAGTCATACAAACAGAAATAGGCTGATCTTTTACATCGGAAAAACGTTGATATAGATCTTCCAGAGATTCATGAATAAAACTGACATTTTTTAGTCCTTTATCCATAAATACAGCTTTAGGAATAACCTGTTTTAACAGACAGTTAACACCGAACATGCCCAGGTAACAAAAGTTATCATCCACAACCGGTAAACTTCGGTAACGCCTTTCCATGATATATTTCGCAGCACATTCAATACTGTCAGTTGGTTTTAATGTGGTTGGATTTGGATCCATAACTTCTGATGCTTTCATGATTTCACCCTTCCTGGTATCAGGGAAAAGAATTTTTAGTTTCAAAACTATTCAACTAGTTTTACATAGAAATCAGGTTTATTTCTATAACATATGATATTGGAATTTAGATTAACTCTTTATTCAAAATATTTTCTCATCCCAATTTCTAAAATCATCACTTACCAGTAAAGAAATTAAAAACTCAGTCGCTAGTTGCAAATTTCTCTGTGCAGGTTCAGACAGGTTTTCGCCTAAATTAAAATTAATACCCTGAATCGCAAGCATTGATGTTAAAGGGGGCTTTTGTTTTAACACTTTTCTGAACGTGTGCAATAAAGTCCCCGGACTCATACCGTGTGTTGTGTATAAACTTTCAGCTGAAGCTGTTACCGGATAAAAGTGAAAAGCCTTATCCAGAGAGGAATCAGCATCTATTAACAGGACTCTCTCACAATTCTGTAAGTCCATAACGTGTTCAATCTGCATCTGGTAATCCTTTAAAAATTTCAATGGATGCCCCGCAACGCAGCTCAAACATTTTTGTTGTATATTACCCAGTAACAGTGGAGCCAGAGCATCATCACCACGTGATTCATTGCCATAGGCAAACAATAAAACCGGTTTAACCGGCATAGTTTGAGGATTTGATTTTTTTGTCTAGAATCAGACCATTCTCATCCAGTAGATTGACTTCCAGAGGCATCTGCCCCAGCGCATGAGTGGCACAGGATAGACAGGGATCATAAGCCCTGACCGCAACTTCCAGCTGGTTTAACAGAGGCTCGGTTATTTCATTTCCGCTGATATATTGATTCGCCACGTGACGAATTGATTCATTCATTGCCTGGTTATTATGAGTGGTAGAAACAATTAAATTGGCTTTCGTCACCAGTCCTTCTTCATTAATTTCATAATGATGAAACAAAGTTCCGCGAGGTGCTTCTATGACACCGATTCCTGTTTGTTGCATGTCACCTTTTACGGTGAGCTCTCCTGATAACAAATCTGTATCGGGTAATAATTCACGAATCGACTCGGCACAATGTAATAACTCTATTAATCGCGCCCAATGATAAGCTAATGTAAACTGAACCGGCAACCCATTGTTCAATTTCATAAATTCCTGTCTCTCCTGTTGCGCCAGAGGAGTACTTATAAAATCACAGTTATTCATACGGGCAAGTGGTCCAACTCTATACCAGCCCTTTTCAACTCCCAGTGACTTCAGGAAAGGAAACTTCATATAACTCCATGATTCAACATGTTCATTGATCAGATCAAGGTAATTATTGGTATTTTGATGATCGAATAGTAGCCGGTTATCTGCAGATCTAACTCGCAGCCCGCCATCATACAACTCCAGTGCTCCATCGGCTCGAACCAGGCTAACCATATTGCTTTCAATTCTCGCAAACTGCTGATGATAATCTGCATGCTCATAAAATATTTTCTTAAATATTCCCACTGCAGATACGCCCCATTCGACAATTTGATCGATATCCTTAAGTAGAAAATCTCTGTCATCGGTGGTTAAACATTTATTGATTCCACCGGGAATGGCACCGGTTCCATGAATTCTTTTACCGGAGGTAATTCGAATAACTTCCTGACCGTATTTACGTAATAAAACACCCTGCTTCGCCAGATCAGGAAAATCCTGTATTACTCCGACAATATTTCTATGCCGCACTTCATCGTCATAACCGAATAACAGATCAGGTGAAGATAAATGAAAAAAATGTAACGCATGAGACTGTAGAACCTGACCAAAATGCATCAAACGGCGCATTTTTTCAGCCGTAGGGGTTAGTTGCTTAGCTCCCACCAGCATGTCACCGGCCTTCGCTGCAGCCAGGTGATGACTGACTGGACAAATTCCACACAGGCGCTGCACCAGTACCGGCACTTCCCAGTAGGGTCGTCCCTGTATGAACTTTTCAAAACCTCTAAATTCAGCAATATGTAAACGTGCCTGAGTAATAACCTGCTGTTTATTTTGCTGTAAAGTTATTTTACCATGACCTTCAACACGGCTGATGGGGTCAATACAAATTCTAGTCATAATGAATATCCCTGGCGTTAATTACAGGTTCACGACCTTCCAGCAAGGCACTTAGAACATTCCAGATCATTTCTGCCGGAGGTGGGCAGCCCGGTAACACGTAATCCACTTTAACCACCTGTTGCACAGGGTATACCCTGTTTAATATCATAGGCAGTTCAGCATCATCAGGAATGCCCGGGTTATCCAGACCCATTCCATCAACATAGGATTCTTCCAGGCACTCCTGCAGCGTGAAATGATTGCGCATAGCCGGGATGCCTCCGTTTAAAGCACAGGCTCCGACGGCTATCAGTGTTTTACAGTGTTTACGAAAATCCCTTAAAACCTCTACATTTTCACTATTAGCAACCGCTCCTTCCACTAACCCAATATCACAATCGGATATTTTTTTTATGTCTGTTAAGGGTGAACGATCGAATTCAACTAACTCAACCAGATCTATAAACTTTTCATCGATATCCAGCAATGACATATGGCAGCCGAAGCAGCCTGCCAGTGAAGTCGTTGCAATTTTAATTTTATCCGGCATCGTTCTCGCGCCTTTCATTAATTGCAGTTACATCAAATTCACGTTTACCAATTGGAACTTTAAATCCCCTGTGTTTAGGCAGAATAACACCTACCGGACAAATACTGGCGGCACGATCAGTTTTCTCAAATGAACTGCTCACCAGTTTGCCATCTGCTGAATTCACAACCAGGTGCGCATTAGATCCGCGACCTGAAATACCAAATACCGATTTACCATCTACATCACGACTGGCCCGAACACACAGTTCACACAAAATACAGCGATTAAAATCGAGTAAAAAATCGGCATGGGAGGCATCTACGCTCCGGTTTGGATACATAAAAGGTAATGAGGGGGATAGCAATCCACAGAATTCAGCAACAGACTGTAAACTGCAACTACCGCTCTTTTCACAGGAAGGGCAAACATGGTTTCCTTCGATAAATAGCAATTCCAGCAACTGTTTACGTTGTTCCTGAACATCGTCGCGAATATTTATAATGTCCATGCCTTCAACGGCAGGTATCGTACAGGCCGAGAGATAACGTCCGTTTTGCATGACCAAGCAAATCCTGCAGCTGCCATGAGCTTTGAAATCCTCATGGAAACATAAATGCGGAATATAAATATCAGCAGCCAAAGCAGCCTGCATAACACTTTGTCCAGGTATAAACTCAACTTCCTGATCATCTATCTTAAAGGCTGGCATGGCTAAATTCCTTTCTCCCCAGGCTCTGTAATCTTTTTATATTCAGCAGTAGCAGCATTCAGGTCAAAATAGATCTCTGCTGACTCAACTGACATGCCACAATCAAAAACATCGGGGCTATTCTCGAGTACATTCAGGAATGCTGTTGGAGCACTACTACCCAAACCGCAAAAACTGCTTTTTTGCATTAGTTTTAAAACTTTCTTCAAATGCTGCAGGTCGCCAGAACAACCCTGGCCCTTTTCAAATCGATGTAGAGTATCCGCAATCAGAGACGTTCCTACCCGACAGGGTGTACAGAATCCACAACTCTCATGTTTAAAAAAATCGGCGAAGTTAGTCAGCATATCGAGTAAGTTGCGATTTCCCCCAATTAGTATAAATGAACCGCCGGTTGACAGATCTTCGAAACTCACCTGGTGATCAAAATCTCTGGCCAAAACAGTATTCCCCGCCGCACCAGCCATTTGCACCGCCTGTGTCTCAATGCCACCACAGTCTTCCACAATTTTTTGCAAAGTGACGCCAAAAGGATACTCATAAATGCCCGGTCTTTCACAATCGCCACTGATACTTAGCAGGCGTGTTCCAGTTGATTCCTTTGTTCCCAATTTATTAAACCAGTTGCTCCCTTTCAGCAGAATTCGGCTAACAGACCAGAAGGTCTCGACATTATTAACAACCGTCGGTTGATTTTTATAACCTTCAGTGACCGGAAAAGGTGGTCTGATACGAGGCATACCTCGTTTTCCTTCGAGTGACTCAATCAGTGCAGATTCTTCACCACAGATATAGGCACCGGCACCTAAATGAACTTCTATATCAAATTTAAAATTTAATTTCCCCAGTATTTTTTGCCCTAACAGCCCCGCTTCCCGACGCCTTTGCAGTACGTCATTTAAATGTTCTAGCAGGTACAGATACTCACCACGTAAATAAATAAAACCTTTCTGTGCTCCAATGACATAAGCGCAGATAGTCATACCTTCGATCACCGAATGCGCCGAACTATTAAATAAAACTCGATCTTTAAAGGTTCCGGGCTCACCTTCATCAGCATTACAAACTACATATCGCTGCACTGCTTCACTTTGTTTACACAACTGCCACTTTTTTGCAGTGGTAAAACCTGCACCTCCGCGACCTCTTAAACCAGAATTCTGTAAAATTTGTAAAGTTTTTTGATACCCAAGATTCATTGCATTTTTAATTCCACTGCCATCTCCAGCTCGTGCATTCAGCTGGATATCACCACGTCTGATATTATCTTCAATTTTAAAAAGATTGTCTGGCCAGTTTGTTAATGATTCATTGTTGTTGACTAACTGGGCAATATCATTGATACGTTGAGTATCCAGTCTGTTAATAGCATGACCATTTACCAGCATTGCCGGACCCTGGTCACATAAACCAGTACAGGAAGTGAAATCAATGGAGGCATCTGCCCCTTTAATAGCTTCAGACAGTTGATGAAAAAGAGACTGGTTACCGGCCATACGATCGGTAATGTTATCACTGAAAAGAATACGATATTTACCCTGATAATCGATTGATAAAAATGAATAAAATGAAATGACTGATTTTATCTGCGCCTCAGTTAAAGCCAGTTTTTCGTGTAGTGTTTGAATGGCGGCTGGTGGAATACAGGCATACAAAGCCTGAATTTTAATCAGGTATTGAAGCAGATAAGTTTGATCAAACAGGGGATGCATGACCTGTTTGACCGTATTAACAATAGCGCTAGCATCGTTCGCTTGTAAGATTGATCCAGTAGACACTTTATCTAATCCTTATGGCCTGTTTATTTACAGGCTCAGGTTAAAATCCTAAGTTTATAGACTAATCCTTCAATACCTATCTGACAATAGTAAAATAGCAGGAAATTTATTTTCCTAACAATGAACCTAATAAACCTCTGACAATTCTACGGCCAAGCGTGCTGCCAACAGACCGCATTGTGCTCTTGATCATAGCTTCGGCAAATGACTGCCGTGGACGACCTGCACTTTGTCGTGGTCGGTTGGCTTTCTCTTCTGCCAGTCGTTGTTTCTCCAACTCCTGTTGCTCACGAGATTGCTGTAACTGGTGTTCTTTTTGTTCTGCTCGCTTTTTCAATAATTCAAAAGCTGACTCACGATCTATGTCCTGAAAATATCGACTATATAGTGGAGATCGCTTGATCAGGTCCTGTCGGGTGTTATCATCGACCGGTCCTATCTGTGATTCTGGGGGACGGATCAACGTTCTTTCGACAACACTGGGTGAGCCATCAGCCTGTAAGGTGGACACCAGTGCTTCACCTGTACCTAGTAAACCAATTACCTGTTTTATATCCAGATCAGGATTAGGACGGAAAGTTTCTGCAACTGTATTGACTGCTTTTTTATCTTTCGGGGTAAAAGCTCTTAATGCATGCTGTATGCGTAAGCCCAGTTGTCCCAGAATATCTTCCGGTATATCCAGTGGACTCTGTGTGACAAAATAAATTCCGACACCTTTAGACCGAATAAGGCGCACAATCTGTTCAATTTTTTCAACCAGAGCCTTTGAGCTTTTATCAAATAACAAATGTGCTTCGTCAAAAAAACAAACGAACTTTGGTTTCTCTGCATCACCAACTTCAGGTAAATTCTCAAACAACTCAGAAAGAAACCACAGTAAAAATGCTGCGTAAACTCGGGGGGACCGCGAACTTAACCAGGTTGCATCAAGGATATTAATCAAGCCAAAACCTGAAAAATCGGAGATCATGATATCAGCGAGATCAAATGCCGGTTCACCAAAAAACTGGTCAGCACCCTGCTCTTCCAGCACCAGTAGTTTTCTGGTAATGGCGGCTACACTGCTGGATGAGATATTGCCATATTCTGATTTTAACTGCTGTGCATTATCGGCCATCCAGATCAGCATGGATTTTAAATCTTTTAAATCCAGTAATAACAATCCATCGTCATCGGCCAGGTCAAAACAGGCATATAAAATACCTGACTGCGTGTCATTCAACTCTAACAGGTTAGAAAGCAGCAGCGGCCCCATATCTGAAATAGTCACACGTAAAGGTAACCCCTGCTTTTCAAATACATCCCATAAAACGGCTGGACGTGCCCGCTGCTGGTAACCTTCAATACCGATAAACTGAATACGCTCATCGATCTTTACATGAGGTTTACCGGGTTGCGTTAAACCTGAAAGATCACCTTTGATATCGGTCACGAAAACAGGTACACCAATACTTGAGAAACTTTCTGCAAGTATTTGTAATGTAACAGTTTTACCTGTTCCAGTAGCACCAGAAATTAATCCATGACGATTAGCCATGCTGGCATCCAAATGAATTTGACTATTAGCGGAACCGCCGATAAGAACAGTTGTTTTCGTCATTAATCTCCCCTGGGTTTTTATTTGAACTTGTTATGTAATTTACGCAGCATACAGGATGATACACTAAACTTTAATCTCAATTTCACAGGTTTCTTTGACAGTTTCCATGGCAACCAGAGTTCGGGAATCTCTAACACCAGGCAATGCATGCACAATCTCTCCGAGTAATTCGCGGTAAGATGCCATATCGGCGATGCGAATTTTTAACAGATAATCGAAATCTCCAGAAACCAGGTGGCATTCCTGAATCTGTGGCCATTTTTTAACCGCGCTACGAAACTCATCAAATACATTTCCCGAGGTATAACTCAAACTTATTTCTACAAACACCAGCAAACCAGCATCAAGCTTTTCTGCCGATAACTGAGTCAGGTAACCAGTTATAAAGCCATCCCTTTCTAAACACTTAACACGTTCCAGGCACGGAGAAGTGCTCAAGCCAACTTTATCTGCCAGTTCTACATAGGATATGCGCCCATTAGTTTGTAGATGAAACAGGATATTTCTATCGATACGATCCAGTTTTCTATTTTTGTTTTTATCGTTTTCCATAATATTTACTGTAAAATTAAATTTTAACAATTTATTTTCTGGTAAATTCACAAATACAGCAACATTTATTTCCGTTGTTATTTTATTATTCTCACTTTATTGTCATTACAATATTGAGATACCAACATGCAAGTTTTAGTTTTGGGAAGTGGAATCATCGGCACAACCACTGCGTATTATCTGGCCCGTCAGGGACATCAGGTACGCGTTCTTGATAGACAGCCAGCTGCCGGTCTGGAAACCAGCTTTGCTAATGCAGGACAGATTTCTCCGGGGTATTCCGCACCCTGGGCAGCTCCTGGAATACCTTTCAAGGCATTGAAATGGATGTTTAGCAGGTATAGTCCTCTAGTGGTAAATGCATCACCTGACTGGGCAAAATATAAATTTATTGCCAGCATGTTGAGCCAGTGTAATGAGAAAAGTTATGACATAAATAAAAATCGTATGTTAAGACTCGCTGAATACAGTCGTTTATCTTTACAGCAACTGCATACTGAATTAGATCTCAGCTACGACCAGCGCAACCTGGGTACTTTGCAATTATTCAGGACTCGCAAACAGTTTATTTCTGCCCAGAAAGATATGGCCATACTGGATAAACACCAGATGCCGTATGAATCGCTGCATATTAACGGCTGCATTGACGTTGAACCTGCTCTGGAAAAGGTCAAACACAAATTTGTCGGAGGTTTACGATTACCTCTGGATCAAACAGGTGACTGTTACCAGTTAACTCAACAGTTAGTTGATAGTTGCAAAAAAATGGGCGTCATATTCGATTTCAACACGCAAATAACTGCACTGCGTATTGAAAATAAAAAAATTCACTCGGTTATCACCGATAAAAAAGAATATAAGGCCGATAAATACGTAATGGCTATGGGAAGTTATTCTACTAAATTACTCAAAACCAATGGTATTAATAGTCCGGTTTATCCTGTTAAAGGTTATTCAGTGACTCTACCCGTTTCCAATCCTCAGGCAGCGCCAGTATCAACCATTATGGATGAGACTTATAAAGTTGCCATTACACGGCTTGGTGACCGCATACGTGTAGCGGGTACAGCTGAACTGAACGGGTATAATTTGAATCTGAATGAAAAACGTCGGCAAACCCTGAGACATGTTGCTACGGATATTTTTCCTGAAACGGCATCTATAGAAAATGATGAATTCTGGGCAGGATTACGGCCGATGACACCGGATGGAACTCCAATTGTTGGCGAGACCGAACTTTCTAATCTTTATTTAAACACAGGGCACGGGGCATTAGGCTGGACAATGAGTTTTGGCTCCGGCCGTTTACTGGCTGATATCATTAGTGGCAAGCGGACAGATATAAGACATGAGGACTTATCGATAAAACGCTATATCAGACAATTTAAATCTGACGAAATACAGAGCCAGTTGATTCCTGCTAATCACTAGCTATAGTAATTTTTCAGGAACTGATTAAGTTTGCCTTATAAAAGTAAAGTCACAAAACGACCTGAATCAGAATTGATTCATCTCAGCATTGACATACTGTATCGCAACCTATAATTTATCGATTAACTAATTACAAAAAGGAAATACTATGCTGGTTGAAGATGTCATGAGCACCTCACTCAAAACAGTCACCCCTGATACTCCCATGGCGCAGGTCGTCAGTATGATGTGCTTGTACCGCCTGAGTGGAATTCCAGTCGTTGAAGATGATAATAAGCTGGTCGGCTTTATTTCAGAACGAGATGTTCTGGGCCCCATGTTTCCTAAAATTGAAGAAATGATGGATGGCATGGCCACCGTGAATATGACTTCGGCACTGGGTAAATACTCTGATGTGGTAGGAATGACGGTTGCAGATTTAATGACAAAATCAGTTATTACTGTTTCCCCCGATTTAGAAATATTAAAAGCCGCCGCTAAAATGGTCGGTAATAAATTTAGACGTATACCAGTAGCTGTTGGTGATCGTCTTATCGGTATGCTCAGTCTGGGTGATGTTCATAAATCTATTTACCTGGAGCATGTGAAAATAAAAATGGGTTAGCAGCCCGATAAATTTAGACTTTGCTTACAGTTTTTAGAAATCGGGGTAATTTTTCTGCCCCGATTTTATTCAAACTCGCCTTTTATTAAAGGACGCAGCATATCTTCAAGTCCATTCAGTTTAACTTCATAAATCAGCGCAAGCTGCTGCCCTAGCTTACCTGCAGGGAAACCTTTGGCATGAAACCAGACAAGGTAAGGTTCAGGCAACTCTAATAACTTTCGACCAGCATATTTACCGAACGGCATGTTCTGGTTTATCGCTTCTAACAATTTTTCATTGTCCATATTTAGATGGCCCGGCAAAATATTAAGCATATAGATGCAATTTTAATCATCGGTTTTATCAGCTCTCCGACATGACAACTAGTTTAGTTTCCTCAACTACACTAGTTGCTGAAATCAATCTGCTTTTTCAATCCTGTTTCTACCATTTTCTTTTGCCCGGTAGAGTGCCTGATCCGCACGTTTTATTAAATCTGCAGGTTCATCTCCTGGCTGGTATGAACTAACACCTAGAGATATGGTGATTTTTCCATAATTGATATTCTTGTTATGATCTATTAGAGCACTTTTAGAAATGGCTACACGAACATGTTCTGCGACTGTAACAGCTCCAGCCATTTCTGTTTCTGGAAGTATAAGTACAAACTCTTCACCACCGAAGCGTGCAGCAACATCTTTACCCTTGACACAGGATTTAATCGTTTTAGCAACGTATTTGGGCACTTTATCACCGACTAGATGGCCATAACTGTCGTTAAATTTTTTAAAATAATCAATATCGGCAATGACTAAACAAAAAGGTATATTTAGTTCCGTGTTTAGTTGTATTTGCTTTGCTAACAATTGATCAAAAGCCTTACGATTCGAAAGACTTGTCAATGCATCTGTCAATGATTCCTCCCGTACCTGCTCGAGTTGCTTACGTAGAGTTTGCATTTCATCCATCATGCAGGATAATTGAGATTCAAAGTTACGTTGTGATACTTCAGTAGAGACAGTACTTTCAACCACCTTTTGAGTTTCCAGAGCAAGTGATTCTTTTTCCCCTGACCCGGATAAAATATCTACAAAACTATTCAACGAGGTTAAATAATCAGATAGTTCACTACTCGAATTATCATATTCATTCTGTATTTGGTCGATAACTTTTTGCAACTCTTGTCGTACAGAATCAACAGCTTCACCATTGCCCTCGGTAATAAACTGTTTATATAATTCCAGTAGAATTTTTTCTGAGAGTTCTTCATGATCATGAATAAAACTATCCAGAGCTTTTTTCAGTTCAACATTATTACCGGATATAAAGTCATAACCTATCCTGTAATTCAAGGGAGATGCAGGAATTTTGTATTTTGAAAGGAATGGAACTACCATACGCAGATATTCAGATGCTTGCATAAAATCATCTTTATATAAATTATTCTGTAACATTATGTTGATAAATAAAGGGTTATAGTTATTCAGCAATATCCGCTAACTGTAAGCGAATATTCATGTTTATATTTACAACTATTCCGTATCAAGATTTAACAATATAGTTTGTGTTATTTTGCTTATTCTTTATTCCTGTTCAATGAGTCCTATTCACGATATTTTAAATTATACTTCTTTATAACCATCTTACAAACAACTGACCTGATTTAATGACTTATGTTAGTTTACAGCTGATAATCAGTTTACAGCTGTTCAGGTCAATCGATACACTATCTTTTACGCTTAGCCGGTTTTTTCTTCTTTTTAACAGCTTTCCCCGAGGCTTTCTGTTTTTTCGGACCTTTGTAAAAACCTTCCAGGCTGGTAATTTTACGACGTTCAAATTTATGATTGAGATAGCGTTCAATTCCAGCCATCAAATTAAATTCAGGTGCAATTACCAGCGAAATAGCCAGACCGATTTCCCCGGCTCTTCCGGTTCGTCCAATGCGATGTACATATAGCTCGCCCCGCCGTGGCATATCAAAATTAATAACCAGATCCATGCCTTCAACATCCAGTCCACGAGCGGCGATATCGGTGGCGACAATCACCTTGATCTGATTGCGCCTTAGCTTACTCATCGCTAAATTGCGTTCTTTTTGATCACGCCCACCATGTAAAATACCTGAACTGATCTCTTTCTGGCGCATCAGGCGATCCAGTTGTTCGGCCTGTTCCCTGGAGTTACAGAACACTAAACCGTGCTGATAGACTTCATTCTGTAGCAGCCACACTAATAATTTAAATTTGTGGGCCCTATCATCCGCAAAAATAATCTGTTCACGTATTGATTCATGTTTATCAGTGAGCTGATTCAGCTCGATAACTTTAGGTTCTGTAAGTAGTTCAGCGGCAAGACCACGTAATTTTTTATGGGCCAGACTGGCAGAATACAATTGAGTCTGCTGTCGATTAAAACAATGATCAGCTATGGCCATGATTTCATCGCTAAAACCCATGTCTAACAGGCGATCCGCTTCATCCAGTATCAGTACTTCAACCTGACTCAAATCAAGCTCATCATTGGCCAGCAAACCGGATAAACGTCCCGGAGTCGCTACCAGAAATTGTGGAGGTTGAGCAATTAATTCCTGCTGCTTTTTGATATCAGTGCCACCACCGATATGCCCCAGCTTTATATTAGTAAAGCGGGCTAACTGTTTAGCCTGCTTTAGAACCTGTTGTGCCAGTTCACGGGTAGGTACCAGTACCAACGCTAAAACTTCATGTCGAGAATGCGGTAATAATCTTTCAAAAGTAGGCAATAGATAAGCACAGGTTTTACCGCTGCCGGTTTCTGCGCTGACAAACAGATCCTGGCCATCAAGTGCAGGTTCCAGTGTTTCCAGTTGAACCTGAGTCGGCTTTTCAAAACCGGCTTCTTTGATAGCCAGATTAAGGCTGTCGTCTAATTCATCAAACACTATGGATTTACCGTTCGTTAATTATCTGGTTAAATTTATTGAAATCGAGTCTTTATACACTCAATACGCCCTACAAAGTCAAACTGGAAAAAAGTTTATGCTAAGAGACAGATTGCTGGCTTGTAAGATAGTCTTCATAACTACCCTGATAATCAACCAGTTTATGGTTCTTAATTTCTATAATGCGCGTGGCCAGCGATGAAACGAACTCTCGATCATGACTGACAAAGATCAATGTGCCTTCGTAATGTTCCAGTGCCATATTTAATGCTTCAATCGATTCCATATCCAGATGATTGGTAGGCTCATCCATCAGTAAAATATTAGTTTCCAGCATCATTAACTTGCCAAACAGTAACCTGTTCTTTTCTCCACCAGAACACACTTTCACTTTCTTTTTAAAGTCTTCTCTGGAAAATAATAAACGCCCAAGAGTTGATCTGACAACCTGTTCGTCGTGATTTTCCTGTCGCCATCGACTCATCCAGTCAAACAGGTTTAAATCACTGTTAAAAATTGCCGTACTATCCTGCGGGCAATAGCCCAACGTTGCATTTTCAGACCACTGAATAACTCCCTGATCAGGTGGAAATTCATTCATTAACAATTTCAGGAAAGTAGTTTTACCCGCACCATTTTCTCCGATAACCGCTAGCCGACTACCGGCTTCGAGAATAATATTGCCATTCTCGAACAGTGTTTCATCGAATCCATGAGAAAGATTTTCCAGAATTAGTGCCTGGCGATGTAACTTTTTGGTCTGGTTAAAACGAATAAATGGACTTACCCGACTGGATGGCTTGATATCATCCAGTATAATTTTATCGAGTTGCTTGGCGCGTGAGGTGGCCTGTTTAGCTTTCGAGGCATTCGCCGAAAAGCGGCTCACAAATTGCTGGAGTTCAGCGATTTGAACTTTTTTCTTGGCATTATCCGACTGTAAACGCTCACGTACCTGCGTTGATGCAGTCATGAAATCATCATAATTACCCGGATATATACGCAACTCTGCATAATCAATATCTGCCATGTGTGTACAGACTGCATTCAGAAAATGCCTATCGTGTGAAATGATAATCATGGTGCTTTTACGATCATTCAACACCGATTCCAGCCAGCGAATCGTATTAATATCGAGGTTGTTGGTAGGCTCATCAAGTAACAGAATATCAGGATCTGAGAATAATGCCTGGGCCAGTAATACTCTCAGTTTCCAGCCGGGTGCTACTGAGCTCATTAATCCATAATGCAATGCCTGATCTATGCCTGCACTCATTAGCAGTTCACCGGCCCTGCTCTCAGCACTATATCCATCCATTTCGGCATATTCAGTTTCCAGATCGGCGACTTTCATACCGTCGGCTTCAGACATTTCCGGCAAAGCGTAAATACGATCACGTTCACGTTTTACTTCCCATAATTCAGGGTGTCCCATGATGACTGTGTTGATAACAGAATGCTCTTCAAACGCAAACTGATCCTGCGACAGTGAACCTACCCGCTCATTCGGACTAAAAGATACCGAACCGGCAGATGGTTCAAGTTCACCAGTCAGTATTTTCATAAATGTTGATTTACCACAACCATTGGCACCAATCAGGCCGTAACGATTTCCTTCGCTAAATTTAACTGAAATATTTTCAAATAGAGGTTTTGCAGCAAACTGCATGGTGATATTGGCGGTTGAAATCAATGGAATGTTCCTGAACAAATACGAAAGAGATTTAACGAGGTGCGTACTATAGGGATTTGTAACCAGCTCGTCGAGTAATGGTGATAAATTTACCCTTTATAGTCACTAAAATGGGCATTTAATTGACCGAATCAACACGAAGTTTAAGCTATAAAGATTAATACCCTCAATATCATACTGTTGTTCGATGCTAACCAACGTGCCTCGATAGCAGTCATCTTCGATGATTTAAATTATTTGGCTCTGTATAAAAATCATGTAAAACGGCTAAATACCCTAACCACAGTCATTGTATCCCTTGTTTCCGTTTACGGAACTAATGGACGCAATGATGACATTACATGATTCTCATACAGAGCCATTAAAATTATGTTCATAGATTACTATTTAAAACCCTTCAAGAACAACTTTACCAATTGATGTATTAGTTTCGATAAATCGATGTGCTTTGATCAGGTTTTCGGCATTAATAGAGCCAAAATGTTGATTCATGGTAGATTTAATAACGCCATTATCAACAAGCTCGGCAACCCTGCTCAAAATATGATGCTGATGAATCATATCATCGGTTTCAAAAGCTGATCGGGTAAACATAAACTCCCAGTGTAGAGACAGGCTTTTCTGTTTCATCGACAATAAATCGAGCGCTTGAACCGGTGTGTCAATTAACGCCAGTTTACCCTGTGGTTGCAGCATTTTAACTATCTCGGCGAAATGCAAATCTGTTTGATTTAGGCTGGCTACGTGAGTAACCGATGCTAAACCCACCTTCTCCAGTTCCTTAGAAAGGGCTTTATGATGATTTAGCACAACATGAGCTCCTAACTGGCGTACCCATTTTTCAGTTTCTTCGCGTGATGCAGTAGCGATCACTTTGGCTGTCGTTAATCCTCTGGCCAGTTGAATCATAATAGAACCTACACCACCAGCTGCCCCGGTGATTAGTAAGCTTTTTTGCTTTTCAGGTTGTTGATGAATCTGTAGACGATCAAATAAAATTTCCCAGGCCGTTAAACTTGTTAACGGTAAGGCTGCTGCCTCACAGAAAGATAGAGTTTCAGGTTTTAATGCAACCAGTCGTTCATCGACAAGCTGGAATTCAGCATTACAACCAGGGCGGTTCACTGCACCTGCATACCACACTTTATCACCCGGTTTAAATGCCGTAACCTGATCCCCAATTGCTTTGACAACACCTGTTGCATCCCAGCCTAATACACGATATTCACCTTTATCGGGTTGGGCAGTACTTCGAATTTTAGTATCCACCGGATTCACGGCTATGGCTTTTACTTCAATCAAACAATCCCGACCCGTTGCAACCGGTTTATCAAGCTGTATATTCAGCAAAATATCATCTTCCTGCGTGGTCCTGCAATGCTGATAACCTATGGCTTTCATAAATCGTCCCCTAAATTAATTTATAAATTGCACAGTTTATGCTTTTTTATCATAAATATTCTAAAGATTTACTATAATTATCCGAAAGAAATAAAAAACCAGATGGATTTCAAAACTAATGTTTAAATTATCGAATAGTATCAAGTTAAAAATCCTGCTTGTTTTACTGCTTGTTTTCGCTCTGCTTATCATATTAACCACCATGATAACTGCCAGTAATGAGCGCAGTATGGTTATGGATTTAGCCATCGAAAAAACTCATCAGATAGCGAGTACATACTTTGATAACGTGAATACTATGATGTTATCGGGCACTATGACTCAACGCGCTATATTAAGGGAAAAATTACTGGCAGAACCGGGGATTACCGGGGTTAAGATTATACGAGCGGAAGCTGTCAGTAAATTATTTGGATCCGGTAATGAGGAACAGATAATTGAAGATGAACTTGATACAGAAGGATTACGTTCAACACAACCACTGATTAAGAAAACCGATAATGAATCCGGTCGCTCAGTTTCCGTGATATTGCCCATGTTTTCTTCCGAAAACTATAAGGGCACCAATTGTTTAACATGCCATGTGACTGAAAAAGGCACTTTACTGGGTACTGTTCGTGTCGACTATTCACTGGAAGATCTGGATAAGATTATCAATAATAATTTATTGCATTTATCCCTCATAAACATAGCTTTGCTGGTCGCAGGTCTATTTTTCATACTGTGGTATATTGGTTTTATATTACTTAAACCACTTAATAAAATTCGCACCATCATGGTCAGTAATACAGAAAGCCAGGATTTGACAAATTGCATAATAATTGACAGAGATGATGAAATCGGTCAGGTAGCCAGAGCCTTTAATCAATTACTCGAACATTTCTCTAACAGTCTTGGACAGGTAAATGAAGCCGTATCCCAATTAAATAATACTTCATCGGCAATATCTCATTCTGCTGAAAAAACCGCAGCTGCAGCCATCCAGCAAAGACAGGAAACAGAGTCTGTAGCCGAATCCATCACTCAACTTGAAAAGTCTGTAGAAAATATTGGTTTGACTGCTTCTAATGTGAAAGAAGCGTCAAGTCAGTCTGAAACCAGAGCAACGGAGGGAGCCAATACCACCTACCTTGCTATTCAGGGTATTCTCAAACTGGTGACTCGAATTGAAAATGCTTCCGAGGTGATTGTTGAACTTAATCAGCAAAGTGAATCCATCGGCAGTGTGCTTGATGTCATCAAAAATATTGCTGAACAAACCAACCTGCTTGCATTAAATGCTGCGATAGAAGCGGCCAGAGCCGGCGAACAGGGTCGTGGATTTGCTGTAGTTGCCGATGAGGTTCGCACATTGGCAACTCGTTCTCACGAATCTACAAAGCAGATAGAACAAATCATAGTGGAATTACAATCTGGTGCAAAACGGGCTGTAGAAGTTATGAGCCTTGCTAAAGAGGAGGCTGAGGAACGTAAATTAGAAGTTGAATCGGCCGATAATATGTTAAAAATGATTGTTGAGAGCATATCCATCATTCATCACATGAATAAGGAGATGAATATGACTGTTGAGCAGCAAACTGTTATTACCCGACAGGTTCAGACTAACATTATGAACATAACCAGCCTGTCTGAAAGTACTGCCAGTGATGCCCAGAAAACTTCAGCCCAGGGGGATGAAATCGTTAAACTGGCAAAAAATCTTGACCAACTGTTAAAACAGTTTAAGTTTTAACTGAAAGTGTTTTATTTATAGAATAATGTTCTAATTTGCCAACTACTTCACACATTTTTTTAGTTTCGCATATACTATCCTACAAATTATA
>CALCSG010000001.1 GCA_937894085.1 uncultured Gammaproteobacteria bacterium | reverse complement strand
ATAGCGTTGACTCTGCGCCAATCTCTCATTATTGCCTATATTGCCGTTGGTCTTTTGATTGGTCCATCCGGGTTTGAGCTGATTCAGGATGCTGAATTAATTCAAAATATCGCTAATGTAGGAATTATATTTTTACTGTTTTTACTGGGCTTAAATCTTAACCCAAAAGAACTTTTCCGGCTGGCAGGAGAAACCACTGTTGTAACGGGTGTAAGCTCTCTGGTTCTTTTAGTCGTGGGTTATGCATATAGCCTGTTACTGGGGTATTCTAACCATGAGTCTCTCATTATCGGCTCGGCTCTGATGTTCTCCAGTACGATTATCGGTCTGAAATTAATTCCAACCACAATTCTGCATCATCAACACACCGGCGAAATCATGATCAGTGTGCTACTGCTACAGGATATAATAGCAATTGTGTTATTACTGGTGCTCGAAGGCACTGCCCAACAGGTTAGCTGGACGAGTGTGGGGTTACCATTAGTGGCATTACCTGTACTTGTGTTAAGCACGTATTTGATAGAAAAATATATTTTAATCCGCTTAATTCGTTCATTCGATCGCATTCAGGAATATATCTTTTTGCTGGCCATTGGGTGGTGTCTAGGTGTGGCAGAAGCCGCCGAATGGTTTGGATTATCCTATGAAATAGGTGCCTTTATTGCAGGAGTATCCATAGCGCGTAGCCCGATTGCTTTATATATTGCTGAAAGCCTTAAACCTTTACGTGATTTTTTTCTAATCATCTTTTTCGTCGCCCTGGGCGCCAACTTTGATTTATCTATCCTGCACCAGATTTGGGTCGCCGCTTTAGGCCTGGTTCTGATAGCAGTACTGATTAAACCTTTTTTATATCGCCTTTTGTTGATGTATTCAAAAGAGTCTTCCAGCCGTTCCACAGAAGTTGCCATACGTCTCGGTCAAATGAGTGAGTTTTCATTGTTACTTGCTGTGCTCGCTGTCGATATGAACCTGATTCGGGAACAGGTCGGTTTTCTGGTTCAATTTGCAACGCTGATCAGTTTTATACTTTCGTCCACTTATGTTGTGATGAAGTATCCAACGCCAATTGCGTTGAGTGACAAACTTAGAAGAGACTAAGTGTAAAATATTTCGCAAAACCTTTAGCCTTTTATACAGTTCAGTTTTCATTCAGTTAGTTGCTTTATAGTGCAACCATCAACAACAAATGGAGTCAGAAATGAACATGACAAACAGAGTTACTCAAATGAAGAAGACTAAACTGATAATAATGGCAGGTATTATGGCCATATCATCAACAGCTTTTGCCGCTAAACATGATACAAAGCCTTTACATTCACAGGGACAACAGTATGTGTACGGCAAGGTTCTTGAGGTTACACCTGTATATCGACAAATTAGAGTGAATCACCCCGTACAGGAATGCTGGTCTGAACCTGTGAGGTATCCCTCAAGAAATCACTACTCTAATAACAACGCAGGCAATACTTTGGCGGGTGGTTTAATTGGAGGTATTATCGGTCATCAATTTGGTGATGGTAGAGGCAGGGACCTGGCGACGGCTGTTGGTACGATTATTGGTGCACAGGCGGGACATGATTCCAGTAGAAATCATTATGATCAGCCTTCGTACGATACCAGAGAGTCGAGATATGAAGAACGTTGTGAAACTCATAACCGGGTCAGCTATGAAGAAGTAGTAGATAGTTATAAAGTTAGATATATTTATAAAGGTAAGCGCTATCAGACTGATATGCCATACGACCCAGGCAAGAAAATTAAATTAAAAGTCAGCGTTGACCCCGTGTATTAATTGACCTGTTCAGATCAGTGGAATAAAAAATGAGAGCTATTGTAATTGAAGATGATCAGGATATTAACCAGCAGATTGTATCGCGTTTAAAACAGGAAGGTTTTGCGGTTGATTCTGCCGATAATGGTGTCGATGGTTTATACCTGATAAAAGAGTATCCCAGCGATGTGGCTATAGTAGATTTAGGTTTACCACAGTTATCCGGACTGGATGTAATTAAACAGATCAGGGCGGCAGGTAGTAATTTGCCTATCCTGATTTTAACAGCACGTGGAAAATGGCAGGATAAGGTAGAAGGCCTGGATGCTGGTGCAGATGATTACCTGGTGAAACCATTTCATCAGGAAGAATTAATGGCCAGGATTCGCGTATTGATCAGAAGAGCAGCCGGATGGTCGGATTCTTCTCTTCAATGCGGCCCGGTTGTATTAGATCCCTCTACCCAGCGAGTGACTGTTTCAGAACAGGAGGTTGAGTTAACTGCTTTTGAATATAAAGTGATTGAATACCTTATGATGCATGCCGGTGAAGTGGTCTCTAAATCAGTATTAACTGATCACCTTTACGATGATGAAGGTGATCGTGATAGTAATGTTATTGAAGTCTTTATCCGTCGTTTACGTCAGAAGCTCGATCCTGATGATTCATTACAGCCAATAGAAACCTTACGTGGCAGAGGATACCGTTTTACATTGATACCCGCTAAAACGAATTAGTAAAGAATGCTGATCGGTAAATCTGGATATCCATGAAATCCATAAAATCCCGAATGATGCTAACCAGCCTGATCGTGCTGGTGGCATTTATGGTGTTGACCGCTATCGCTCTGGAACGAGCGGTTGAAAAACGTATGCTGACGGCTGAAGAAAATAATTTAAAGGCTCTGATGTATAGTGTTTTAGCGGCTGTGGATCGTGATTCAACGGGATTGAGTATCACTGTTTCTGATGCCCGCTTATTTGAGAATGCATTGTTTGATTCGGGATCAGGTTTGTACGCACTGTTGTACGATAAAAAAGCAGAAATCTGGCGCTCGCTTTCAACCGATCAACCTTTTTATAAACTAACGGATTTATCACCGGAAGAATTACGTTTTAGTCAAATTGAATACAACGATCGTTCCTGGTTTCAATTAGCCTTTTCTATACGCTGGCCAAATGTGCACGATAAACTAAGTTTGTATGAATTGGTGTTATGGAAAAATGCTGAAGATCATTTTGCTCAATTGAACCGATTTAAACAAACTTTATGGTTATGGCTGGTGATTACAGTGGTTTTATTACTGGTATTGATGTGGTTGGTCATGTTGTGGGGGTTGCGACCATTACGTCTGATAGGAGAAGAAGTACAGGCCATTGAAAATAATCAGAAACAACGATTCGATTCCAGCTATCCGACAGAAATTAAACCGCTTACGCAAAACCTGAATTTGCTGCTGCAACGTGAACAGCACCAGATGCAGCGCTATAGAAATGCACTCGATGATCTCGCACATAGCCTGAAAACTCCTCTGGCAGTTTTACGCGGTTTGAGCGAGAAATCTTCTGAATGGACAGATGAAGACAGGCATACATTGCAGGAGCAAAATAATCGAATGAATCAAATAGTGTCGTACCAGTTACAGAAAGCTGCGATGGTAGGCGGTCAGTCAATGGCCAGGCCGATAAACCTGGTCAGCTTGCTGGAGAAAACGGTGGCTGCTTTAAGAAAGGTCTATAGCCATAAAGGAGTGAGTATCGAGCTAAAATCAGATTTAAATAGTTTGTTGAGAATGGATGAAAGTGATTTGCTGGAGATCCTTGGAAATCTGATAGATAACGCCTGTAAATATGGTAGAAAACAGGTCCGCATTAACGCAATCCAGTTGCAGCAGTTGATCCGCTTAACGATTGAGGATGATGGAGCCGGGCTTGAACCTGAACAATTACAGAATATTTTAACCCGAGGTATACGCCTGGATCAGACTCAGGAAGGGCAGGGTATTGGATTAGCTGTGGTGAATGATATTGTGGATGCTTACGATATTGGAATGAAATTTAATCAATCTATTCTGGGTGGATTAGAAGTGACTCTTGAATTTAGTAATATTTAACGGTTTATCACTAACTATGTTTTCAGAAATAGAGTTAATTGAGAGTAATTGATAACCACAATCCATAGCCGATAATTACCGCACCCGGTAAATATAATAACCACTCTACGCTTTTATTTTTGAACTGACTGGAATTATGACGGTCTCGAATTGTGTTGTTCCGCATAACAAATCTCCATTACTTAATTGCTAATAACGGAGTTAATTTTAGACTATGGCGGCAGTTAAATTATGTGATGAATGTCCAGAAATTGAACGATGCTGATTTTCAGGTCTATCGAACTGACCAGTGGTCACTATGCTACAGGAAACGTGCTGGGCAACACACAGGCTACATCGGTAAAAAGCAGCCTGACTTTTAGCATTAGTTGTTTTTTGATAGAGGTTCATCAGAGAATTACAGTGGGGACATTGCATGCTTATTCCTCCCAAAGGATAGCGCTTAAAGTGTATCTGCCGGATAATTCTTATTTTTTATTCATCAGGATCTGGTTATGTGATGAATAGCTGGATTATAAAATATTCAGATGATATGACAACATATAGTACTCAATAAAACATGAAGCTACTATATGTTGTGCTGCTGACTTTTGTTGTCTGATGATATTTCAAATTATAGAACCAGAACTGTATCAATTACTTAGTGTGATCTATTAAAGCGGTTTATGATATTAATGCTAAAAAGAGTATCGATATAATTCAGATAAGCGGTATGAAATCGCGTTATTTGATAGCCTTAAAACCGATATCTGTTCGGTAATAGCTACCAGGCCAGTCAATCTCATCCACTAGTTGATACGCTGCAAGTTGTGCAGCTTTAACATCATCACCTAAAGCTACTGCACATAAAACTCGACCGCCATTGCTAACCAGCTGTTGATTGGCATCCAGTTTGGTACCGGCATGGAAAACTTTACTGTTAGCCGTTTCCACGGGAATTTTCTTAATGACTTCGCCTTTTACATAGTCGTCCGGGTATCCGGCTGCTGCAAGCACAACACCAAGAGACACTTTATCATTCCATACCGCTATTTGCTGATCCAGCCGTTTATCGATTGCAGCCAGGCAATGTTCAACCAGATCAGACTTTAAGCGCATCATAATAGGCTGTGTTTCAGGGTCTCCGAATCTACAGTTGTACTCAAGAACTTTTGGCATTCCCTGGCTATCAATCATTAAACCGGCATACAAAAATCCACAGTAAGGCACTCCTTCAGCAGCCATGCCATCTACGGTGGGGCGAATGACTTCATCTATCACTCGCTGAGACATTTCATCGGTTACGATGGGTGCAGGAGAGTAAGCTCCCATACCACCGGTATTCGGACCCTTATCACCATTATCACGGGCTTTATGGTCCTGAGAGGTTGCCATAGGCAAAATATTGTCACCATCTACCATGCAGATGAAGCTGGCTTCTTCTCCCTGTAGAAATTCTTCGATGACAACTCGGTGACCTGCATCTCCAAACGCATTGCCAGCAAGCATATCTTTAACTGCTGCTATTGCCTGCTGAGTTGTTTCCGCCAGTATTACTCCTTTTCCTGCGGCCAACCCATCTGCCTTGACAACTATCGGCGCGCCCATTTTTTTTATATAGCTAATAGCCGGCTCTATCTCTGTAAAACTTTGATAATCGGCGGAAGGAATATTGTGACGAGCGAGGAAATCTTTAGTGAAAGTCTTGGAGCCTTCCAGCTGAGATGCCAGCTTACTGGGGCCAAATATTTTTAAGCCTTCGCTTTGAAACAGGTCGACAACACCCTTTACCAGAGGTACTTCAGGGCCGACGATGGTCAATCCGATATCAGAAGATTTGGCGAAGTCACATAAAGCTGAAATGTCTTCAGCCTTGATGTCGATGTTGGTTAATTTATTCTCAGTAGCAGTTCCCGCATTACCAGGCGCTACAAAAACTTCAGTAACGAGAGGGGATTGTGCTGCCTTCCAGGCCAGCGCATGTTCACGGCCACCGCCACCTATAACGAGTACTTTCATAATGATAACCTTTGATAATTTGTTTCACCACGAAGGCACGAAGTACACGAAGATTTTAAAAATGATATTCCAAAGCTAATTAGAACTATAGGGTTTTAAAATAGTTTGAAATTATGTTTTATTTATTAAATAGCTGGCAACCTTAATAGATAATACAAATAAATATAAAAATCTTCGTGCGCTTCGTGTCTTCGTGGTGATATGTTTCTTAATGTTTGAAATGACGCATTTTAGTGAATACCATAGCGATACCATGTTCATTGGCTGCATCGATCACTTCCTGATCTCGCATTGAACCACCCGGCTGAATTATCGCTTTAATACCTGCTTCATTGGCCGCATCGATGCCGTCACGAAACGGGAAGAAAGCATCAGAAGCCATTACCGAACCGGTGACATCCAGCCCGGCATGCTCAGCTTTAATACCTGCAATACGGGCACTGTTTATGCGTGACATTTGACCTGCTCCCACGCCAATAGTCATTAATTCTTTTGCGTAAACAATGGCATTGGATTTAACAAATTTGGCTACTTTCCAGCCGAATAATAAATCGACCATCTGTTGCTCAGTAGGTTGAACTTTTGTCACAACTTCAAGCGTGTCATACAACAATAAATCGGCATCCTGAACCAGCAAGCCTCCGTTTACTCTTTTAGTGTCGAGTCGATAACTGGCACCTTTCCACTGTCCGCTGGATAACAGTCGAACATTGGGTTTAGTGGCTATGATTTCAGCAGCATTTTCATCCACCGAAGGAGCAATGATAACTTCAACAAACTGGCGATCAATTATCGCCTGGGCTGTGTGTTCATCCAGTTGCCGGTTAAAAGCAATAATGCCGCCAAAAGCGGACTCTGGGTCTGTCGCAAAAGCTCGGTCATAAGCGGTTAATATATTATCCGTGGTAGCAACGCCACAGGGATTAGCGTGCTTCACGATCACGCAACTGGGTTCCTCGAATTGCTTGATGCATTCCAGTGCGGCATCGGTATCACCGATATTATTGTAAGATAATTCCTTACCGGACAACTGAACAGCGGTAGAGATACAGGGTTCAGAGAGATTTGTTTCAACATAAAATGCAGCATTCTGATGCGGGTTTTCACCGTAGCGCAAGCCCTGAGTATGGTGATATTGAAATGTAATTGTGCGTGGAAATTTTTTATCCTCTTCAGCCTGAACCATTCGACCGAAGTAATTAGAGATGGCACCATCGTAACTTGCTGTATGTTCGAAAGCTTTAATAGCTAAAGAGAACCGGGTCTGTCCACTTACGACTTTATTATTCTCTGACATTTCCTGTAAAACCTGAGAATAATCCAGTGGATCTACAATAACGCTTACCCGGGCATTATTTTTTGCCGCCGATCTCAACATGGCAGGGCCACCAATATCGATATTTTCTATCGCGTCTTGCAGCGAGCAATCTGGGTTCGCAACTGTTTGTTGAAAAGGATATAAGTTGATTACAACAAGGTCTATTGGTTTAATGTCATGTTGCGCCATGATCTCATCATCGATTCCACTACGACCTAATATTCCACCATGAACTTTTGGGTGTAAGGTTTTAACCCGTCCGTCCATCATTTCTGGGAAGCCTGTGTAATCAGCAATTTCTGTGACTGGAATATTGTTATCGGCTATCAGTTTCGCCGTTCCTCCGGTAGACAGTAGCTCCACCCCCTGTTCATGCAAAGAACGAGCAAATTCCAGAATTCCGGATTTATCAGAAACACTGAGGAGTGCGCGGCGAATAGCCTGGTTGGAGTCAGTCATATTTCAGTCCTGAAGTAAAAACAGCGCATTATAAACCTAGAATCCGTAGTTGGACAGCATTCAGATTGGTTTTGTATGTGCTTCTATCTATAAACGTAGAGATTCTAAATTGATGAGATTTACCGATATTACAATTGGTTACGGGGTTATTTTAGTGGTCAACTACTGATTTCAGGTTGCAGTAAGCACTAAATAACATGAAGAATTTTTAACTCAAAAAGCATAATTGAGTTCTAAAAGTATGGTTAAGGAACAGGTGTTTTATTACGAGAAAAATATAGAGGTATTTATGTGTATTGCCGTAATAGTGACTAGGGGATGTTTAACGATAAATCTCGTATTGTTTGAGTTTTTTGCGTAAGGTACCACGATTAATACCGAGACAGCTTGCGGCTTTTGATTGATTGTTTTCACAATGATCCATGATGGTTAAAAACAGCGGCTTCTCTATTTCAGATAAAACTTTATCGTATAGATTGCTGGGTGATTCTCCATCTAGATCATTCAGGTATTTCATCAGCGCTGATTCAACTGACTGCTGTAAGGAGTAATTATTTTTAATCAAGTTGCTATTCAAACCAATTTCTCTAAATTATTCCTGATTGATCCAACAAAGTTTGAAGAATAAACCAGTTATGCCAGGTTGTACCTGAGATTAGCCAACCCCAATTCCTGTTAAGAAATACTTTGATTACGCAAGTATTTGAAAAATTTAACTGATATTAAAAGCGTCCTGTCTAAATTTAGAACGACTGTTTAAAAAATTAGATTTCCAAAATAGTTTTAATCAAGTTTAAATTTCTTAGTCAATAATTGGTTAACTTTTTAACGTTGTTAGCAGGCGGTATCGAAATAATCAGCCTGTAATTGATTAAAAAGTCGATCTATAAGCCCCATTTGTTCAATGGCTGACTCGGATAACATGATCAGTTTTTTAAAATTTAACTGATAATTAATTTCTTCACCAAGTTGCCAGTTTATATGTTTTCGTGCGATGCGGAGTCCCTGGAATTCACCATAAAATTCATATAAATTTAACAGGTGTTGTTGAAGCCATTTTTTCCTTGTTGTCAAATCTGGTTCTTCAAGTTCCTGGCCTGTTTTCAGGAAATGCGCAATTTGACGAAAAATCCATGGCTTACTCTGTGCTGCACGTCCGACCATAATAGCATTAGCTCCAGTGATGTCTATGACCGTTTGTGCTTTTTTTGCAGAATCTATATCACCGTTTGCAATAATAGGGATGGAAATCTTATTTTTTAAAGAACGAATGGAATCATATTCAGCTACTCCATTATATTTATCTTCCCGTGTGCGACCATGCACGGTGAGTGCCTGAATTCCACTTTGCTCAGCGATATGGGCAATTCGATCAATGTTCTTATGCTCTCTAGCCCATCCGGTTCGAGTTTTTAATGTAACAGGTACTGAAACAGCGTTGACTACCGCTTCAAGTATTGCCGCTACTTTAAGCTCATCTCGCATCAAGGCTGAACCTGCATCCACTTTACATACTTTTTTAGCAGGGCAGCCCATATTGATATCGATAATATGGGCTCCCTGATCAACATTATAGCGGGCAGCATCTGCCATTATCTCAGGATCGGCACCGGCTATCTGTACAATAACAGGTCCGGGCTCTCCCTGGTGATCAACTCTTAACAGCGATTTTCTCGTTGTTCGTAATTCAGGTTTGCTGCTGACCATTTCCGATACGGTCATGCCTGCTCCCAGTGATCGACATAATTGACGAAAAGGTCTATCGGTGACACCTGCCATTGGGGCTAGTACCAGTGAATTAGAAAACTGGTATGAGCCGATAGTAAATGGCATTGGCTTAGGCTCCATAATTGCTTCCGAAAAATTCAAATTCGTATGCCAGTGCTTCACTTCCAGGATCCTGTATTTCAAGACGAAATTGTACGGGTTTTCCAGGCTCTAACAATTGAATAGACTTGTCGGAAAGAAATTCTTCGGCTTTGAATAGTCGGTTGGCAATAAATTTCCCTTTTGCATCTGACAGGCTGATTAACAGCTCTGGTACTGGCTGGCTAAAGGGAGCCCTGTTGACAAATGAGCCACTAACCATCAATGCATTTTTACGCGTAGGGTGGGTGAAAATATTTCTTTCTAACAATTTGACCTGCGATAAATTTGTGAACCTGGATTCATCGCAGGGCAGGATTTGACATAAACTTAATATTTGTTGCTGGTAATGCGAGGAAGAAATTAATTTATAACGCTGATAATAGACTGTTTGTACTATAACCAGTATGACCAGTAGTAATATTCCAGCAATCCATAACAGGGGTTTAAAGTTATTGCTGGATTTGTAGTTATTTCCATACATAGCCTGTTTCAATGAAACCGAAGCATCCGAAGCATCCGAAGCATTGAGGCTGGTATTTTCAATCGGATCATCAGGCACTTGCTGAAGATTTAGGTTGTCTTGAGGCTGAGAGGACTTTAACAGACTAAAATCACCCGTATAGTTTTCCAGGCTTAACAGTGCGTTAAATACCTGCATGCACTCGCCACATCGTACCTGTCCCCTGGCTGCTTCAAGGTGCTCGGGGGATATCAGGAAAATACTGCCGCAGTTTGGGCAGGATGTTTGCATAGTATCGCTGAGCTGTTGTACGCGGTTACTCATGGTTTTAGTCCAGCCTAATACCGCTAATTCGACACCAGTTGTCTTTCATTGTGACACCATCCAGTTGAAAATGTTTTCGATAAGCCTGCACTACAGAATCAGCCTGTGAGGGTAAAATCCCTGATAAAACCAGTTGTGCGCCCGACACAGTTAGAGCAGCCAGCTTTGGCTCCAGTTCTACCAGAGGACCCGACAAAATATTTGCGATCAGATATTCTACAGGTTCCGGGTCCATGTTCTCAGGCAAAGTAATACCCAGTTTTGCAGGATCAATTGAATTTCGATTTGCGTTACTGGCCGTGGCATCTAACGCCTGAGGATCTATGTCTATACTTTTAACTTTAGTGGCACCAAGCTTAAAAGCAGCAATTGCAAGAATACCTGATCCACAGCCAAAATCGAGTACCGATTTACCTGATGGTGGATGCTGATCCAGAAACTCCAGGCATAATGCAGTGGTGGGGTGGCTGCCCGTGCCAAATGCAATTCCAGGATCGAGTATTATGTTACAGGCCTGGGCGTCAGGTGGTTCTCGCCAGCTTGGGCATATCCATAAATTATCGCCAAATTTAATGGGTTCGAACTGGTCCAGAAATGCTCTCTCCCAAACCTGATCTTGCAGTGAATGTTTACGAATGCTGGAAATTTGATGAGCTGGTAATTTTTCTACCAGTTCATCATATAGCTCTTCTATGGTCCGTGTTTGTTCAAAAAGTCCGGTTAAGGCAATGCTTGGCCAGACAGGCGTTTCACCAGGTAAAGGCTCGTAAATTGGCTGATCTTCTGCATCAGTTAATGACAGGCTCTGCGCGCCTAATTCCAGCAAGAGGTTTTCAGTATTTTCGAGTTCTTCACGACGACACTGAATGCTTAATTGCCACCATGACATTAGCGCTTTTCCCTGTAAAGCCCGTCATACTCTGTTGGGTTTAACCCGCATTTCTCACAGGAATGATAAGTCCTCGTTAGTTCTTTGAATTCACAGGATATTTTATGAATTCGGAAATACACACGGTTATTCCACTCATTCAGAAAATCACCTGTGAATTCAAAGTCCTGCACGATTATCTTGCCCTCCTGTGAGAAATACCGGTTAGCACCTAATGAATTCCCAGTTTCTTCTCAAGGTAATGGATATCAGCACCACCAGCTCCAAAATTACCATCACTGATGATGTCGCGTTGCAGATCGATATTAGATTTTATACCTTCTATGACTATTTCAGACAATGCCCCGTGCATTCTGGCAATGGCTGACTCACGGGTATCGCCATGAGTAATTAATTTACCAATCATTGAATCATAATAAGGTGGAACTGTGTATCCATTATATATGTGTGTATCCATTCTGACACCCGGTCCTCCAGGTGCATGATAAGAGGTGATTTTTCCGGGTGACGGCATGAATGTTTTCGAATCTTCAGCATTTAAACGACATTCGATGGCATGTCCGCGAACTATAATATCTTCCTGCCTGTAATTAAGGACATGGCCAGATGCAATAGATAACTGTTCACGGATTATGTCGACTCCGGTGATCATTTCGGTTACCGGGTGCTCTACCTGTACGCGGGTGTTCATTTCTATAAAGTAAAATTCACCATTTTCATACAGAAATTCAAAGGTACCTGCACCCTCGTATCCCATAGCTTCACAGGCTCTTGCGCATCTTTCACCAATTCTTTTACGTTGTTCTTCTGTAATGCCCGGTGCAGGAGCTTCTTCGACTACTTTTTGATGTTTGCGCTGCATGGAGCAATCGCGTTCGGCCAGGTGGATAGCGTTACCATGAGAATCAGCCATAACCTGTATCTCGATATGGCGAGGTTTTTCCAGGTATTTTTCCATGTAGACAACGTCATTATTAAAAGCGGCACCTGCCTCTGTTTTAGTTAATTGTATTGCATTTAGCAGGCTTCCTTCGGCATTGACGACACGCATTCCGCGACCGCCACCACCACCGGAAGCTTTAATAATGACCGGGTATCCGATTCTTTTGGCTATTTCTATATTTCGTTTATTGTCTTCAGTTAATGGTCCGTCAGAACCTGGTACGGTGGGTACACCTGATTCTTTCATAGCCTTGATGGCTGCAACTTTATCACCCATGGTGCGAATTGATTTGGCACTCGGACCAATAAATTTGAAACCACTGGATTCTACCTGTTCTGCAAATTCCGCGTTTTCTGACAGGAATCCATATCCAGGATGAATAGCAGAGGCATTAGTAACTTCGGCAGCACAGATGATGGAAGGTATATTGAGGTAACTTTCCATTGAAGAGGGTGGCCCTATACAGACAGATTCATCGGCTAAACGAACATGCTTCAGATCTCTATCTGCTGTGGAATGTACTGCGACTGTTTGTATACCCATTTCGCGACAGGCTCTGAGAATACGCAGAGCTATTTCACCGCGATTGGCGATTACAATTTTTTCTAACATATCAGGGTATCTCTATTCGATGACAAATAAAACCTGGTCGAATTCGACAGGCTGTCCATTTGCAAGCTTGATTTGTTTAATCGTTCCGGCTCGATCTGCTTCGATCTGGTTCATCATTTTCATCGCTTCGATAATACATAAAGTATCACCAATATTGACATTTTTACCAACTTCTACAAAAGGTCCTGATGTTGGTGAAGCAGCCGAGTAATAGGTGCCAACCATGGGGGATTTAATTTGATGCCCGGCAGCCTCTTCGACCACATCCGGTTCTGCTGTAGCCGTAGCTGCAGCAGGAATAACCTGAGAAGCCGTAATGGCAGCAGGTGCTGCTGCGACAGGCGCGGCAACAAATTGTCTGCTGATACGAACGGATTCTTCGCCTTCCCTGATTTCGAGTTCGGCGATACCTGATTCTTCCAGCAATTCAATGAGTTTTTTTATTTTACGAATATCCATGAATTATCTCTAACCTGTTTAGTTCTGTTTAAATTATTTAATACAACGGGATATCGCGGCCTGCAGAGCCAGTAAATAACTGTCTTTGCCAAGCCCGCTTATGACGCCAACGGCGATATCGGATAAATAGGAATGTTGCCTGAATTCTTCACGCGCATGTACATTTGATAAATGAACTTCTATAAAAGGAATGCTGCATGCCAGAAAGGCGTCCCGAATAGCGACACTGGTGTGAGTGAAAGCGGCAGGGTTTATAACAATGAAATCGATAGCTTCCGTCAAAGCCTGATGAATACGATCGATAATCTGACCCTCATGATTTGACTGGAAGGTAAAAAGTGTCGATGAGTTATCCTTCGCCAGTTCAGCTAACTGCAGGTTGATGGATTGCAGTGTATCTACACCGTAATGACCGGGTTCGCGTTGTCCAAGAAGGTTGAGGTTTGGACCGTGTATGACCAGAATATTGGGCATGTTTTATTGATTATATCGATATATTGAAATTAGCATGCAATTCTCACATAGCCGCATGATCGTGTCCAGTTTTATACTAAATTAACGATGTTAGAGGCAATGTTTTTTCTGAAAAGAGTAATCCGCTAAAAATTTATTATTAAAGTTGCTGTGTTCAAAGAAGCGCTTTAATTTGAGTTTCCAGCATTTCTTTAGTGATTTCTCCATTGTGTGAAAAAATAATTTCACGCTGTTCATTTAAAATAGCCGTGAAAGGTAAAGCCCTGGTATTGTTACTAAAATAACTGTTAATCATTGTTGATTCTTTTTGCACTAGCAGGAGCGGATAGTTGATAGGGGACTTTTCACTAAACGCGGCAACATTTTGTTGTGTATCGAAAGAAAGTCCAATGAGCTGAATTTGTTGCTGATACGTTTGCTGTAATTCTACCAAAGCTGGAATTTCACGTAGGCAGGGTGGACACCAGGGAGCCCAGAAATTGACGATTAAAACAGGGTTCTTCCATTCGCTGAGATGACGAGGACTCATTTCCAGGTCATTCAATACAATATTTTTAAAATCTGGTATTGTCGGTTTTAAAGGGTCTGTTGAGCGATAAGGAGTAGCATCCACGTTAGTTCTGGCACTGATAAATTCAGGTTGCTCCATAGTCAAACGGTAGAAAGCGACTCCTGCGACAACAGAAATCAGGCTAAATATCAGTACCAATACCAGGTTACGATCAAAATTCATTTTTACAGCTGGCTACTATATTTAATAATATGGGCAGCAAATTTCTCTCCACTCATTTCGCCGACTACCCGACTGCCTTCAATTTCCTGACCATTTCTATCGAAGAATAAAATAGCCGGCGGGCCAAAAATACCTAGTGATTTCATGAATAATTTATCGGTTTTGTCGTTATCAGTAACGTCTGTCTGTAAGGTTTGAAATCCTTTCAGAGCTGTTAACACATCAGGGTGAGTAAATGCATACTTTTCCATTTCTTTACAGGAAATACACCAGTCAGCATAGAAATCAAGCATGGCCGGTTTACCTTTCGCATCTGCCAGAGCCTGTCGCAAGCCTGCTTCCCCTTTGATTTGTTTAAATGCAATATGGGATTGGCTGGTATTGCCTGCGGCAGAAGCAACCACTGTTGATCCAGTGATACCCTTGAGGGGCTGGATAAGATCTTTACTGCCGGCAGCAACACCGTATAAATATAATAGTCCATAGAACAACATGACAAGTCCGACACCTTTCCATAATTTTTTCCAGCCACTTGATCCTTCAGGTAAGCTTTCGATGGCACCCATGTAAATAGCGGACACAATAATCAGCATAGCCATTAACAGCATGGTGACGGAGGTAGGTAGAATGCGTTCAAGCAACCAGATAGCGACCGCGATTAGTGCAACGCCAAATACGGCTTTTACTGCATCCATCCAGGTGCCAGCCCTTGGTAACAGGTTACCGGCTGTCGTACCAATTATTAATAACGGGGTACCCATGCCCATGCCCAGTGCAAATAGTGCGAGTCCACCCAGTTGCCAGTCCTGAGTCTGAGAGATGAATACCAGTGCGCCTACCAGTGGTGCTGTAATACAGGGGCCGACAATAAGTGCAGAAAGCAGACCCATGATTCCCACGCCTATCAGGTTGCCACCTTCCTGTTTATTGCTGAATTCTGTTAGTTTGCTCTGGATAAATGAAGGCATTTGCAGGTCATAAAAACCGAACATAGAGAGCGAGAGTAAGACAAAGATAGCTGCAAAGATGCTGAGGATGAGCGGATCCTGGAACCAGGCCTGAATATTAAATTCCGCTCCGAAGCGTCCAACTACAGCTCCGGCTACTGCGTAGGTTGAAGCCATCGCTAAAACATATACCAGTGATAGCGTGAAGGCTTTACGTGTGGTGATTTTATCGCCCTGTCCGGCAATAATGCCTGACAGAATCGGGATCATCGGGAACACACAGGGGGTAAACGTTAATAACAGGCCTGCCAGGAAGAATGAACCGATAATAATAAACAGGCTTTCTTTGGCGATAATGCCAGCAAAGCGATCCTGTTCGGTTTGCTCCTGTTTAACTGCATTTCCAGTGTTAGCAGGAGTTGTTGAGTCAGTTGAAGTATTGATGTAGGCCTCTGTCTCATTAATGACAGGCTTATCATCCGAAATATCCAGCGAACGATCATTCAGGTTTACCTTGAAATATTTGGTGATTGGTGGGTAACAAATTTTATCTTCCACACATCCCTGGTATTTATAAGCGAGTGTCAACTGGTTGCTGGCCTGAGCTTCGGATATTAGTGGAATAGCGACCTTGTAGAAGTCATGATAAACCTCCATCAGGCCAAAAAATTCGTCATTTTTTTCATCGCCCTTCGGCAGTAAAATCGCCCCGAGGCTATGCCCGTCACCATCCAGCAGTTCTACCTTCATCTTGTTTTTATAAAGATAGGTATGCTTGTAAATCTGTATTTCTGACTGGATAACATTGTTGTTGTCGATTGTTGCAGCAAGCTGGAATGCTTTATCTGGTTCAGGAATTTCATCTTCATCTTCCAGGCCAATGTCGCCTCCAAACGCCTGTAAAAGCGCGAGAGGGTTTGACATTGAAGCCGTCTCATCATCAGTTGTTGCTGCATCCGGAGCTATGGCAGGGGCGATAGTTTGAGCAGCCTGGGAAAGTATATTCTGTAATTCGCCGGCACCCTGGCCGATGCTTGCTGATGCGACCTTGACAGGGTTGAATTCATACGCAGAGGCAGACACTTTGGCTGTATCGGACAGTTTCATTGCTAAAGACTGATAAAGTGGCGGGTAGCAAACCCCCATATCGGCACAGCCCTGACCGGTAGTTTTAATGTTTATAGAAAAGGGCCTGCTAGCATTTTGATATTCCAGTGGAAGAGTTATGGCAACACTGTCCCGGTAAATTTCTACATCACCAAAGAACTCATCATGTTTGATTTTTCCATCCGGAACACGTGGTTCAGCGAAAATAACCCCGTCAGTTTCCATATTGAACTGAAAGGCATCACGGTACATATAATAACCGGGAGCAATGTTATATTCTGCAATGACGCTATCACCTTCGACCCATGCTTGCAGGCTGAAAGCCTGTTCAGGCGGTAACAACTCGTCCTGCTGGGCAGTAGCAATGGTAGTGTTTAGCAGTAATAAAGAAACCAGTAAAAACGTGTTCAAAAAATTCATTTAGTATTTCCTGTAATCCAGTTCATATAGTCGTCATGTCCGCCAGTGACAGGCATAATCAGTATTTCAGGACATTCATAAGGATGATTTTGTAGAATGACCTGCTTTAGTTGTTCGCTACGCTTTGCTGTCGTTTTTAACAACATCTGGTATTCCGTGCTGTTGTGGATTTCACCATCCCATTTATAAATAGACAGCATTTTAGGTAAAATGTTTACGCAGGCAACAAGATTTTTGTTTACCCAGTTATTTGCCATTTGCCTGGCGCTATCTTCATCCGGTCAGGTCGTTAGTATTAAAACAATATCAGTCATTAAGGATACCTGTTTTTAGCTGGGAAAGCTTAACATTCACTTAAACACAGAGTCACAAGACGCTGCATTTTATGATAAATGTTGATTGCTCGGGAGTTAACCTTATATAGTGTATTCAAAGCTAACTAAATATCCGTTATATTTTTAGAAAGCGCGTATTCTATTCTTGAGGTGACTATGTTTCCAGTTTTTGCTCTTATCTTTTTGATTGTTCCAGTAATAGAGATTTATATCCTAATTCAGGTAGGGCAGGTGATAGGGGCTTTATGGACAATTTTTTTCGTCGTTTTAACGGCTATAATTGGCGTGCAGTTACTAAAAAGTCAGGGCTTATCCACTCTTACCAGAGCACAGGCTAAATTAAATAGTGGTCAAATGCCCGCTCAGGAATTGCTGGAAGGTTTTGCTTTGGTGATTGCGGGTGCATTTCTGCTGACCCCCGGTTTTTTTACAGATACCGTCGGTTTTTTACTTTTGTTTCCTCTAACGCGATCATTTATTATTAGTAAGCTGTCAGCCAGATTAATGGCTTCCGGTAGTTTCTCGATGTATAGCCCAAATCAATCTCAATCGCCAGATAACTCTACACATGATAATGTCATTGAGGGCGTTAAATATCATAAAGACAACGAATAAACAGCTTGTTTGTATTAATTCAGCATAAATATTTCAAATTGGTCTAAAAATATAATCTCGTATCACTGGCACTGTAAAACCCTGTTATTGTGTAATTTATATTTCTTTTTAAATTCTTCTTGAAACTTCGAAAACTTCCCTTATATAAGTTGACACTTCCGCTTTGCGGACTAGAATTAGCACTCTAAGCCTTAGAGTGCTAAGCAGTAGGAGCCGGATTTATTAAAACCGGTAATGACTGGTAATAATCAATTAATCATTTGGAGAGTCTAATAAATGAATATTCGTCCCTTGCATGACCGTGTGGTCGTCAGACGTATGGAAGAAGAACGTACTTCAGCCGGTGGAATCGTAATTCCTGATTCAGCCACAGAAAAACCCAGTACTGGAGAAATTCTGGCTGTAGGTAATGGCAAAATCACAGAAGCAGGTGAAGTTCGAGCTTTAGATCTTAAAGTCGGTGATAAGGTGATGTTCGGCAAGTACTCCGGTACTGAAGTGAAGGTTGACGGAGAAGATCTGTTGATCATGCGCGAAGATGACATCATGGCTGTTGTTGAATAAAGACTAATTTAAAGGTAATTCTAATGAGTGCAAAAGAAGTAAGATTTGGTGATGATGCGCGTAGTCGCATGGTCAAAGGCGTTAACATTCTGGCTAATGCAGTTAAAGTTACATTAGGTCCTAAAGGACGTAATGTGGTTCTGGAAAAAAGTTTTGGTGCACCAACGGTCACTAAAGATGGTGTTTCTGTTGCGAAAGAAATTGAACTTGAAGACAAGTTCGAAAATATGGGTGCGCAGATGGTTAAGGAAGTTTCATCACAGACTTCTGATATTGCCGGTGACGGTACCACTACAGCAACCGTGCTGGCCCAGGCTATCGTTCGTGAAGGAATGAAAGCCGTTGCAGCTGGTATGAATCCAATGGATCTTAAGCGCGGTCTGGATAAGGCAGTCGCTGCATCTGTAGACTATTTACATACACTGTCAACTCCCTGTGCCGATAATAAAGCAATTGCCCAGGTTGGCACTATCTCGGCTAATTCCGATGCCAGCGTTGGCGGTATAATCGCTGAAGCCATGGAAAAAGTAGGTAAGGAAGGCGTTATCACTGTTGAAGAAGGTTCATCTTTTGAAAATGAACTGGACGTTGTAGAAGGTATGCAGTTTGACCGTGGTTATTTGTCTCCTTACTTTGTAAATGATCAGCAGACTATGACTGCTGAACTGGAAGAACCGTTGATTCTTCTGTATGACAAGAAAATATCTAACATCCGTGATCTGTTACCGATCCTTGAAGGCGTCGCAAAAGCGAGTAAGCCATTATTGATTATTGCTGAAGATATCGAAGGCGAAGCTCTGGCTACTCTGGTTGTTAACAGCATGCGTGGAATCGTTAAGGTTTGTGCCGTTAAAGCACCTGGCTTCGGCGATCGTCGTAAAGCCATGTTGCAGGATATTGCTCTGTTAACAGGTGGTCAGGTTATTTCTGAAGAAGTGGGTTTAAGTCTGGAAAAAGCTACTCTGGAAGATTTAGGTTCTGCCAAGAAAATTTCTATCTCTAAAGAAAACACTACCATCGTTGATGGTGCCGGAAGCAGCGAAGAAATTCAGGGTCGTATTGCTCAAATTAAGGCGCAAATTGAAGAAACTTCTTCTGACTATGACAAGGAAAAAATGCAGGAACGCGTAGCTAAATTAGCCGGCGGTGTTGCAGTTATCAAAGTTGGTGCGGCCACTGAGATCGAGATGAAAGAAAAGAAAGCTCGTGTTGAAGATGCTCTGCATGCAACTCGTGCAGCAGTTGAAGAAGGTGTTGTACCTGGCGGCGGTGTTGCTCTGATTCGTGCCCGTGCTGCAATTGCTGATCTTAAAGGTGATAACCACGATCAGGATGTCGGTATTGATATTGCACGTCGTGCACTGGAAGAGCCTTTACGTCAAATCGTTGCTAACGCGGGTGATGAAGCCTCTGTTGTAACGAACGAAGTCGCGAATGGAACAGGCAACTTCGGTTATAACGCAGCCAATGGTGAATATGGCGATATGATTGAAATGGGTATTCTTGATCCTACCAAAGTGACTCGTTCAGCATTACAAAATGCCGCTTCAGTTGCCGGTCTGCTGATTACTACTGAATGTATGATTGCTGATCAGCCTGCTAAAGATGATCATTCTGCCCCTGATATGGGTGGAATGGGTGGCATGGGTGGAATGGGCGGCATGATGTAGAATCATTGCGGACATTCGCTCCCTGGTACCTCTGATGAGCAACTTTGTTCATCAGGTATAACAATAAAAGCCCCGTTTACGGGGCTTTTTTTTGTCTCCCTTAAAGTTTCTTAAATATTTATAGAATTGATTCAGGTCTTTACTCTAAAGTACTATGTACTCTAAGCTAAAAAATAACTATAAATTCTATAAACAGGTTAAAAATATGGTTTCTAAGGTTCACCGGTTGGCAGTGTTAATAATACTCCTGTCTTCATTTTTGAGTTCAGCTTTTGCTGATCCAGTTATTATCAAACTTTCATTTGAACCCGATTTGAAAAATGGTCAGCGTATCTATGAAATTTGTGCATCCTGCCATTTACCTGAAGGCTGGGGAAATAATGACGGTGCTTATCCCCAGATAGCCGGTCAACATCAAAATGTTTTGATTCAGCAGTTGCTTGATATTCGTAGTGGTCGTAGAGAAAACCCGACGATGTATCCTTTTGTGCAGGAACGAACAATCGGGGGTTATCAGTCGCTAGCAGATGTAGTGGTTTATATATCTACTTTACCGATGCATCCGCAGCATAAAAAAGGACCCTGGAATGATTTTAGCGATGAATATAAAACAGGTGAGTTACTTTATAAGAAGCATTGTGCAAGTTGTCATGGTACTCAGGGAGAGGGTAATAATGAAACATCCACGCCTAAACTTTACGGTCAACATTATCCTTATGTTAAAAGACAGATAAAACTGATTAAATCAGGACTTAGAACCGTAAACCCTGTAATGCAGGCTATTGCTCAACAGCTCTCTGATGAACAGTTGGGGCTGATAGTCAATTATATTTCATACCTGCCTGTTCCTGAAGAGGAGCGAGCTCCTTCTATGAACTGGCGTAATACCGATTTTTATTAAAGGATATACCGATGACTAAAAAAATAAATAGACGCACTTTTCTACAGTCTTCGGCAGCTTTGGCAACTGCAACAATTGGCGGTCAAAGTTTAGCTCAATCTGAAAATCTGGAAGTGCCTGTTATAAGAGGCCCATATTCTTCTCCGGCTGCAATTCCTGCTAAAAAAGGTCCGAGAGTTGTGATAGTTGGTGGTGGATGGTCCG